>DATDNT010000110.1:0-43645 GCA_036518135.1 Gaiellaceae bacterium | reverse complement strand
AGGTGATCGAGCGCACGCGCAGTCTCGCCGCCGAGGTCCGTGCGGCAGTCGACCGGCTCCCTTCCCGCGACCCGGCGGTGGTCGACACGGTGTGGCACGGCGAGGCGCTCGGGACGCTCCTGTGGGCGCTGCAGCTGGCCGAGCTGCCGCCGTACGACGAGGCGTTCGACCCGGAGGAGGTCGCGGCGGTCGAGCTGGACGAGGGCGAGCTCCGCGACGAGGAGGAGCTGTCGCTCGAGCGCGAGTCGGCGCGACTGTGGCACTGGCGCGCGCGGACGACGGAGCTCGCGGAGAGCGGAGTCGAGGTCGAGCTGCCCGAGCGCTACGCGAGCTTCGACCAGCTGATCGCGGCGACGGCGATGCGCGGCTACGAGCAGGGTCTCCTGCCGGCGCCGATGCGCGGCGACTTCCGCGCCTACGGCAAGGTCTACCGCCACCTGGACGACGAGCAGCGGTCGGAGGCCCACTCGATCGCCCTCGAGCGCCACCACGCCCTCAACTGGCTCGCGGGCGAGGGGTCGGGCTGGGACGACGTGCCTCTCGACACGTGATATCGAACCCTCTATCGTTCTGCGAATGACCGACCGCCTCTCCTCCTACGCCGACCTGATCGTCCGTGTCGGCGCCAACGTCCAGCCCGGACAGACGGTGTTCGTGCGCGGAGTCGTCGAGCACCATCCGCTCGTGCGCGCGATCACCGAGTCCGCGTACGCCGCCGGCGCGCGCTTCGTCGACGCGGACTACGTCGACATGCACGTCCGCCGCTCGTTCATCTCTCATGCCGCCGAGGAGGAGCTGAGCTGGACCTCCCCGTGGCAGCTCGAGCGCGTCCGCTCGTACGACGGGAACGCGCTGATCATGCTCGCGGGCGACCCGGCCCCGCACCTGCTCGCAGACCTCGACCAGGGACGCGTCGGGAAGGCGCGCCCGCTCGACGCGATGAACGCCCAGCTCGAGCTGCAGAACGCGCGCCGCACGAACTGGAACATCGCCGTCTTCCCCACCACCGGGCAGGCGCAGCAGATGTTCGGCGAGCCCGACCTCGAGCGTCTCTGGGAAGCCGTCGCCGCCGCGGTTCGCCTCGACGAGGACGATCCGGTCGCTGCGTGGCGCGCACATTCGGAGAAGCTCCACGCGCGGTGCCGGCTGCTCGACGAGCACGGATTCGACGCATTGCACTTCACCGGCCCGGGAACCGACCTGACGATCGGCCTCCACCCGGACGCGCGCTGGTCCGGCGGCGGCCTCGAGACGACCGACGGCATCAGGCACGTGCCGAACATCCCCACCGAGGAGGTCTTCGTCGCGCCGGACTGGCGGCGGACGAACGGCGCCGTCCGTTCGACGCGGCCGCTCTCGCTCGGCGGGACGATCGTCGAAGATCTCGAGATGCGCTTCGAGAACGGCGAGGCGGTCGACGTGAAGGCGTCCGCAGGCGTCGACGCCGTGCGGGCGCAGATGACCGGCGATGCGTTCGGGGGCCGCCTCGGTGAGGTCGCGCTCGTCGACGGCGAGTCGCGTGTCGGCAAGACGGGCCTCACGTTCTTCGACACGCTCTTCGACGAGAACGCGACCTGCCACATCGCCTACGGATCGGCCGTCATGTTCGGCGTCGAGGGCATCGACGGTCTCGGCCCGGACGAGCTTCGCGCGCGCGGCCTGAACGTCTCGTCGGTGCACACGGACTTCATGATCGGCGGACCGGAAGTCGCCGTCGACGGCGTGACCAAGGACGGCGAGGCCGTTCCGATCCTGAGGGAGGACGTATGGCAGCTCCGGTAGTGGACGAGCGGCTCGAGCGCTACGCCGAGCTGACAGTGCGGGTCGGTGCGAACGTGCAGGAGGGCCAGACGGTCTTCCTGAACGCGCTGATCGAGCATGCCCCGCTCGCGCGTGCCCTCACGCGCGCCGCCTACAACGCCGGTGCGCGGTACGTCGACGTGCGCTACCGCGACGACCACGTGCGCCGCGCGATGATCGAGCTCGGGCCGGAGTCGGCGCTCACCCACACGCCGGAGTGGATGAAGGTCGCCGCGAACGCGCACGACGGCCAGTCGATGATCTGGACGACCGGCGACCCGGAGCCCGAGCTGATGGCCGATCTCGACGGCGAGCGCGTCGGCCGCGCGCGGATGCAGGAGCTCGCGGAAATCGCGCGCAGCCAGATGGTGCGCCGCGCGTTCAACTGGTCTGGCGTCGCGTACCCGACGGAGGGCTGGGCGGCGCAGATCTTCGGCGAGCCCGACCTCGAGCGCCTGTGGGACGCGGTCGCCGCGTGCACGCGCCTCGACGAGGAGGATCCGGTCGCCGCCTGGCGCGACCACATGGCGCGCCTCGAGTCACGCGCGGCGAAGCTCAACGAGCTGAAGTTCGACGCGCTGCACTACTCCGGCCCCGGCACCGACTTCACCGTCGGCCTCCTCGACGACGCACGCTGGATGTCGGCGCTGTTCCGGACGGCGGACGGCGTCGAATACGTCCCGAACATGCCGACGGAGGAGATCTTCACGACGCCCGACTGCCGCCGCGCCGAGGGCACGATCCGCTCGACGCGGCCGCTCGCGCTCGCCGGCGACGTCGTCGAGAACCTGCAGCTGACCGTGCGCGACGGCAAGATCGTCGACGTCAGGGCCGACAAGGGCGCAGACGTGGTGCGCGGCCAGCTCGAGATCGACGACCGCGCCGCCTACTTCGGTGAGCTCGCCCTCGTCGACGGGACGTCGCGCGTCGGACAGACGGGCATCACCTTCTTCGACACGCTGTACGACGAGAACGCGACGTGCCACATTGCCTACGGCTTCGGCATCCCCGAGGTCTTCGAAGGCGATCCCGGCGACGGGATGAACGTCTCGAACGTGCACACGGACTTCATGGTCGGCGGGCCCGAGCTCGCCGTCGACGGCGTCACGAAGGACGGGCAGCACGTGCCGATCCTGCGGGAGGACGTGTGGCAGCTACCGGAGTAGAAGCCGTGGCGAAGACGCGGCTCGAGCGGTACGCGGAGCTCGCGGTGCAGGTCGGCGCGAACGTGCAGCCGGGACAGCTCGTCGACGTCGTCGCACGCGTCGAGCACGCAGCGGTGGCGCGGGAGGTGACGCGCGCGGCATATCGCGCGGGCGCCGCCTTCGTCGACGTCTACTACACGGACCAGCATGTCCGCCGTGCGCTGATCGAGCACGCGTCGGAGGACGTCCTTTCGTGGACGCCGCCGTGGGTGCTGAAGCGCGCCGTGGACATCGGCGACCAGCGAGCCGCGGTGATCGCGTTGACCGGCGACGCCGAACCCGATCTTCTCGCCGACTTGCCGGGGGCGCGCGTCGGCAAGGCGCGCATGGTCGAGCTGGCCGAGGAGAGCTCGCGTCAGATCAACGAGCGCCTCAACAACTGGGTCGTGATCGGCGTCCCGAACGAAGGCTGGGCGCAGCAGATGTTCGGCGAGCCCGACCTCGAGCGGCTCTGGAAGCTCGTCGAGTACTGCGTGCGGCTGAACGAGGACGATCCGGTCGGCGCCTGGAAGGAGCACGTCGCGCGCATCGGCGCGCGGGCGCGCAGGCTGAACGAGCTGCAGGTCGACGCGATCCGCTTCACCGGGCCGGGAACGGACCTCACGGTCGGTCTTCTGCCGCAGTCGCGCTGGCAGGGGTGCGAGTCGAAGACCGCCGAGGGCCTGCCCTACGTCGCGAACATGCCGACGGAGGAGGTCTTCACGACGCCCGATTGCAGGCGCACCGAAGGCGTCGTCCGCTCGACGCGCCCGCTCGCGCTGTACGGCCGCATCGTCCGCGGGCTCGAGGTTCGGTTCGAGGCGGGGCGCATCGTCGACGTCCGCGCCGACGAGGGCGACGACGTGATCAGGGGACAGCTCGAGACGGACGGGCGTGCGGCGTACCTCGGCGAGGTTGCCCTCGTCGACGGCGCGTCGCGCATCGGCCAGACCGGCGAGACGTTCTTCGAGACGCTGTACGACGAGAACGCCACCTGTCACGTCGCCTACGGCGCCGCGTATGCCGAGGCGGTCGACGGCGGCGTGATCGAAGGCGTGAACGTCTCGACGGTGCACACCGACTTCATGGTCGGCGGCGCCGACGTCGACGTCGACGCGCTGCTGCCCGACGGCTCGAGCGTGCCGCTTCTCCGCAACGACGTCTGGCAGCTGCAGGAGTAGAGGACACGAGCCTGGTTGCCGCCGTCGGCGGCAACCAGGCTCCACGTCTCAGTCCTCGACGGGCGGCGCGTCCGGCGCGGCGCCGACGCCGATCGCCTCGGGCGGTGCCGGCGGGACGACCGTGATGTCGACCTCTTCGTCGTTCTTGCGCGCGACGAGGATCGTCGAGCCGGGCTCGAGCGTCCGCCCGAGCACGAAGTCGGCGAGCGGGTCTTCGATGAAGCGCTGGATCGCGCGGCGCAGCGGCCGGGCGCCCATCGCCGGGTCGTAGCCCTTGTCGACGAGCAGGTCCTTCGCCTCGTCCGTCAGCTCGATCGTCACCTCGTGCTCCGCCATCTGCACGCGCAGGCGGTTGAGCATCAGGTCGACGATCTGCAGGATCTCGCCCTTCGCGAGCTTCGGGAAGACGATGATCTCGTCGATGCGGTTCAGGAGCTCGGGCCGGAACACCTTCTTCAGGTCGCCCATCACGCGCGTCTTCATGTCGTCGTAGGACAGGCCGTCCTCGTTCGACATCGTGAAGCCGAGCGACACGTTCTTCGAGATCGACGCCGAGCCGATGTTCGACGTCATGATCACGATCACGTTCCGGAAGTCGACCTTGCGGCCCTGCGAGTCCGTGAGCTTCCCGTCCTCCAGGATCTGCAGGAGGATGTTGAAGACGTCCGGGTGGGCCTTCTCGATCTCGTCGAAGAGGATGACCGAATACGGCTTGCGGCGCACGGCCTCGGTGAGCTGGCCGCCCTCGTCGTAGCCGATGTAGCCGGGAGGCGAGCCGACGAGCCGGGACACGGCGTGCTTCTCCATGTACTCCGACATGTCGATCTGGATCATCGCGTCCTCGTCGCCGAACAGGAACTCGGCGAGCGTGCGCGCGAGCTCGGTCTTCCCCACGCCCGACGGGCCGAGGAAGATGAACGAGCCGGTCGGCCGCTTGGGATCCTTGATGCCGGCGCGCGCGCGGCGGATCGCCTTCGACACGGCGACGATCGCCGCGTCCTGGCCGATGACGCGCTTGTGCAGCTCCTCCTCCATGCGGACGAGCCGCTGCGACTCCGCCTCCGTCAGCTTGAACACCGGAATGCCCGTCCACATCGAGACGATGTCGGCGATCTCGTCCTCGCCGATCTCGGGCTGCTCGGTCTGCTCCTCGGCGCGCCACTGCTCCTCGAGCTCGCGCTTCTTCTGCGTGAGCTTCCGCTCCTTGTCGCGCAGCGACGCCGCCTTCTCGAACTCCTGGTTCTCGATCGAGGCTTCCTTGTCCTTGCGCACCTTCTCGATCTCGTCCTCGAGCTCGCGATAGCGCGGCGGCGCGGTCATCGTCTTGATGCGCATCCGCGACGCGGCCTCGTCGATCAGGTCGATCGCCTTGTCCGGCAGGTGGCGGTCCTGGATGTAGCGGTCGGCGAGCGTGGCCGCGGCGGCGAGCGCCTCGTCGGTGATCTTGCAGCGGTGGTGCGCCTCGTAGCGGTCGCGGAGACCGCGCAGGATCTCGACGGTGTCGTCCGTGGTCGGCTCCTCGACGCGGATCTGCTGGAAGCGCCGCTCGAGCGCGCTGTCGCGCTCCAGGTACTTGCGGTACTCGTCGAGCGTCGTCGCGCCGATCGTCTGCAGCTCGCCGCGCGCGAGCGCCGGCTTGAGGATGGACGCTGCGTCGATCGCGCCCTCGGCAGCGCCCGCACCGACGAGGTTGTGCAGCTCGTCGATGAACAGGATGATGTCGCCGCGCTGGGTGATCTCCTTCATCACCTTCTTGAGGCGCTCCTCGAACTCACCGCGGTACTTCGACCCGGCGACGAGCGCCGCGAGGTCGAGCGAGTAGATCTGCTTGCCCTTGAGGATGTCGGGAACCTGGTTCGCCGAGATGCGCTGCGCGAGCCCCTCGACGACGGCCGTCTTGCCGACGCCGGGCTCGCCGATCAGAACCGGGTTGTTCTTGGTGCGGCGCGAGAGGATCTGCATGATCCGCTCGATCTCGTTCTGGCGGCCGACGACAGGGTCGAGCTTGCCCTCGGTCGCGAGCTTCGTGAAGTTGCGGCCGAACTGGTCGAGCAGCTTCGAGCTCTTGCCCTTCTCGCCCGAGCCCTGCTGCGTGCCGCCCTGGCGGCGGCCGGGGCCGGAGAGCATGCGGATGATCTCGTTGCGGATCTTCTCCGCGTCGGCGTCGAAGTCGAGCAGGATGCGCGCGGCGACGCCTTCGTTCTCGCGCACGAGGCCGAGCAGGATGTGCTCGGTGCCGATGTAGTTGTGGCCGAGGGACAGCGCCTCGCGCAGCGCGAGCTCGAGCACCTTCTTCGCGCGCGGGGTGAACGGGATCTGGCCGGTCGTGACCTCGTCGCCCTGGCCGACGATGCGCGCGACCTGCGCGCGGACCTCCTCGACGGTGATGTCGAGCGACTCGAGCACGCGCGCCGCGAGTCCCTCTTCCTCGCGCAACAGGCCGAGCAGGATGTGCTCGGTCCCGATGTAGTTGTGCTTGAGCGCGCGCGCCTCGTCCTGCGCGAGTACGACGACCTGGCGAGCCCGTTCAGTGAATCTCTCGAACACTCGGTTCCTCTCTACCGCCTGTTCCGGCGGCGCAAACGGTTTCCCTTCCTTGGAAGCCGCATGGTACTCCCCTCGCCGGGGGTGGCGCGGTAGGCGGACGGTAAGAAAGACGCTAGTTCCGGGCCAGCACGAGGCCGGCCGCGAGGAACGTCGCGAATGCCGGCACCGCGGAAACCGCGGGGGCGAGCATGGCGAGCGTCGCCTGCCCGACGATCATCAGCAGGAGCGCAGAGGGCCGTCTCATCAGCTCCACAACGCGCGGAGGGGCCGAATGGTCACGCATCGGAGCGGATACGGCCGAGGAGGTCGCCGAACACGTCGTGCACGAGTCCGTCGAACTCCGGCGGCAGCATGCCGGCCGCGTCGGCCTGCGCGCGCAGCAGCGGGAGGTAGGCATTCCATTCGTCGGCGCGCGGGTGATCGCGGTCGCGGGCGACGGCGTCCTCGAGCGCCGCAAGGTCGAACCGCCCGGCGGTCGCGAGCAGGTGGCGAGGATCGGGCGGCTGGGCGACGGGCTCGGGCGGGGCGGGCGGCGCGTGGAGCTGCGCGTCCCGCAGCTCGGCGCGGAGTCGCTCGATCGTCGAATCCCTGTTTCGGAGGAGCTTCTCGAGCGCGGCGACCTGAGGCGCGGGGCCGCGGGGCGCGGGAGCGGCGGCCGCCGTCCGCGGACGCCGCGATTCGCGGGCGACCGCCGCAAGCGCCCCGAGCGCGAGCCCGATCACACCGCCGATCGCGATGTCCCGCGCGGGCCTCGGCGACACCCGGCCCGGCAGCCCGTGGGCCGGGTCGAAGACGCTGGCCGCCAACGACATGCGGCCGAACCGCGCCGCGACGAGCCGCGCGAACACCGAGTCCACCTGCTGCACGACGCGGACTGCGCGCGCGCGGCTTCCGTCCTCGAATGCGATCTCGATCACCGCCGTCTTCGGGTCGGACGACGTCGACAGGCGCGAGAGGAGCTCGTGCGACGACATCCCGAGGCGGAGACTCTGGACGACGTTCGTCGCGACGACGTCGCTACGGACGAGGTCTTCGAGCGTGGCCGTGTAGGGCGCGCCCGGCGCGGGGCGGGCAGTGACCGGAGCGCCGTGAACCGTGACCACGAGCTTGGACTCGGCGCGGTGGACGGACGGCGCCGTCAGCGAGAGGACTGCGGCGAGCGCAACCGCGGCGGCGGTCACGCCCGCGACGAGCGTCAGGTGGCGGCCGACGGCCGCAGCCGCGCCCGCCGGAGTCGTCGTCATTCGGCCTTCGAGCGCTGCGCGGGGAAGAGGATCACGTCGCGGATCGACTCCTTCCCGCCGAGCACCATCGCGAGCCGGTCGATCCCGAGCCCCAGCCCGCCGGTCGGCGGCATCCCGTAGGAGAGCGCCTCGACGTAGTCGGGATCGCCCTGCTCCGCCTCGACGTTGCCCCCTGCGCCTTCGGCGGCCTGCATCTCGAACCGCTGTGCCTGCTCCTCGGCGTCGTTCAGCTCGCTGAAGGCGTTGCCGAGCTCCATCCCGCCCACGTAGAACTCGAAGCGCTCGACGATTCCGGCGTCGTCGTCCGACGTGCGTGCGAAGGGCGAGAGCTCGATCGGATAGTCGTAGAGGATCGTCGGCTCGACGAGTCGTGGCTCGATGTACGCCGTCACGGCCTTGTCGACGAGCTGTGACCACGTCTTGTCCTGCGAGACGTCGACGTCGCGGTCCTCCAGGCGCTGCTTCAGATCGTCGTAGTCCTTCGTCCAGAGGTCGAGCTCCTGCAGCTCGTCGACGAGACGAACGCGCTTCCAGGGCGCCTTCACGTCGAGCGTGTGCCCCTTGAACGCCACCTCCGTCGTCCCGAGCGTCTCGCGCGCGACGAACTCGACGAGCTCCTCCATGCGGCGCATCGTGTCCTGGTAGTCCGCGTACGCCTCGTACCATTCGAGCATCGTGAACTCGGGGTTGCGCTTGTAGTTGACGCCCTCGTTGCGGAAGTCCTTGCCGATCTCGTACACCTTCTCGAGGCCGCCGACGATCAAGCGCTTGAGATACAGCTCGGTCGCGATGCGCAGGTAGAGGTCCTGGTCGAGCACGTTGTGGTGGGTGACGAACGGCTCGGCGAACGCACCGCCGTACCGGGGTTGCAGGATCGGCGTCTCCACCTCGACGAACCCCTGTGCATCGAGGTACGTGCGCACCGCGGAGACGATGCGCGCGCGCAGGATGAAGTCCGCTCGCACGTCCTCGTTCATCAGCAGGTCGAGGTAGCGCTTCCGGTAGCGCTGCTCGATGTCGGTCAGGCCGTGGAACGTGTCGGGCAGCGGCGAGCGGATGCGTGAGAGCAGCACGAGCTCGTCGACGATCAGCGACGGCTCGCCGCGCCGGCTCTTCGTCGGCTTGCCGACGGCGCCGACGACGTCACCGAGGTGCACGTCGACCTCGCCCGTGCGCGCGGCAGGACACAGGAGCTGGATGCGGCCGCTGCGATCGACGAGGTCGAGGAAGACGAGCTTGCCCATGTCGCGCCGCGCCATCACCCGACCCGCGAGGCGCCGCGTCTCCCCGCCCTCCTGCCCGCTCTCGAGCCGGTTCGCCTCTTCGCGCACACGCGCGATCTCGTCGCGGTCGGGAAAACGCTTCGGCGTCACGGCCGCCTGACCATAGCCCAGGCATCCGGGCCGCCTCTCGGCGTCTCGTCCTTCCGCACGACCTGAAAGCCGTTGCTCTCGTAGAACGCGAGGTTCGCCTCGTTGTTGGTGAGGAGGACCGCGGGAAGCCGCTCGCGCGCGGCGGCTTCGATGCCCGGACGCATGAGCGCGGCGCCCACCCCGGTGCGCTGCGCGGCCGGGTCGACGCCGATCCCCGCCAGGTACCAGTGCGGGCCCGGTGCGACCTCGGCCCGCATCGTCTCGACGGCGCGCCCGTAGGCGAGGAAGTTCGGAGTCGCGATGCCGAGCCGAAGAGGTGTCGTCACGAGGGCGCGCAGCGTCGCGCCGACGCGCATCGCCGGCCGGCCCGGCGGCAGCCAGCGCGCAGCGCCGAGCATCGGGCCCGCGGTCGCGTAGACGTCGGCGGCCGTGACGTCGAAGCCGACCCGGAAGAGCCACGGGAGGAGGCGCGCGCGCCGCTCGTCGTCCGGGATGAGCCACACCCACGCCGGGTCGTGCATGAACGCGCGGGCGAGCACGTCGCTCGCCTCGCCGAGCCGCGATCGCTCCAGCCGGACGATCTCCATGCGTCGAGCGTAGAGCGATCCGTCAGCGCGCGCCGGTTCCGGTCACGAGCGTGCGGATCGTCTTCACGCAGATCGCGAGGTCGATCAGCAGGCTGCGGTGCCGCAGGTACCACAGGTCGTACGACAGCTTGTCGGCCGTGCCCGAGGCGTCGTCGGTGTATCCGTGACGGACCTGCGCCCAGCCGGTGATGCCGGGCTTCACGAGGTGGCGCCGCGTCCAGAACGGAACTGCCTGCCGGAGCTCGGCCATGAACTCCGGCCGCTCGGGGCGCGGGCCGACGATCGACATCTCGCCTTTCAGGACGTTCACGAGCTGGGGCAGCTCGTCGAGGCGCGTCTTGCGCATCAGCTTGCCCGCGGGCGTGACCCGCGGATCGTCGCGCGACGCCCACTGCGCTCCTGCGGGCTCGGCGTCCGCGCGCATCGTGCGGAACTTGTAGATCCGGAACGGCTTCCCGCCCTCGCCGAGCCTGACCTGCCGGAACAACACGGGGCCCGGCGTCCGGCGCACCGCGAGCCACAGGATCGGGAACAGCCAGCTCGTCGCCACGAGCGCGAACGACGCCACGACGACGTCGAACAGCCGCTTCGTGAGCAGCGAGTAGGGACGGTGGTAGAGGTGGAGGACGTTGACGAACCACGGCGCCCGGACGTGGTCGACGGGGACCCGGCCGAACGCGTGCTCGTGGAACTCCGCCACGCCCACCACGCGAAAGCCGGCCGTCGCGGCATCGAGGAGGCACTCGACGGCTTCGCCCCGCAACTCGTGCATCGCGAGGACGACGATGTCCGGCCGCTCCTCCTCGACGAGCGGGCCGAGCACCGCATGCTCGTCGGTCAGGACGAGCGCTGCGATCTCGAACTGCCGGACGGGATCGGCCAGGATGTCGTGTGCGAGCCCGTGGGCTTCCTCGTCCTCGCCGACGATCAGGACGCGCGGCCGGCCGGCGATGCTGCGGACGACGATTCGCTCCCACGCCCACCCGAAGGCGAAGACGCCGACGCTCATGAGAAGGAGCATCGGAACGTCGACGCCGAGCGGGAGCCACTTCGCGATCGCAGAGAGGACGACGACGCCGGCGAACGCGCCGACCACCGCCGCGAACGCGGGACCGACTGCGAAGCGCGTCGACCGGGTGGCGATCAGCGTCTTCGTGATCGCGCCGAACCAAACCGCTGACGACACGACGAACACGAAGGCTTCGCGTTGCGTCGGCAACGGCGTGGTGAGGAGGACGCCGTAGACGGGGACGACGACGGCGAGCGCGCGGCCGACGACCGCGACCATTCGGCTCTGGACGCGCGACAACTCGACGCGCGGAAACGGCGCGCGTTGCGCCAGCCTGACCGTGTCCGACCGCACCACCACAGATCCCCCGAACCGCGAGCCCCCGGCGGGTCACCGCCGGAGGCCCTGCACCAGTTGTCTTGTCGGCCTGTTCTCGCTATTCGCGTGCGTCGCCGCGCCGGAGCAGCAAGCCCATCCCGACGAGCGCCATGCCGAGCAGCGCGAACACGCCGAGGTCGGTTCCCGTGAAGGGAAGCGTCGAGGACCTCCGTGTCGTCGCGACGATGGGCGACACGCCGGACCTCGGGTGCGTCGTCCCGCGGACGCCCAGCGCCGCCGGCGCCGCCGCCTGTGCAATCGAGCCGCAGTACCCTTGCATCGTCGCGTCGTTCTGGAATGCCGCGATCTGGGCAGGGGTGTACGAACCGTCAAGCTTGCCGTCCTGGAGGTCGTTGCAGATGTCCCGCGGCGACCCACCCCCGGCGAACGCGCTCGGCGCGAGCGCGAAGAAGGCCACGACTGTCACCGACAAGCCCCATAGACCTGCTTTGTTCCTCATAACTCTCCCGTCTTCCCGCAGCTGACCCAACCGTTGAAAGTGCAACGACATGCGGGACCTATCGGATACGGGAGCGCGTGAAACATTCGCGGACCGAACCGGCGCGGTCGCACGTGCAGCTCCTCCCGTTCTGCCCGTGGTCGCCGCCGCGTGCGGCGGCGTCGCGCTCGCGTGGCACGACCGCGGCAGCATCGACGCCCGCGCGTTCCTCCCGTACGCCGTCCTGACGGCGGCCGTCGCGCTCGTCGCGCTCGCCGCGCGGCGGGCGGCGGCGCCGTCGCCGCCCGCACTCGCCGGGGCGACGGCGCTGACGGGCCTCGCCGCGTGGTCGCTCCTCTCGGCGGTCTGGGCTCCCCTGCCGAGCCTCGCCCGCGACGAATCGCTCCTGCTCCTCTACGGCGTGACGGCGCTCCTGCTCGCCACGACGACGACCCGGGAGCGTGACCGGACGCTCGCGATGTGGGTCGTGGTCGCCGCGGTCACCGTGGTCGCCGGTGCGACGGTCGCGACGCTGCTCCACGCGTCGACGGCGAACGACGTGTTTCGCTTCGCGCGGCTGTCGTTCCCGATCACGTACGCGAACGCCTGCGCCGCGTTCTTCGGGATCGCCGTGTGGCCGGCAGTCGCGCTGGCGGCCGGACGCGCCGGGAGCCTCGCGGCGCGCGCGTGCGCAGGCGGAGCGGCAGGCGGGCTCGCCGCGACGGCGGTCCTCGCACAGAGCAAGGGATCGGCTGTCGGCCTCGCGGCATCCGTCGTCGCGGTGGCCGCAGTGGCGCGGCCCCGGCGATGCCTCGTGTTCGCCCTGCCCGTCGCCGTCCCGGTGACGGTGTGGTGGGGAACGCTGACGCGGCCGTTCGCCGAGACGGGCGCGGCGCAGGTCGCGGGAATGCACCGAGCGGCCGGCGCGGTCGCGGCGGTCGCGGTCGCCGCGGCGTGCGGGACGGCCGTGCTCGCCGCGGCGGGCCGGCGGATCCATCTGGCGCCGCGCTCGCGCCGGCACCTCACGCTCGCCGGACGGACGATTTCCGCCGTAGCCGCCGTCGCCCTCCTCACCGGTGCGGTCGTGGAGCGGGACGCGCTCTCGGCGCGCGCGTCGCGCGACTGGCGCGCGTTTCGGACGCCGCCGCCGAAGCACACGAACGCCTCCTCCCACTTCCTCGAGCTCGGCTCGAACCGCTCCGACTTCTGGCGCGTCGCGCTCGACGAGTGGCGCGCGCACCCGATCGCGGGAACGGGAGCGCGCGGGTTCGCCGCCGCATATCTCGTGCACGGCAGGAGCGACGAGACGCCCGCACGCGCGCACTCGCTGCCGCTCGAGATCGCGTCCGAGACGGGGGCGATCGGGCTCGTGTTCGCCGTCGTCGGATACGGCAGCCTGCTCGTCGGCCTGGCGCGCCGGGCGCGCGGGCGCGACCTCGTCGCGACCGGCGCCCTCGGCGCCGCAGTCCTGGCGCTCGGGCAGGCGCTCGTCGACTGGACGTTCACGTTCCCGGCGGTGACGATCCCGTTCTTCCTGCTCGCGGGCGTCGGCCTCGCCGGCGGGACCGCCGTCACGTTGCCGGCGCGGCCCCGTCGCCTCGCAACCCTCGCCACGGCGGCGGCGCTCGTCCTCTTCCTCGTTCCCTGGCTCGCCGCCCGCCTCGTCCAGGCCGGCTCGGCCGCGCGTGACACGACCGACCTCCGCTGGGCGCACCGGCTCGACCCCCTGTCGATCGACCCGCTGGTCGCGGAAGCCGCGATCGCGCCCGATCCCGCGGCTGCGATCGCCCCGCTGCGGGAGGCACGACGCATCGCGCCGCGTTCCGTCGCCGTCCGGTACTTCCTCGGCTCCGCGCTCGCAGCCGCCGGCGATCGCCGGGCAGCGGTCGCCGAGCTGACCGCGGCGGAACGCCTCGATCCTCGCGACCCGGCGGTGCGGGTCGCGCTGCAGCGGGCCAGGCGCTAGGCCGTGCGGCTGCGGGAACGGCTCGTGGGGACCCGGCTGCCGTCCGACGCGCACCGGCGGAATACGGGGGTGAGATGGGTCTTCGCCCTCCTCGCACTGGTCGCCCTGGCGTGTGTCCTGCTCGTCGTGTCGCCCGCGTCCGCGCACACGTACTACGTGAGCGTCCGCGGGAACGACCGCGCGTCCGGGCGGTCGCCGGCCCGCGCGTGGAGGAGCGTCGCACGCGTGAACCGCGCGGTCTTCCACCCGGGCGACCGTGTGCTCTTCCGCGGCGGTACGACGTTCTCGGGCACCGCCCTCGTCCCGCACGGCAGCGGAACGAGGCGCGCGCCGATCGTCTTCGCCTCCTACGGGGGCGGACGCGCGACGATCGCGGCGGCCGACGGCGCCTTGTGGATGCCGGGGAACCACGACCTGCTCTTCCGCGGGCTGCATCTCACGACCGGGGGCGGGCCGGGGACGGTCGTCGCCGGCTCCGCGACGGCGCCCGTCACCGACATCACGCTCGCGCGGTGCCGGATCGACGACACCCGCGCGACGGCCGTGCTCGCACCGGCCGCGAGCGACGCGCGCTGGACGATCGTGCGGTCGACGATCTCGCACACGGGCGACAGCGGCATCATCCTCCGCGGCGCCGGGCATCGTGTGGTTCGCAACCGGATCCGGGACACGGGGTTCGACACCTCGATCCCGTACGCGCGGCACTCGATCTACTCGAAGGGGCCGGACCAGACGATCGCCTGGAACGACATCTCGCGCGACGACGGCGGCCAAGCCGTCTCCATCCGCTTCCACGGAGCGCGCGTCTTCGCGAACCGCATCCACGACACGGCCTATGCGATCGGCTTCTTCGACTACGACGACGCGCGTCCACCGCAGGGGACGTCGCTCGTGTACGCGAACCGGCTCTGGAACATCTCCGGTTGGGGCTTCTACTACTCGGGCCAGGCGGCACCGAGCGGACAGTCTCCGTCCGTGTCGTTCGTGATCGCCTCCAACACCTTCTCGTTCTCGGGCGCGAGTGAGGCCGTCAACGTCTCCGACGCCACGTCCGCCCGCGTCGTCGTCGCCAACAACATCTTCACCGGGACGTACGACAGCGCCTTCCGCGGCTCGTCGACGGCGCTCGAGGAGCACAACCTCTGGAGCGGCCCGGCGGCGAACGTGCCGCAGGGAGCGGGAGACCGCCGCGCCGCGCCGCGGCTCGCAGCGGCGCCGTCGCTCGCGCCCGCACCCGGCTCGCCGGCGATCGACGCGGGCACGGCGCAGGTCTCCGGGCTCGCCTACCGCGACGACTGCGGCACCGGCCCGCGCAGCTTCTGCGGCGCCCACCCGGATCTCGGCGCCGTCGAGACGGGAACGCGCACGTCCGCGCCGACCCGGCGCTAACCTCGCGCCGTGGCCGGCCTGCGGCGGCGGGTGTTGATCCTCGTCACGCTCGCCGAGACCGGCGGCGCGCAGACGTACGTCGCGACGCTCGTCGGCGCGCTCGCCCGCGAGTACGACGTCACCGTCGCGGCGTACGGCGACGGGCCGCTCGTGGCCGCAGCTCGCGAGGCGGGCGCGACGTACGTGCCGTTGCGCCACGTCCGCCGCGCGATCGGGCCGCGCGACCTCGTCGGCCTGCTCGAGCTGGTGGCGCTGATCCGGCGCGTCCGGCCGGTCGTCGTGCACGTCAACTCGTCGAAGGCCGGCGTCCTCGGCCGCCTCGCGGCGGCGATCGCGCGGGTGCCCGTGGTCGTGTTCACGGTTCACGGGTGGGCCTTCAAGGCGACGGTCGGCGTGCAGTCGTGGGTCTACCTGTGGGCGGACCGGCTGATGAACCGGTTCACCACGGTCACGATCTGCGTGTCCCGTACGGAGCTCGCCGCCGGCATCCGCGCCCGCACGTGCTCGCAGGCGAGGACGGTCGTGATCCGGAACGGCGTCGACGCCACCGCGGTTCCGCTCGCCCGGCTCGACGGCGACCCGCCCGTCGTGATCAGCGTCGGCCGCCTCAAGCAGCCGAAGGCGTTCGTGACCCTCGCACGGGCGCTCGCGCGGCTCGAGCGCGGCACCTTTCGCGCCGTCGTCGTCGGCGACGGTCCCGACCGGACGCTCGTCGAGGAGGCTGCGGCCGGCGCCGTCGAGTTCCTCGGCGACCGGCGCGACGTGCCGGAGCTCCTGGCCCAGGCGGACGTGTTCGTGCTGTCGTCGACCTCGGAAGGGCTGCCGATGTCCGTGCTCGAGGCCATGGCCGCTGGGCTGCCGATCGTCGCCTCGTGCGTGGGCGGGCTGCCGGAGCTCGTCGCGGACGCCGGGATCCTCGTTCCCCCCGAGGACGTCGACGCGCTCACCGCCGCACTCGAATCACTGTTGGCGTCCCCGGAGCGCCGGGCCGCGCTCGGCGCGGCGGCGCGTCGGCGCGTCGTCGACCAGTTCTCGCTCGACGAGGCGCTGCGGCGCCACCTCGAGCTCTACGCGCGGCTGATCGAGCGCGCCCCGTAACGCGCCCGCCGCCACGCCCGCCGCAGTGGCAGCGGCTCGTCGTGCCCGCCGCACACCTTCGCGCGGAAGTCGACCAGCGCGTCGCGGTGATCGACCTGGATCCGCCGCAGGAAGTAGGGATCGCCTCCCGCCACGTTGGTTCCCGGCTCGCACGACACTGCGGCGGCGAAACCGGCGTCCACCACGAGTCGCCGCTCGCGCTCCCCGGCGAGACCGGCCGGGTAGCAGAAGACGCCGGCAGGGCGGCCGAGCCGCCGCTCCAGCTCCCGCTTCGAGCCGACGATCTCCGTGCGCGCCTCCTCCTCGCCGAGCGAAGTGAGGTTCGGGTGCGTGATCGTGTGCGGCTCGAACGACAGGGTCCCGGCCGCGTCCAGTCGCTGGATGTCGTGCCACGTCAGCACGGGCGGCTGCTCGTCGTACCATGCGAAGCGCGCGCTGCCGTCCGTGACCCCCGTCGCGACGAAAACGGTGGCACGGAATCCGAGCCGGGCCAGGATGGGCTCGGCGTTCTCACCCACGTCGGCGTACGCGTCGTCGAACGAGAGCCCGACCACGCGGCCGGCGTCGTCGCCGCACGCGAGCCGCGACGCGACTGCTTCGACGTCGAGCACCTCCCAGCGATCGCGCGCCAGCCATTCCATCTGCGCGCGGAACCGCCGGGACGAGACGGCGAGCTCGTCCGCGGCGTCGGAGACACGGTGGTAGAAGAGGATCCGGATCCCGTGCCCGCGCTGCGCTTCTCGCGTGCGTGCGTGCCAGACGAGCGAGCGGCAGCGCGTCAGGACGGCCTTCGCCGGGTACATGACCCGCGGGGCGACCGTGAGGTCGCCCCGCCGTGCGCTCTCGCCCGTCGTCTTCCTACTGCCCACCACCCCATGCTTGCCCGCTCAGTCACGTTCAATATCCTCGGCCAGGCCGGGGCGCTTCTCGTCGGCTTCGTCGCCTCGATCGTGCTGGCACGGCTCCTGGGACCGAGCGACCGCGGGCTGCTCGCGCTCCTGCAGTCGAGCGTCTCCGTGGTCGTCGTCCTCGCCGGCGTCAGCCTGCCGTTCGCCGTCGCCTACTACGGCAGCCGCTCGGATCGGCGTACCGGTGCGATCCTCGGGACGACCCTCGCATGGGCGGCGCTGATGGCGGTCGTCCTCGTTCCCCTCGCGTGGGTCGCGCGGGACGCGCTCGCCGCGGCGCTCTCGCACGGCGCGCAGGCGACGGCGTGGGTCGTCGCGGCCGCGATCGTGCCCGTGACGTTCCTCGACTACACGACCCAGAATCAGGTCCTCGGCCAGAAGCGGTTCGGTCTCTACAACGCGATCGTCGTCGTGTCGAAGGCGGCAGGCCTCGCCGCCGTCCTCCTGCTCGTCGCCGTCGCCGGGCTCGGAGTGACGGGAGGCCTGATCGCGCTCGCGGTGGGATCTCTCACGACCATCGGGCTCGCGCTTCGTCCGGTCGGCGCGGAAGGAGGACGGCCGACGGTCGACGTCACGCTGCTCCGCCGCATGCTCGCGTACGGAGCGCGCGTTCAGGTCGGCGCGATCTTCACGACGCTCAACTACCGGCTCGACGTCCTCGTCCTCCAGTTCTTCCGGCCGCTGCGCGACGTGGGGTACTACGTGATCGCGCAGATCATGGCCGAGCTCGTGACGATGCTGTCGAGCGGCTTCGGGCTCAGCGTCCTCCCGCTCGTGACCGCAGCGGACGAGAAAGGCGACGCGACCGACCTGACGCTCCGGTCGCTCCGCCATCACGGGACGCTGACGGTGGTGGCGATCGTCCTCGACGCGGTCTTCGGAACGGCCGTCGTCTGGTGGGCGTACGGCGCCGATTACCATCCCGCGATCGTCCCGATGCTCGTGCTGCTCCCCGGGATGTGGTTCCTCGGCACCGGCACGGTCGTCACCAACGACCTCCGCGGCCGCGGGCGGCCGGGTACCGCATCCGCGCTCGCGGGTGCGGCGGTGACCGTCACCGTCCTTCTCGACCTGCTGCTCATCCCGCCGTTCGGGGTGCTCGGGGCGGCGGTCGCGTCCGTGTGCGCGTACACGGTCCTCGGCGTCGCGTCGCTCATCACGCTCGCGCGGGTCGTCGACGTACCGGTTCGAGCGCTGCTGCCGGCGCGCTCGGACCTCTCGCTGTACCGCGAGCTCGCCCTGGGACTCGTCCGTCGCGCGCGCGCGACGCCTCCGACCGTCGATCCCGCGGCATGAGCGATCTCGACGTCTGCGTCGTCGGCGCCGGACCGTTCGGCCTGTCGATCGCCGCGTCGCTGCCCGACCGCCGGGTCAAGGTCTTCGGCAGTCCGATGCAGACGTGGCGCACGCACATGCCGGCGGACATGCTCCTCCGCTCGGCGTGGGACGAGACGTCGCTCCGAGGCCCGGAGGGCGCGGGTTCGATCGACGAGTGGGCGGCGGCGGCGAAGGTCGAGAGGACGGAGCCGCTCCCGCTCTCCCTGTTCCTTGCCTACGCCGACTGGTTCCGCGAGCGGTACGTCGGAGACCACGACGAGTCCGAGGTGACCACGGTCGTCCGCGAGGCGGACCGCTTCTCCGTGACGACCGCCGGCGGACAGCGGCTCACGGCCGACGCGGTCGTCGTCGCGGTGGGGGTCACGCCGTTCCCGTCGGCTCCGGAGGCGTTCAGACCGCACCTCGGTCGCCGGGTCCGCTTCGCGATCGAGAGTCAGCGCGCGTTCCACGACGTCGCCGGGAAGCGCATGGTCGTCGTCGGGGCGGGGCAGGCGGGCCTGGAGACGGCCGGCCTCGCCGCAGCGGCAGGCGCCGACGTCGAGGTGATCGCCCGCTCCGGTGTCCGCTGGTTCGCGGATCGCGAGCCGCACCACCGGCGCGGTGCGCTCGGCGCCCGGATCTACCGGCTCGCGTACCCCGCGATCGGGTACGGCCCGCCGCCCATCAACCGGCTCGTCCTCCACCCCGACCTGTTCGCGGCCCTGCCCGTGACGCACCGGCGCCGGCTGACGCGACGCCTCCTCCGCCCGGGCGGCTCGCCCTGGGTGCGCGAGCTCGTCGAGGGCAACGTGAAGCTCACGGAGGGGCGGCAGGTCGCCGCGGTCGCGCGGTCGAACGGCGGCTTGCAGCTGATGCTCGACGACGGAAGCGCGCGCGTCGTCGACTCGGTGATGCTCGCGACGGGGTACCGGTTCGACGCCGGGCGGCTGGCGTTCCTCGACGAGTCGATCCGCAGGAGGATCGTGCTGGAAGACGGGTACCCGAAGCTCGACCGGTCGTTCGAGTCCGCAGTGCCGGGGCTGTTCTTCGTCGGCTACCCGGCCGAGGGACGGTTCGGGCCGATCTCGCGGTTCGTTCTCGGGACGCGGTTCACGGCGCAGCGACTCCGCGAGAGGCTCGGGTGAGGGCGACCGCCGTCGCGCGCGCCGCGCCGCGGAAGCTCGCCGGCCGCGTCTGGTCGACCCGGCCGGCGCTCGTCGTCGCCGTCGACACCGGAGCCGCGGAGCACGTTCCACTCGTCGACGGCCTCTCGGTCGCCGTCCGCCCGAGTGCCGAGCTCGTCGAGATCGGGGCCTCGCTGGCAGTCGCCGAAGGAGCCGACTACCTCTACCTGCGCGGGCTGGAGCACATGCGCACGTCGGACCCGGGAGACGCGCACGTCGCCGTCGCGGGAGACGGCGCGATCGCTGCGTCGCTGTTCGTCCACGACGCGGCGACGCGCGATCGTCTGGAGCTGTACGCGCCTGGTATCTACCCGCCGATCGCGGTCGACGAGGCGTTGACCGAGGGCGTGTACTGCTGGCCGAGCTGGCGAGGCCGCGGCGTCACGCCGGCCCTGCTCTCCGCGACC
Organism: Gaiellaceae bacterium; assembly: GCA_036518135.1. Lineage (GTDB taxonomy): Bacteria > Actinomycetota > Thermoleophilia > Gaiellales > Gaiellaceae > PALSA-600. Next base: position 23,634 of record DATDNT010000110.1, on the reverse strand, counting down.
GTCGCGCGTCTCGGCCGCCTCGGCATCCGCCGCGCCCTGGCCGTGATCGACGCCGACAACACGGCGTCGCTCCGTGCGTTCTCGCGGGTGGGCTACCTCCCGACCGGGACGCTGCGGGTCGGCCGCTACCGGCTGAATCGCTGGTCGTCGTCGTTCGTCGAGCGCGCGCGCCTCGCCGACGACCTCTGGTCAGAAGCGCTCGGTCGACCGCGCGCGAACGTGCCCAGCCGCCTGTAGCCGATCCGCCGTCCGATCCCCGGGCGGTCGAGGAGCCCGGCGAGCTTCGCCGCGAACACGTCGCCTCCGTCCTCGCGGTACACGAGCGTCCGCCTCAACGTCGTCTCGCCGCCGGAGTTGACCCCGGGCGTCGTCGACACGCCCGCGCGGTAGCCGGCCTCGGCGACGAGACGCTCCTCGCGCGATCCGTACAGCCCTCCGGGGTAGGCGAGCGCCGTGACGACGGTGCCGAGGCGCGCCTCCAGGTCGCTCCTCGACGCAGCGATCTCCTCGCCGGCCGCCTCGTCGCTCAGCTCGGGAAGCCAGGGGTGGGACCTCGTGTGCGATTGGAAGTCGAGTGTCCCGCGCGTCGCCGCCGCGGCGACGTCGGACCAGCTCAGCGCCGGCGGGCTCTCGGGGAACCAGTGGTAGCCGACGGATCCGTCGACGATCCGTGTGGGCAGGAACACCGTCGCCGGCAGCCCCAGCTCTGCGAGCACGGGCTCTGCATGCTCGACGTTGTCGAGGTACCCGTCGTCGAACGTGATCGCGACCAGCCGATCCTCGACGGGCCCCGCCGCGAGGAGGTCGAGCGCGTCGGACAGCCGTACGGGTGTCAGGTCGCCGGCGGCGACCGCTTCCATCTGCGCGCGGAACGCACGCGGAGTCACGCAGAGCGACGTCCCGCCCTCCGAGATGCTGTGGTAGCCGAGGATCCTCACGCCGTGCCATGCACGGCGCCGTCCGAGCAGCCGGGCACGGAGGAAGCGCAGACGCTGGTATGCGCGGATCGCGCGGTACCGCGCGCTCGCCGTCATCGCACGTCGTCCATGAACGAGAGGCGACGGCGTTCCTTCTCGCGTGCGTCCACGAGGGGCGCCACGGCGGACCGTGGCACCCGCCGCCCTCGGGCCGCGAACGCGAAGGCCCGCACCGCGTCGCGGCCCGCGGCGAGGTTGTCTTCCGAGTTGGGGAGTCGCAAGAGCCACGGCGCCTCGACCCCCGCGAGGTCCGAGTCGGCGTACGCGAGGATCACCGGCAGGCCGAGCGCGACGTACTCGCGGACCTTGAGCGGCGCGCCCTCGTCCAGGCCGGCGCGGTGGAGCGCGAGCGACCCGAGGGCGAAGTCGGCACGTCGCGCGATCGGCAGGTACCGGTCGTGCGGGAGGTATCCGTGCAGGACGACGTTCGCCGGAGGCACGACGCCGGCGAGCGCCCGGTCGCCGTGGGCGTATCCGACGACGTCGACGTCCACCTCCGGCATGTCGGCGGCCAGGCGAAGGAGCTTGTCGACGCCGTGCCACGGCTGCCGCGGCGAGCCGAGGAACAGCGCCCGCGGCCGTTCGTTCGACGGCGCGGGCAGCGGCTCGATCGCCGAGAGGTCGATGCCGTTCGACACGACGACCGCCGGACGCCCGGACGAGCCGGCGAGCTCGCGGGAGACTGCGACCACTCCGCGCGCCGCTCCGACGAGCAGCGCGCGATTGACGCGGTTGTACCGGCGCACGACGTCGTTCTTCCAGACGTTCCGCATCGCGTCGCCGGTGTCCGAGTTCACCTCGACGACCGTGGGCTCGGCTCGGACGAGCGCCCAGATCGGCGGCAGATGGACGTCGTAACGGAGATACACGACGTCGGGACGGAACGCGCGCGCCGCGCGCGCCGCGCCCACCGAGGCGGACAGCCGCTGGCGGACGGACCCGAAGACGAAGGGCTGCACCCCCTCGACGTCCCCCGGCCGCGGCGTCATCCAGAAGACGACGACGTCGTGGCCGAGCTCACGCCAGAGGCGCGCCTGCATCAGGATCTTCCCCGCGACGCCGTCCTGGGCGGCGAGATCCCACAGGCATACGTATGCGATCCGCACCGCCGGGTTGTATCCGCGGCGCCGGGGTACGACGCATTCGTGGCGACCGCCGAGACGTCTGCGAGCACTTTGCGCGTGCTCCAACTCGTGCCGGTGCTGTACACGGGGGGTCTCGAGCACGTCGCGACGCGGCTCACCCTCGATCTCTCGGGGCGCGTGGGCGCGGTTGCGATGTGCACGCACGGCGGCGACCCGTTCGAGCCGGTGCTTCGGTCCGCCGGGATCGAGATCGTCGGGATCGCGCGGCCGAAGACGTCACGGCCCGTCGACATGCTGCGCGCGACGACGACCGTTGCGCGCACGCTGCGCAGCTTCGCACCGCACGTCGTCCACGCGCACAATCCGACGGCCGGGATCGTGGCCACCTCGGCCCGGCGGCTGGCGGGTCGCGGCCGCATCGCGATCGTCACCACGTATCACGGCGTCACTCCGCACCGCGTCGGCCGCGCAGTGCGCGCGCTGTCGCGCGCGTCGGACGTCGTCGTCGGCGTCGGGCCCGCGTCGACGCGCGCGCTCGTCGCGGCAGGGCTCGATCCGGCGCACGCGCGCACGATCTTCAACGCCGTCGAGCCGTCCGACGTCGACGCCTCTGCGACCGCCGCCGTGCGCTCCGAGCTCGCAGGCGACGGGGAGCTCGTCGTCACCGTGGGACGCTACGTCCCGGAGAAGGATCACGCGCTCCTGCTCGACGCCGTCGCGCTGCTCGCCCCGCGCCGGCCACGCCTTCGCGTCGCGATCGTCGGCGTCGGGCCGCTCGAGGCAGACCTGCGCGCCCGCACCCGCGCGCTCGCGCTCGACGCGGTCGTGACGATCACGGGCGAGCGACGCGACGCAGCCACGATCACGGCCGCCGCCGACGCCTTCGTCCTGTCGTCGTCGAGCGAGGGCCTGCCGATCGCGCTGCTCGAGGCGATGGCCGCCTCGGTCCCGGTGGTCACGACGGCGGTCGGCGGCGTCGGCGACGCCGTCCGCGACGGCGAGACGGGGCTGCTCGTCCGCCACGGCGACGCCGCCGCGCTCGCGGCGGCGATCGAGAGCGTCCTCGACGACCGCGCGCTCGCGAGCCGTCTCGCGGCGAACGCGCGCGTGTTCGTCGCGGCGGACTGCTCGCCGCAGGCGATGCTCCAGCACTACCTCGACGTCTATCTCGACGTCGTCGACGGTCGCGCCTGAAGGCGCCGTCGCACGGGAGCGAGCCCGTCGAAGTAGGCCTTCCTCAGGAACGCCGACCGCTTGAGCCGGCGTCTCGCCGCGATCGCGGCGAGACGTGCCGCGACGGCGACGGAGCCACGCCCGGTGCGCGCGAGCCCGAGCCCCTGGTTCAGCGGTGCGAGCTCGTCCGAGAGCTCGAGCTTGTACCGCTCGTCGCCGCCGAGGTACTCGACGCGCACGGCGCCCTCCTCGGCCGCCGCCTCGATCGCGTCGAGCGTGTTCACGAGCCCGGGCGAGTAGCGCGCGAAGGCGGGGTCGAACGCGAGCCGGTGAACGTGCATGCACCGATCGAGCAGGAAGTAGTAGTGGAACGCGATCGCGCGTCCGTCGAGGGAGAGCGTGATGATCCGGGGGATGCCCGACGGTGCGAGGGCCTCGATCGCACGACGGTGGAATCGCTTGCCCGCGGGCGTCGCGAACCGGGAGCCGTCCGGACGGCCGACCCAGCGAAGCTCGTGCAGCCGGAACGCATCCTCGAGGGCGACCGCGAGCTCGTCGCGCGTCCGTGCGACGCTCACGTCGAGACGGCTCCCCTGCTCGGCGAGCTGGCGGCGGCGGCGACGGTGCAGGTTGCGCTTCTTCGACGACGTCTTCTCGGCGTAGACGGCGTCCCACCCCGCGCGCAGGTCGAGCGTCGGGGCCTCGACCCGCTGCACGAGGCGAAGGCTCCCGGCCGGCGCAGCCGCGGCGAGGACCGAGTCGCCCGGGATGCCGAAGAGGTCTGCGAAGTCGTGGCCGGACTCCTGCGCGCGCCCGACGATCGCTCGCGCGGTGTCGGCGGGCTCGGCGGGGTCGACGAGAAGGTCGGCGAGCGCCGATTGCGTGCCGCCGAGGAAGGTCGCCACGCGCAGGCCGAGCCGTCGTTGGACGATCAGCGGCAACGCCCCGACGAGCCGCCCGTCGCGGCGCGCGACGTGCACGCGGACATCGCCGGTCGCGCCGTAGACGTCGAGCCAGGCAGCGAGCCACGCATGGAGCATGAAGGGGCTCGGCCGGCGCTGCGCGAGCACGAGCGCGTCCCACTCGTCCGGCGGCAGCGCGGCGAACGCCGCTGCGTCCCGGATCGTCTCGTGGGCGACGCTCATGGTCGCCGTCGCGCCTCGAGCTCGGCGCGGAGACGCCGCAACGCCTCGTGCGCGCGTCGCACCTCGCGCTCCCGTTCGGCGAGCTCGGCGGCGCTGCCGAAGGCGCGCCGCAGCGCGAGCGACGGATCGGCCTCGCCGGGAGGCTCGACGCCCGGGCCGGAGAGCCGGATCCGCACCGCCGGAGTGGGGTGCCGTCCTCCTGCCGCGTCGACGCAGACTGCGCGGATCACCGCAGGCCCGGGGACGAACGGCGACGTGTCCCAGGAGACGACGCTCCGCGCCGCGGTCCAGGGGCGGCGCCGCGACCGCACGGCCGAGCCCGCGACACCGGCCGCGATCGCCTCGGCGAGCCATTCGCCCCGGACCGCGGCGACCACGTCGCCCCCCGCGACGACGTCGAAGACGCGCTCGTCGGCCTCCGCGACCGCCGCCCACCTGCCCTCGCGCTGCCACTGGAGCCGCACCCGCTCGAGCCCCGCGGGGAGCGGCGGCACCGCGACCTCGACGCCGACGAGCCCCGCGACGCGCTCGCCGTCTGCCGGCCGGATGATCGCCGGTGCCGGCGGCGACGGCGCGTCGCGGAGCGGCTGCCGCGAAGTCCAGGCCTGTCGCGCTGGACGCGTCGGAGCCGCGCGAAGGCGCAACGGCAGGGCGTCGACGCGGCGCGCGATGCCGACGGCGAGCCCGCCTGCGAACCAGACGGCGGCGTTGTCGGTGACGTCGCCGGAGAACATGCTGTTCACGACGGCCGCCGCGAACAACCCGAGGACGAGCGCGGCCTGCGGCTGTTCGGACGGCGCGGCGGCGCGGAGCGCGCGCGACAGGGTCTTGCCCGCCGCCGCGACGGTGATCGCGACGAGCGCGAGACCCACGATCCCCCATTCCGCCGCGGCCTCGAGGAGGAGGTTGTGGGGGTAGAGCTCGACGCCGCCGAGCGCGTGGAAGCTGCCGGTTCCGATGCCGAGGAGCGGATGCGAGGAGAACGCGTTCCACGCGGCCGACCAGAGTTGGCTGCGGCCGTTCGACGACAGGCCGCCTTCCGACCCCGTCAGGATCGAGAACGTGCGGCCGACGTCCTGTCCCGGTGCGAGCTGCCCCACGACCGGCACCGACACGACGGCGGCGACGAAGACGAGCAGGACGCGACGGCGGGCCCGCGGGTCGCGGAGCGCGTACGCGAGAAAGGCCGCGAGTCCGGCGAGCAGGCCGAGCAGCGGCCCACGCGAGCCGCCGCTGACGAAGGCGATCGTGAGCAGCGGGATCGCGGCGATCGCGAGCAGTCGCCGCGTCGGTCCGCTCCCCGCCATGAGCAGGTACACGGCGAGGATCAGGCCGCGCGCCGCGTCGCGCGAGAGGCCGATCGGGCTGTCGGAGCCCGTCAGCGCCAGGCGCCCGCCGACGCCCACGGTCGCGTGCCCGCCGACGACCCCGCGAACGAGCGCGAACGCGCCGGCCGCCGAGACGAGGAGCGCCACGATCGCCCACAGGTCCACGCGGTCGCGCACGCGGCCGACGACGATCCCTGCGACGAGCGCCACGACGTCGAGGGCGATGAAGAGCTGCAGCTTGCGGGAGCCGTATGACGCGTCGAGCGACGACCCCAGGCGAACGAACAGCCACACGGCGAGCGCGGCCGTCGCTGCGACCGCCGGTGTGGCGAGCACGCGGAACGGCAGCTCGTCGTCGGCGCGCACGACGAGGATCGCGAGGCCGACGGCCGTCCACCCCGCGGTCAGGAGCGCGATGCCGCCCGGAGGGAGCGGGTTGGAACCGGCGAGCGCGACGAGCACGGCCGGCAGCCCGGCGAGCGCGATCGGATAGACGACGCTGCGCGCGGCGAGCGCGACCGCTGCGACGGCGATCGCCAGCACGAACACGAGCTGCGGCCGGAGGAGAAGCGGAGCGAAGGCGACCGGCAGGCCGACCGCCCCGGCGGCGAGGGCGAGGCGTGCGCGCGCGGTCAACGGGCGGCGGCGGGCTCGCGCTCGGACGGCGCCTCGTCGAGGCGGGCGGGCGGGCGCGACGGGTAGTAGCTGTCGTCGACGTTGACCTTCTCGAGGATCACCATCCCGACGACCGGCGTCGGGATGTGGCGCAAGCCTGCAGCTGCGTCGGCGAGATCGGTGCGGTCGGTGACGCCGACCCGGCCGAGGAGGACGACCCCGTCGCACGACGCCGCGACGAGCGCCGCGTCCGCGAGATGGGCGACCGGGGGCGCGTCGACGAGGACGAGCGGGAAGCGGCTCCGGAGATCCTCGAGCACGTGCTGCATCGAATCGGCGGCCAGGAGGCTCGCGGGATTCGGAGGGGTCGGGCCGCAAGGGAGCAACGTGACGCCGGGCGAGATCTCGACGAGCACGTCGTCCAGATCCGCTGCGCCGATCACGACGCTCGTCAGCCCGTCGCCGTCGCCGTGGCCGAAGCGGGCCGAGATCGAGCCCTTGCGCGTGTCCGCGTCGACGACGACGACGCTCGTCTCCGCCCGCGCCGCCGCCTGGGCGAGGCCTGCGACGGTGGAGGACTTCCCTTCCTGCGGGTTGAAGCTCGTGAACAGCACGACCCTGAGCGGGCGCCCGTGGCCCACGAACGCGAGGTTCGTCCGCAGGACGTCGAACGCCTCGGCAAGCACCGGATCGTCGTCGCTGTAGTCGCGGCGAAGCGGCACGGTCGCGAGCACCGGGACGTCCAGGAGCTGCTCCGCCTCCGCGACGCTGCGCAGGCCGCGGTCGAGCCTCGCCCGCGCCCACGCGAGCCCGATCCCGATCAGCAGCCCGAGGACGAGGCCCGCGAGGAGATTGAGGAGCGGCCGCGGCCGGATCGGCGCGGACGACGCGGACGCGGGCGCGGTCAGCCGGACGCTGCCCCCTTCGGCGATCCCGCTCGCGACGATGCCGGCGAGCTGCGTCTGCAGGGACGCGCGCGCGCTCCGGAGCGAGGTGAGGTCCTCGGCGTTCGTCGTCGGATTCCTCGCGAGAACGCGAATTCGCTTGGAGAGCAGCGAGAGCTGCTTCTGGATCTGCGACTGCTGTGCCCGCGACGCCGTCGCCGCCTGACGGCCGACGTAGCGGACGAACGCCGTCGAGACGCCGTCGGCGACGCGCCTCGCCGCCTCCGGAGAGGGACCGGTCGCCGTGACCTGCACGAGCGACGTGTTCGTGACCGCCTTGGCCGAGGTCCGCGCGGCGAGCTCGCCCGAGGTCAGCCGCCCGCCGGCGACCTGGCGGCGAATGGCGTCGAGGAAGCTCATCGTGCCGATCAGGGTTGCGTCGGTCTGCGCCTGTCCCTGCGCCGCGAGCTGCAGGTCGTTCGGCGTGGCGTTCGACGCGGGCGACCCGCCGGCGACGACCTCGATCGTCGCAAGCGCCTGATACGTCTTCGCGGTCGACGCGGTCAGCGCGAGCGCGAGCGCGACGCCCACGGCCACGCACGCGAGGAGGATCCACCTCCCGCGCCAGAGGATCGTCGCTATCCGTTGGTCGTCCAATCCGCCTCCCGTCTCCGCCGGTCCGAGCGCACCGTCCACCGCCCGCGCCCTGCCGACCTACCCGCTCCCGACGGACGTCAACCCGTCGCCCGACGTTCGACGGCTGCGAGAAAGGCGGTCGCGTCGGTGTCGTGCGCGGCGGCGACGGAGTAGCGAGGCCCGATCTTCACCGCGGTCATGCGCGCGATCTCGCGAAAGCCGGCCTTCTCCACGGCCCGCCGGGAAGCGGTGTTCTCCCGCTCGACCGTCGTGACCATCCGCCGGGCGGAGCCCTGGAGCCGATCTGCGATCGCCGCCCACACGGCCGGCGCGACGCCGCGGCCGCGGAACCCCGCCGCCGTCATCGACTCCTCGAGGCAGACCGTGTCCGGCGGCAGCCCGAGGGAGCCGCCCGGGGCTGCGCGCACGGGCGTCCGCTTCCGGAACGTCCAGCACGAGAAGGCCGGGACGACCCCCTCGACCGCGAGCCACAGCGTTCCCTCGTTCGCGAGCCGCCGCTCGGCCTCGGCCCGATCGATCGCCCACAGCTCGTCGAGGAGCGGGAGCTGCGAGCGGTCGGCCCGAAGGAGCGTCAGGGCACCGTCCAGCACCGGCCGCGGTCGGTCGTCGTCCAGGACGAGCTCGTACCAGACGTGCTCGCTCCGTGCGTACACCGCCTCGCGCGCGATCCCGAGCGAGCGGCGCGCCGCGCCCACGGGGCCGTAGCGGCGAAGGCCCCGGCGGCCGCGTTCGACGAGACCGGTCACGCCGTGCGCCGTGCTCTTCCGCTTTCCCACCTCAGACCCCGAGCGGCCGGCCGTGGCGCCGGACGCGATCGACGACGATCCAGCCGGGTGACGCGCGGAACGCGCCCACGGGTCTCGACGTCTTCAGGGCGAAGCGAAGCACGCGATCGGAGCGGCCGATCGCGAACCGCGGGATCCGCAGCGGGTCGTCCGAGGTGAACCGGCCGGCGAGCCCCGACCCGGCCGTGTACCCCGCCGAGCGCGCGGCGGCGACGACCCGCGAGTCGACCTCTCCCCACGGATAGGAGATGGCGGTGCACGTGCCGACGTGCGAGGCGACCGCCTCGCGCGAGCGACGGAGCTCGGCGGCGAGCTCTTCGTCGGCGAGCGAGGACAGGAGCCGGTGCGTGCAGCTGTGGCTTCCGACCTCCCACCCGGCCTCGGCGAGCCGGCGGGCGTCGTCCCATGACACGGAACGACGGTCGCTCTCGTCGGCCGCTGGGGCGATCCACGTGATCGGGGCGGCCGTGTCCGCCGCGTCCGTCACGAGGAACACGGTGGCGGGCCATTCGAGCTCGTCGAGGACCGGCTTCGCGTACTCGACGACGGTCCGAAAGCCGTCGTCGAAGGTGACGGAGACGCGATGCCGCGGGCCGGGCGCGCCGAGGTCGGAGAGGCGGACCCCGGCGAACCCCCGGGACCTCAGCAGGTGCATCTGGGCGCGGAATCGTCGCGGGGACACGGCGAGATCGTGCGACCACGTCGGCGAGATCGAGTGGTACGCCAACGCCAGCCGCACGTCTCCACGATGCCCGGCCGCGGCGCGCGAAAACGTCGGGGGAGACGGGCTCACCCTCGCCGGACGTGCGAATCACACTTCGAGGGATGCAGGGCTCCGGTCGCGGCGCCGAGACGAACAGCGTCCCGCCGTCCGCTCGACGCCGCCCAAGGAGCTCTCTTGCCCGCCGCATCCGCCCGCCGCGCCTGCTCGGCGCTCGTTCTCGCCCTCGTCGCGCTGGCGGTCGCCCGGCCCGGTGCCGCGAGCGCAGGCACGACCTATTACGTCTCGCCGGCGGGATCCGACACGGCGTCGGGAACCGCCGTGACCGCACCGTGGCGCACCGTCGGCCGCGTCAACCGGGCGTGCCCCGCGCCCGGCGACACCGTCCTCTTCCAGGGGGGAGCGGTCTTCAACGACGCGACCCTGATGCCGGCGTGCTCCGGAACGGCGTTCGCACCGATCACGTTCGGCAGCTACGGCGTCGGCAAGGCGCAACTCGCCCTCGGCGTCTGGTTCCAGGGGGGCGACCACGACCTCGTCCTCGACGGGCTCGACCTCACGTCCCCGTCGGCGGGTGTCGTCGCGAGCGCCGCGTCCGGAAGCGGCGTGGCGAACATCACCGTCAGCAACTCGATCATCCACGACACGAGCGCGACCGGCGTCTACGCGCAACCCCAGGACTCCGGCTGGAAGATCGTCGGCAACACGATCAGCCATACCGGCGACTCGGGGATCGTCGACTGGTCGCCGGGGATGCTCGTCGCCTCGAACACGATCACCGACACCGGCTGGAACGAGCCCGCTCTCGGCTACGCGACGCACGGGGTCTACGCCAAGGGCGCGGACATGACGATCCGCGACAACGACCTGTCGGCGAATCGCTACGGCCAGTCCCTTTCGCTGAGAGCCCACGGCATCCGCGCCTACGGGAACTCGATCCACGACACCCCGTACGCGGTGGGCTTCTTCAACTACGACCACCAGCAGAACAGCGGGACGATCTACGTGTACGAGAACCGAATGTGGAACGTGAGCGGGTACGTCTTCTACTACAACGGCACGACGGACGCCGGCGCGGCTTCGGGGATCGATGCCGTCTTCGACTCCAACACCGCGCTCGTCACGAACGGCGGCGAGGGCGTGAACCTGTCCGAGATGACGGGAGCCTCGGCGGAGGTCGCGAACAACGTCTTCTTCGGATCGATCGGAAGCGGATACCGGGGCTGCGCCACCTGCTCAGAGCACCACAACGACTGGTCCGGCGTCGCCGCGAACCGCCCCGCAGGCGCAGGCGACTCGTACGCCGCGCCGCAGGTCGCAGCGCCGCCGTCGCTCGCGCCCCTCGCCGGGTCGGCGCTCGTCGACCACGGGAGCGCGGCGGCGCGCCTCCCCTACACGGGGAGCTGCCGCGGCGTGCCGCTCGACTACTGCGGCGTCGCCCCCGACCAGGGTGCCGTGGAGCTGGCGTCGGCCGTCGCCGCCGCCGACACGGCGCCGCCGACCCCGCCGACGGGCCTGTCGGCGTCGGCGGTCACGTCGACCGGGCTCACGCTCTCGTGGCAGCCCGCGTCCGACGACGTCGGCGTCGCGGGGTATGCCGTCGCCGTCTCGTCGGCGGCCGCCGGCACGACCGCCTCCACGACGTACGCCGTGGGCGGGCTGTCGTGCGGGACGACGTACTCCCTCACGGTCGTTGCGTACGACGCCGCCGGCAACCGCTCGGCGCCCGCCTCCGTGACGGCGGCGACGACGACCTGCGCGCTGCCGCGCCCGACGGTGGCGATCACCGCTCCGACGGACGGCGGCCACGCCGCGGCGACGTTCGCGGCGGCCGCGACCGCGTCGTCGGCCGCCGGGGTGTCGCGCGTCTCGTTCAGCGTCGCCGGCGGCGCGACGTGCGTCGACTCGAGCGCGCCGTACGGCTGCACGCTCACCACGACGAGGGGATGGCACACGCTGACCGCGACGGTCGTCGACGCGGCCGGAGGCGCCGCGTCGACGAGCATCCGGTTCCAGGTGACGACGCGGACGTCGACGACGAGGTTCGCGACGGTCAAGCGGGCCGCTCCGCACGCACGCCGCAGGTCGCACAGGCGCTGAGCCCCGCGGCCGCGTGGGAATGCGCCGCGCGGGAACGCGAGGTGGATGCGCCTCATCCTGTTCGCGTTCGCCGCCGGTGCCGCGACGGTCCTAACGGCCGACGCGACGCTGCGCGGCCGGCGGCCGCGGACGGCCGCGCTGGCTGCGACGGCCGCGATCCTGATCGTCACGCTCACGCCCGAGCCGGGCGCGAACGAGCGCCAGCTCGTCCCGCTCGCCGAGATCCTGGACGCGCTCCGGCAGCCCAAGGACGGCGGCCTCGTCGTCGGGGTGATCGGGAACCTGATGCTGTTCGCACCGCTCGGGGCGGCACTGGCGGCAGCGGGCGTCTCGCTGCGCGGCGCAGTGCTCGGCGGGGCTGCCCTGTCGGCCGCCGTCGAGACGGCGCAGCTGCTCGTCCCCGGACGAACGACGGCGGTCGACGACCTGTTGCTGAACGCCGCGGGGACGGCGCTCGGCTACATCGCGGCGGCGACGTTCGCGCGCCGACCGCGCACGAGGCCTACGCCGCCTTGATCTCCATGATCTTGAACTTGAGCGCGCCGCGGGGGGCGGTGACCTCGACGATCTCGCCCTTCTTCTTGCCCATGATCGCCTTGCCGACCGGCGACTCGTTCGACAGCTTGTTCTCGGCCGGGTTCGCCTCGGCGGAGCCGACGATGTGGTACTCGAACGTCTTGTTCGCCTGCATGTCGCGAAGGCGAACGTGCGAGCCGATCGAGACGGAATCCTTCGAGATCTCCTTCTTCGTGATCACGCGCGCCGACAGGAGGCGCTCCTCGAGCTGCGCGATCTTGTGCTCGAGCATCGCCTGCTCGTTCTTCGCGTCGTCGTACTCGGCGTTCTCGGCGATGTCGCCGAACTCGCGCGCGACGCGGATCCGCTCGGCGACCTCGCGACGCTTCTCGCCGCGCAGGTGGTCGATCTCCTGCTGGAGCTTCTTGAACCCCTCGGGTGTGAGGATGATTTCCTTCAAAGTGGGCGGGAATGGTAGCCGGGCCGTCAAGGGTGCTGCAATGGGCCCCGGGTACCATTTACGGATCGTGAACATCGACCTTCGCGACCCCTGGAGCCTGGGCGGCGTCGAGATCCCGAGCCGCCTCGTCCTCGCCCCGATGGCGGGCGTCAGCGTGCAGGCCTTTCGCCGTCAAGGGCGCCGGTACGGCGCGGGGCTCGTCTGCTCCGAGATGGTCTCGGTGGCCGGGATCCAGCACCGGAACGAGCGCACGCTCGGATACCTCCGCGTCGCCTCGGACGAGCACCCGCTCGCGATCCAGATCTTCGGCTCCGACCCGGCCGCGATGGCGGAGGCGGCGCGGATGGTCGAGGCGGCCGGGGCCGACATCGTCGACATGAACTTCGGCTGCCCCGTGAAGAAGGTGACGAAGACGGGCGCAGGCGCGTCGCTCCTCGACGACCCGGACCACGCGTGCCGCCTCGTCGACGCCGTCGCCACCGCGACGTCGCTCCCCGTCTCCGTGAAGATGCGCCGTGGCGTCGCGAACGGGTCGCGCACGTGCCTCGAGGTCGGGCCGCGGCTCGTCGAGGCCGGCGCGTCGTCGCTGACGCTGCATCCGCGGTCGGCGAAGCAGATGTACACCGGCACCGCCGACCATTCGCTGACGGCCGAGCTCGTCGAGCTCGTCGACGTGCCCGTGATCGCATCCGGCGACGTCTCGAGCCGTGCGAGGGCCCAGTCCGTGCTCGCGACCACCGGCGCGGCCGCGGTCATGGTCGGGCGCGCCGCGCAGGGCAACCCGTGGGTGCTGCGGGAGATCATGGGCGACGACGCCGAGCCGACGCGCGAGGAGATCGTGGCGGAGCTGATCCTCTTCATGCGCGAGACCGTGCGCGAGCTCGGCGAGCAGCGGGCGTTCGGCTTCCTGAAGAAGTTCTACGGCTGGTACCTCGGCCGCGGCCGGTTCCCGCGGCCGTTCAAGCAGGAGCTCGTGACGCTGCCGTCGCTCGACGACGTCGAGACGCGCCTCTTCGCAGCGGCGCCCGGCGCGCGCTTCGTGCTCGAGCGCCTCCTCGCCGAGCTGCCCGACCCCGAGAGCGAGATCCTGCTCGACGCGCTCCCGATCTCGATCTACGGCGGCGGCTGATGCGCGTGGGGCTCGCCGTCGCAGCCGCGGTCGTCGTCGCGGCGACGGCGGCCGCTCCGCGGCAGGCACCCGTCCCGCGGCTCGCGCACGTCGTCGTGGTGGTGCTCGAGAACCGCGAGCGAAGCGACGTGATCGGCGGCGGCTCGCCGCTCCTCACCTCGTACGCGCACCGCTACGCCGACCTGACCTCCTACTACGCGGTCGCCCACCCGAGTCTCCCGAACTATCTCGCGCTCGTGTCGGGCTCGACGGACGGGATCACCTCCGACTGCACGACGTGCGTCGTCCGCGGCAGCTCGATCGGGACGCTGCTCGGCCGCGCGCACCGCTCCTGGGGTGGGTACGCGCAGGGGTACCCCGGCGGCACGCGCTTCGCGAAGAAGCACATGCCGTTCCTCTACTTCTCGCCGGCGGAGGGCCACGTGCACCCCCTCGGCGCGCTCGACCCCCGGCGGCTGCCGTCGTTCGCGTTCGTCGCGCCGGACCTCTGCGCCGACGGGCACGACTGCCCGCTTTCGTCGGTCGACGCCTTCCTCGGGCGCTTCCTGCCGCCGCTCCTCTCGGTGCCGCGGACGGCGGTCTTCGTGGTGTTCGACGAGGGAACGACCGACGCGGGCGGCGGCGGCCACGTGGCGGCGCTCGTGCTCGGCGCCGCGGTGCGGCCGCACTCCGTCGACCGGCGGCGCTGCTCGCACTACTGCCTGCTGCGGACGGTCGAGGACGCGCTCGGCGTCGGGCACCTCGGCGCCTCGGCGCATGCGGAGCCCCTCACCGGCATCTGGCGGTGAGGGGCTCCGTCGGTCGATCGGTCGTCGTCGGTCCTAGACCGGCCGGTCGCGCGGCTCGCGCGGATCGTCCCAGGCCGGCTCGTGCGCAGCCTCTCCTGCCGGCGCGCCGGTTACACGCCCGCCCATCGAGTGCGCGACGCGCGTACGGGTCTCGCTCTCGGACCCGCCGTCGTCGGAGGAGTGCTCGTCCTTCATGTTCGACGCCTCCTCACGGGCGCGGGACATGCCCTGGTCGAGGTCGCGCTTCCACTGATCCTTGTTCTCCTGGACGTTCGTGTACGCCCCCTCGAGCATGCGGGCGGCGACGTCGCGGCCGCCGAGGCCGAACGCGAGCGCCGAGCCGAGCGCGATCGCGCCGAGGATCGCCGCATAGGTGATCGTCACGATCGCCGGGGCGATCTTCAGCTGGTTGAGGATCATGAACGTCGCGATCGTCATGACGAGGATCGGCGCGGCCGTGGCGACGACCTTGCCGATGCCGGTGTCGCCCATCGCGCGCGTTGCGATCGTCGAGACGGCGGTCGCGATCAGGCCGGCGACGATGAAGATCGCGAGTGCTGCGATCACGTTCGGCAGGTAGCCCCAGACCGCACCCACGAACGCCGTGAGCGCCTTGATGTGGAGCACCGAGGCCGCCAGCGAGATGGCGCTGAGGAAGATCGCCCAGAAGGCGATCGTCCCGAGGAGCCGGGACGGGCTCGACGTGATCTTCGAGACGACGTTCCCGCCGGGGCCGCCGTGCAGCGTCCGGTCGAGGCCGGCGCGGCTCGTCACGCGATGGACGAGCTTCCCGACCACCTTCGCGACCAGGTAGCCGATGATGAGGACCGCGATCGCCCCGAGCAGCGCCGGGACCCACGCGAAGAAGACAGCAAATCCGTGGTTGACGGAGTCGCTGAAGCTAGCGACCAGCATTCGAACCCCTTCCCCTTCGTGATGTGACTACCAGTCACCAACGGGAAAAAAGCTGGACGAGTTACGGCCTGTTGCGCTCCCAGACGAGCCGGAGGCCCTGGAGGGTCAGCTCCGGGTCGACGACGGTGATCGAGGCCGAGTGCGGCGCAATCAGGTCGGCGAGGCCGCCGGTGGCGACGACGGGCGCCTCCGCCGCGCCGAGCTCGCCGAGGATCCGGCCGACGATCGCGTCCACCTGGCCCGCGAACCCGTAGACGAGCCCGGACTGCAGCGCGGCGGTCGTGGTCTGGCTGATCACGCGGTCGGGCGCCGTGAACGGCACCTTCGGCAGCCGCGCCGCCCGCGCGAACAGCGCGTCCATCGAGATCTCGACCCCGGGAGCGAGCACGCCTCCCGCGAACTCGCCGGCGGCGTTGACGACGTCGAAGTTCGTCGAGGTGCCGAAGTCGACGACGATCGCAGGCGCGCCGTGGCGCTCGCGCACAGCGACCGCGTTCGCGATCCGGTCGGGGCCGACCTCGCGCGGGTCGTCGTACCGGATCGGCACGCCCGTCGAGACGCCCGGCCCGAGCACGAGCAGGTCGGCGCCCGCCCAGCGGTCGGCGAACGCCTCGTACTCGCGCACGAGCGGCGGCACCGAGGCGCAGAGGACGATCCCGTCGAGGGCGCCGACGTCGACGAACGCGCGCAGCATGACCGCGAGCTCGTCGCCGGTGTGCGTTCGGTCCGTGCCGACGCGGAACTGCTCCGTCAGGTGCGGCCCGTCGAAGAGGCCGAAGACGGTCTGCGTGTTCCCTACGTCGATCGCGAGCAGCATGCCCGCGAGACGCTACAGATCTTCGATCTCGCTTCTGCCTTCGCCGATGCGCTTCGCGAGCGCCTCTGCGGTGAGGATCGGCTCGTCGCCCTCGCCGCGCAGCTCCTCGATCGTCACGTCGCTCGACGTGTAGACCTCGGCGCGCGGGATCATGCGCGTGGGACGGTTCTTGTCCCACACCCAGACGTCCTCCATCTTCAGGTGGAAGAACGGGTACTGCGGCTGCGGCACGTACTGCATGTCGAGCTTGTTGCAGAGATAGGTCGCGTCCTGCGTGAGGACGCAGTACCGGAAGAGCCCGAACACCGCGCTGTACTCCTTCTTCAGCCGCAGCTCGGCCTCGGCCTCGAATTCGTCCAGCTCGTCGAGGTGGCTCACCCCGTCGATTGTACCGCCGCGAGCGCCTCCGCCACCGTGCCGTTTCCGGGGATTTTTCGCTCCGGAGCGAGGTTTGCGAGCGGCTCGAGGACGAAGAGCCGCTCGTGGAGCCGCGGGTGCGGCACCTCGAGGCCCGGCTCGGAGATCGTCTCGTCGCCGAACAGGAGGAGATCGAGGTCGATCGTGCGCGGGCCCCAACGGGGGCCGACGCGCTCGCGGCCGAGGCGCCGCTCGACGTCGAGGAGGTGGTCGAGGAACTGCCGCGCGGCGAGCGCCGTCTCGACCTCGGCGACCGCGTTCAGGAAGCGCGGCTGGCTCTCGTAGCCCCACGGCTCCGTCTCGATCACGGGCGAGACGCGCCTCGCGCCGATCAGCTCGGCGGCGCGGCGGATCGTGCCTTCCCGGTCGCCGAGATTCGAGCCGAGGCCGACGTAGGCGAGCCTGGTCCTCGTCACCGTTCGACCGTCACCGCCGAGTACTCGACGGGCAGGCCCGTGGGACGCTTGCGCACGCGCAGCCACAGGTGCTCCGGCGCGAACCGCCGCGCCAGCTCGTCCGCGACGCTCGTCGCGAGCGCCTCCAGCAGGTCGTACCGGCGCGCGTCGCTCACCTCGCGGATCGTCGCGGCGACGAGCGTGTAGTCGACGGCGCGCTCGAGGTCGTCGTCCGCGCCGCGGTCGCCGACGTCGAGCTTCACGTCGAACCAGAACGTCTGGCCGTCGCGCCGCTCCTCCTCGTACGCACCGTGGCGCCCGAAGACCTCGAGCCCGCGCAGCTCGACGATCAATTCGCCCGCTCCCGGCGGCGGCAAAGCCGCCGCCTCCGCTCTCTGATGAGCTCCCTCGAGCCCACGCTCATCCCCGAACCGCCCTCGCCGCCGCGAGCGCCTCGACGGTCTCGCGGACGTCATGCACGCGCAGGATCGTCGCGCCGCGCTCGTAGGCGGCGACGGCCGCCCCGACCGAGACGGCGGCTGTCGCGACCTTGTCGCGCCCGATCAGCTTCGCCAGGCTCGACTTGCGCGAGAACCCGATCACCACCGGCCGGCCGAGCGCGCAGAGCTCGTCGAGCCGCCGCACGAGCTCGAAGTTGTGCGCCGCGGTCTTCCCGAAGCCGATGCCGGGATCGAGGCACACGAGCCGCTCGTCGATCCCGCTCTCGACGGCGAACGCGAGCCGCTCCTCGAGGAACCTCTTCACCTCGGAGACGACGTCCTCGTAGCGCGGATCGACCTGCATGGTCCGCGGGTCGCCGAGCATGTGCATCAGGCAGACGTAGCAGCCGGCGTCGGCGCAGACTCGCGCGAGGTCGGCGTCGGCGCGCAGCGCCGTCACGTCGTTGACCATCTGCGCGCCGAGCTCGAGCGCGCGGCGCGCGACGGCGGCCTTCGAGGTGTCGATCGAGACGGGCGCTCCCTGCAGGTCGGCGAGCACCTGCTCGACGCGCGCGAGCTCCTCTCCCGCGCCGATCCCGTCCGAGCCCGGACGCGTCGACTCGCCGCCCACGTCGACGATCGCGGCGCCTGCCTCGAGCATCCCCCACGCCGCCGTCACCGCCGCGTCGACCCGGAAGTGGACGCCGCCGTCGGAAAACGAGTCCGGGGTGACGTTGACGACCCCCATCACCGCGGGCGCGGGAAAGCGTTCCTCGATCGGCGGTCTCGACACCGTCCCGATAATGGCTGAATGGACGGGGGTTGGCGGTATCTCGGCGCGACCGCGCGCCGTCTGCGCTGGACGATCGCAGGTGCGATCGCCTCCGGCCTCGCCTGGCAGGGCGCGGCGATCTCGGCACCGCTGCTGATCCGGCACGCCGTCGACGCGGGCGTCGTCCACGGCAGCCGCGGCGCGCTCTGGTGGGCGTGCGGCGGCGTCGCCGCCCTCGGTCTCGTCGAGGCGGTCGGCGGCGGCGCACGCCACTACTTCGCGATCCGCAACCGCGCGCTCGCCGACGCCGGTGTCCGCGACGCGATCTTCCGCCGCGCGCTCGAGCTCGATGCGCGGTACCACGACCGGGTCGGCGCCGGCGATCTCATCTCGCGCGCGTCGAACGACGCCGAGCTCGTGGCGCGCGTCTTCGACTCGATCGGCCACACGGTCGGCTACGTGCTCACCGTCATCGGCGTCTCGGTCGTGCTGCTCGTCGTCGACTGGCGCCTCGCGATCGCCGTGCTGCTGCCGTTGCCGCTCGTGAGCATCGGCTTCGGGCGGTACTCGCGGCGGTACGCGCAGCGGACGAAGGTGAACCAGGAAGAGCTCGCGGAGCTGACCGCGCTGGCGGAGGAGACGATCGCGGGGATCCGCGTCGTCAAGGGCCTCGGCGCGGGCGACGCGCTCGGCGCGCGGTTCCGCCGCCGCTCGCAGCGCGTCGTCGACACGGCGCTCGACGTCGCGAACGTCGATGCCGTCTTCCTGCCGGCGCTCGAAGCGCTGCCGCTCGTCGGCATCCTCGTCGCGCTCTGGTACGGCGGGCACCGCGTGATCGCCGGCGACATCACGATCGGCACCTTCGCGCTCTTCAACTTCTACCTCGTGCAGCTCGTGTACCCGCTGCGCACGCTCGGGCAGCGCGTCTCGACGTGGCAGCGCGGAGTCGCCGCCGCGCGCCGGGTCGTCGACGTCCTGCGCGCGGAGCCTGCACTCGTCGAGGCGCCGCACGCGGTCGCGTTCCCGGCGCGAAGCGACGTGCGCTTCGAGGACGTCCGGTTCGGCTACGGCGACGAGCGGCCGATCCTCGACGGTCTCTCGCTGCACATCGCCGCGGGCGCGTCGCTCGCGCTCGTCGGCGCGACGGGCTCCGGCAAGTCGACCGTCGCGGCGCTCCTCGCGCGTTTCTACGACCCGGACGAGGGCCGGGTCACGATCGGCGGCGTCGACGTCCGCGAGATCCGGCTCGACGCGCTGAGGCGCGGCGTCGGCCTCGTGTTCGAAGAGACGTTTCTGTTCGGCGACACCGTGCGCGGCAACGTCGGCTTCGCGGCGCGCGACGCCGACGACGACGCGATTCGGCGTGCAGCGGGGCTCGCCGGCGCGTCGGACTTCGTCGAACGGCTCCCGGAGGGCTACGAGACGATGCTCGGCGAGCGCGGGTTCTCGCTGTCCGGCGGCCAGCGGCAGCGCATCGCGATCGCGCGCGCGATCCTCGCCGACCCGCACGTGCTGATCCTCGACGACGCCACCTCGGCGGTCGACGCGACGAAGGAGCACGAGATCCGCGCCGCGCTTGCCGAGGTGATGGCGGGACGGACGACGCTCGTGATCGCGCACCGGCCGGCGACGATCGCGCTCGCCGACCGCGTCGCCGTCGTCGACCAGGGCCGCATCGTCGAGGAGGGGACGCACGAGGAGCTGCTCGCACGCTCGCTGCGCTACCGGTCGCTGCTCGCGCTCGCGGCGGAGGAGGCGGCAGCGTGATCGTTCCCATTCTGCGCCCGCACGTGCGGCTGATCGTCTATGCAGGGATCGCGATGGTCGGCGCGACGGCGATCTCGCTCGCGGCGCCCTTGCTCGTGAAGCTCGCGATCGACGACGGCATCCGCAAGCACGACGCGCACGCGATCGACGTGATCGCGGCGGTCTACATCGCCCTCGTCGTCGTCCGGCCGGTGCTCGAACGGCTGATCGTGCGGTGCAGCGCGCGTGCCGGGGAGCGCTTCCTCGGCGATCTTCGCGTCGCCGCGTACGACAAGTTGCAGGAGCTCTCGCTGCCGTTCTTCGAGCAGACGCGGGCCGGCGTCCTCGTCTCGCGGCTGACGAACGACGTGCAGACGCTGACGACGTTCACGCGACAGGTGCTCGTCGAGGTCGTCGGCTCGGTGCTGCTCTTCGTCGTCTCCGTCGTCGTGCTCGTGACGCTCTCGCCGCAGCTGTCGCTCGTGATGCTCGTGTCGGTCCCGCTCCTCGCGTGGTCGTCGCTCCGCTACGGCAAGCGGTCGCGGCCGGCGTTCCTCGCGCTGCGAGACCGCGTCGCGGACACGATGACGTCGCTCCAGGAGGGCCTCACCGGCGTGCGCGTCGTGCAGTCGTTCGCACAGGAGCGCGACCTGTACGCGGCGTACCGCACGCGCTCGCACGAGCAGGTCTCGGCGTGGCGGCGCATCTCGCTCGTGAACATCGGCTTCTTTCCGATGATCGCGTTCGCGCAGTCGCTCGCGCTCGCAGCCGTCGTCGTCGCCGGCGGCTATCTCGAGCGAAGCGGCAAGGTCACGGTCGGGACGATCGTCGCCTTCGCGCTGTACCTCGTCTCGCTCTTCGACCCGGTAGCGCGGCTCGGCGACTGGTACAGCGAGTTCCAGTCGGGACGCGCGGCTCTCGCCAAGATCTCGTCGCTGCTCGAGACGCCCGCGACCGTCGTCGGCGGCACGACACCGCTGCCCGAGCGCGGCGAACTGCGCGCGGAGGCGCTCACGTTCGCGTACGGCGACGGCGTGGCCGCCGTCGACGGCGTCACGCTCGCGATCGGAGCCGGCGAGCAGCTGGCGCTGGTCGGCGCGACCGGCGCAGGCAAGTCGACGCTCGCCAAGCTGCTCGTGCGCGCATACGACGCGCAGCACGGCGTGGTCACGTTCGGCGGCGTCGACCTGCGCGACGCCTCGCTCGACGAGCTGCGGTCGCGCATCGTGTTCGTCCCGCAGGAGGGGCACCTCTTCTCGGGCACGATCGCCGACAACGTGCGGCTCGCCCGGCCGGAGGCGTCCGACGAGGAGGTGCGCGAGGCGCTGCGCGCGATCGGCGCCCTCGAGCGGTTCGCGTCGCTGCCCGAGGGCCTCGCGACGGACGTGCGGTCGCGCGGCGTGCGGCTCTCCTCGGGCGAGCGGCAGCTCGTGTCGATCGCACGGGTCGCCCTCGTCGATCCGGGCGTGATCGTGCTCGACGAGGCGACGTCGTCGCTCGACCCGCAGACGGAAGCGGCGGTCGAGCACGCCCTCGCGGTCCTCGCCGAAGGACGGACGGTGATCACGATTGCGCACAGGCTGTCGACCGCCGAGCGGGCCGACCGCGTGGCCGTGATGGAGCACGGCCGCCTCGTGGAGATCGCGTCGCACGACGAGCTCGTCGCGCAGGGCGAGCGCTACGCGCGGCTCTGGGCGAGCTGGCAGGCGGGTCTCGGCGCCTGACGCGTCCGAGGCCGGTGCCGGCACCCCGCCGTGCCGGCCGTCGACCGCGTCAGTGGATGTGCAGGTTCACGCCGACCAGGATCAGCGGCCAGGCGATCGTCGCGAGCAGCGCGGAGAGCACCGCCTTGAGCGTGTGCAGGTTCGACCAGTAGTGGTGCGTTGCCGCAACGATCCCGCCCGCGATCAGGTAGATCGCGAGCAGCCAGCTGACCCCCATCCTGGGCCGCGAATACGTAGCCGTTCCGAACATGTGCGTTCCGCTCCTTTCGTGGTCTCCAGAGGGAAACGGCGGACCGCGGAGAGCCGGGTGCGGGTGGACGGCGCGCTTTACGTTCCGTTAGCCGAACAGCCTGCGCAGGAGCCCCGGTTGCGGGGCGGGATCGGCGACGGGCTGCGGCTCGGGCTCGGGAGGCGCGGCGGGCGAGCGGTCGCGGGCCGCCTTCAGGAGCGCGTTCATCTCGTCCTTGAGGCTTTCTTCTTCGGCCATGGCGGGACCGTTCGGCGGCCCCGCCGGAGACCCTCCCGCGGGGAGTCCGCGTACGGCGGTCCGCGGATGGCGCAGCCGCGGCGGCGCGCGATGCTCCCGGCAGGGGAAGACTCTCAGGAGGTGGGAACAATGAAGCGCAGCGTCGCCGCGCTCGCTCTCGCCGTTGCCGTCCTCGTCGCCGTGAGCGCTGCGTCCGGCGGCAGCACCGGGAAGGTGACGACCGCCGACATCCAGGACGGGACGATCCAGGCCGTGGATCTCGCGCCCGCGCTGCTCGCGTCACTCGCCGGCCAGACCGGGCCGCAGGGACCGGCGGGGCCGGCGGGGCCGGTAGGGCCGGCGGGGCCTGTGGGCGCGACCGGGCCGACCGGGCCGGCGGGGGCCGTGGGGCCGGAGGGAGCGACCGGGCCGCAGGGGCCGAAGGGCGACGGGTTCGTCGGCGCGTACGCCTATGTCGTGCCGGCGGAGGTGTCGCTCGTCGAGGACCCGGTGCTCGTGACCGCGCGCTCGCACGGCTTCTCGACGAGCGTCGGGAACCCGTCGGTCGGGCTGTAGTGCCTGGCGCCGACGGTCGACCTCGATCCGTCGAAGCTGTCGTGGGTGGCGAGCGTCGAGTATTCGCGCGAGCCCGGGCTGAGCGCGGCCGAGCCCGACTTCAGCGCACGCTGCCCCGCCGGGACGTTCGGCGTGCGCACACTGAAGTTCGCGCCTCTGCCGACGCCGCACTGGACACCGGCATGGGACGTCGCGTTCACCGTGCTCGTTCCGTGAGCCCGCGGGACTCGCGAGCGCTCGGTCGCACGAGCCGGGGTCGAGCCTAGCTCGCCTCTGGCTCCGGCGGCTGCATGGCCGCGCCGCCCGGGAGCGGGAAGGGCCGCGGCTTGACCTGCGGCTGGCGGCGCGGCTCCTGCGCCGGCGCCGTCGGCGGTTCGGTCGGCTCGGGCGGGAAGACCGCGTCCTCGCTCTCGCCGGCGAGTAGCCGCTCGAACTGGTCCTTGTCGATCGTCTCGCGCTCGATGAGGATCTGCGAGATCCGGTGCAGGTCGTCGATGTGCTCCATGAGCACGCGCTTCGCGATGTCGTGGCCCTCCTCGATGATGCGGCGGATCTCGTCGTCGATCTCGCGCGCGACCTCCTCGGAGTAATCCGGCTCGGCACCCATCTCGCGGCCGAGGAACGGCATGTCGTGGTTGCGCCCGAGGACGCGGGGGCCGAGCTTCTCGCTCATGCCGAAGCGCATGACCATCGCCTTCGCCGTCGACGTCACCTTCTCGATGTCGTTCGACGCGCCGGTCGTGATCTCGTTGAAGACGATCTCCTCCGCCGCGCGGCCGCCCATCGTCATCGCGATCTGCTCGAGCAGCGCCTTGCGCGTCGTCAGGTAGCGGTCCTCGGTCGGCAGCGAGATCGTGAGGCCGAGCGCCTGGCCGCGCGAAACGATCGTGATCTTGTGCACCGGGTCGGTGTTCTCGAGGAAGTGGCCGACGAGCGCGTGGCCCATCTCGTGGTATGCCGTGATCCGCTGCTCCTTCTCGGAGAGCAGGCGGGCCTTCTTCTC
>DATDNT010000109.1:0-23070 GCA_036518135.1 Gaiellaceae bacterium | reverse complement strand
TCCGCGTTCGCGACGGAGAAGCTGAGTCCGGGCTCGTCGTTCCAGTCTTCGCTTCGCTCCACGTCGATCGCGACGACCTCGCTCACACGCTGAAGGAGCAGGCGCGCGACGCCGCCGTTCCCGCAGCCGGCGTCGAGGACGCTTTCGTCGCCGTCGAACGTGAAGCCGAGCTTGTCGAGGCACCGGAGTCGAAAGCGCTGCTCGCCCGCGGCTGTCGGCATGCGCCCGAGGATAGATGTCCCGCCACGATCAGCCGCGGACGAAGACAAGACTGAGCTGCATGCTTCCGCGCCGGTCGGTCGCGCGCCGCCGATCGCGTGCCTCGGCCCACCACCAGAGCCGATCGCCGACCCTGTCGCCGAGGAGCTGCAGAAGCTTCACGGGATGTCCGGTGAACTGGACATCGAGCGGCTCGAGGCCCACATCGCGCCCGCGTTCGATCAAGCTCTCCGCTTCATAACGCCGGAGATGACCGAGGCGCCGGTCGTGTCGTCGGTTGGCACCGCGCAAGATCGGCGTGATGTGGCGCAGCGCGTGCGGCACGGTGATCCACGCACGACCGCCGGGCCGGAGCACGCGCGCGATCTCGCGGAGCGCGCTGTCGTCGTCGGGGACGTGCTCGAGCACGGCGATCGCAAGTGCGGCACCGACGGACCCCGACTCGAGCGGGAGCCTCTCCGCCGAGCAGCGGACCCACAGTGTGCTCTCCTCGACGCCCTCCGCCGCCGCAAATCGCTTTGCGCTCTGGAGCCCTTCGAGCGAGAGGTCGCAGCCGATCGCCGGGACGCCCGCGCGCGCTCCTTCGATCACCGTGTACCCGGACCCACCGACGCCGACGTCGACGAGCGGGGCGGCGGACACGTCGAGCAGACCCGCCGAGCGGAGGCGCTCGACGTACGCCGCTCGCCAGTTCTCGAGGTTGTAGCGCTCGTACGTTCGGAACTCGGTGTCGAAGTACGAGCGCTGGCCGCTGTACTGCGCGTCGGCGGCGATCGTCTGCTCGTCGAGCAGAACGGGAATCCCGTCGACGAGAGGGAACCGATGCCCTCCGGAGCAACGAGCGTCGGTGTCGAGCGTCAGCTCCGCCCCGCAATGCGGACAGCGCAGGAGTCGTGACAGCATGGCGCCCGTGATCGTAGGAGACTCGCTCACCGTCGTCGTGCCCGCCTTCAACGCCGAGACTCACATCGGCGGAACGATCGACGCCCTCGTGACGGCAGCCGAGGGGAGCGGTTTCGCAGCGGAGCTCGTCCTCGTCGACGACGGCTCGACCGACGCGACGGCGGACGTCGCCCGCACGGCTGCCGACGGCCGGATCCCCATTCGTCTCCTCGCACAGCCGAACCGTGGGCGGTTCGAGGCCCGGCGCGCCGGCCTCGCCGAGGCCCGCGGCGACTACGTCCTGTTTCTCGACTCGCGGGTGCAACTCGGCGCCGGGTCGCTGCGCTTCGTCCACGCTCAGCTCGAATCGGGCACGGTGTGGAACGGGCACGTCCGCGTCGAGTCGGACAACGCGCTCGGGGAGTTCTGGCGCCTGCTCGCAGAGCTCGCGTGGCGCGACTACTTCGACGACCCCCGGACGACGAGCTTTGGCATCGACGAGTTCGACCGGTATCCGAAAGGGACGACGTGCTTCCTCGCACCGCGTGAAGTGCTCGAGGCCGCCTTCGCGACGTTCAGCTCGCGTTACGCCGACGTTCGTCTGGCAAACGACGACACTCCGATCCTCCGGGACGTCGCAGCGCATCACCGCATCAACATCTCGCCGCAGTTCTGGTGCACGTACCAGCCCCGCACGAAGCTCGCCGGGTTTCTTCGGCATGCCGTGCATCGCGGCACCGTCTTCCTCGACGGCCACGGAACGCCTGAGTCGCGGTATTTCCCCGGCGTTGCCGCCTTCTTCCCGGTGACTGCGGCGCTTGCGCTCGCCGCGCTCAGGCGTCCCGCAGTCATCCCGGCGGCTCTCCTGGCGTGCGGCGCGGCGGCGGCTGCGTACGGTGCCCTCGCGGGGCGGCCCCGGCGGGACATCGAAGTACTGGCAGCTGTCACTCCGGTCTACGCGGCCGCCCACGCGGTCGGGATGTGGCGCGGCCTGTACGAGCTCCTGCGTTGATCCTCGTCGTGTTCGGCACCACGGGCGAGCTGATCAAGCTCGCGCCCGTGCTCCTTCGCCTCGACGAGCGGAGGCATCCCTACGTTCTGGCCACCACAGGCCAGCAGGCGCAGCAGATTCCGTCGTTCCTCGAGCAGTTCGGCCTGCGACAGCCCGACGTCTGGCTCGCGCGCGGCAGGCACGGGCGGGACCTGCGCGTGAACTCGGACATCCCGGGCTGGTTTGCCACCGTCACCCGCTCGTGGCTTCGTCATCGCCGCAGCCTGCGCCGTTCGCTTCGGGACGGCCCCGGCCGGCCGCTCGTGCTCGTCCACGGCGACACGATGACGACGGTGCTCGGGAGCATGATGGGCCGCTCGCTGCCGACGACCGTCGCGCACATCGAGAGCGGGCTGCGCAGCTACGACGTTCGCCACCCCTTCCCGGAAGAGCTCAACCGGAAGGCGGCGACGGCGCTCAGCAGCGTGCACTACGCGCCGAGCCGCTGGGCCGCGTCGAACGTCCGCCGGGGCGACGTCGTCGACACCGGCTCGAACACGATCCGCGACAGCCTTGCGCTCGTGACGGAGGAGCCGCCCCCGATCGACCTCCCCGACACGCCCTTCGGCGTCGTCTCGCTCCACCGCTTCGAGCTCCTCAACAGCCGGCGGCTGCTGACGGAGACCATCGACCTGCTCGCCGAGGCGGCCCGGACGACGCCGCTCCTGTTCATCGACCACTCCGTGACGATCGCGGCGCTCGAGCGGTGCGGCCTCAAGAACCGGTTCGACGGGATCGCGTTCCGGCGGATCCCGCGGCTGCGGTTCTTCGACTTCGTGCGCGTCGAGCGTCGCGCTGCGTTCGTCATCACGGACAGTGGCGGCAGCCAGGAGGAGTGCTACTACCTCGACCTCCCGTGCCTGGTCCACCGCGTGAAGACCGAGCGGCGCGAAGGGCTCGGCGAGAACGCGGTGCTGTCCGGGATGAGCACTGACGTCCTGCGCGACTTCCTTGCCGGTCCCGGCCGCTTCCGCCGCACGTCGCCGCTGCCGATCGCGTCGCCGTCGGACGTCATCGTCGGCGACCTCGAGCGGCGAGGGTTCGCCTCAGAAGCCGGGATCGGCTGAGGTCGGCATCGCGGTCAGCGTCGCCGCGCCGTTGCCGGCCGCGACCCGCGGCTGCGAGAGCATCACGGCATCCGCTTCCGACGACGCTGCCGGGTCGACCTTCAGGAGCAGCTGCGAGACGCCGCGCGGGACGGCCACGTTCTCGTCGATGTGAAGCGATCCCGTGAATCCGGAGGGATGCTCACCCTTTGCGTCCTGGATGCGCAGGTCGCGCTGGCCGCCGGGCGCGCGTGCCTCGAGCTGGACACGCACGACGCCGGGTTGCTTCGCGCGGAACTCCATCACCGCGACACCGCCCGACGCGATCAGCGGGTAGCCGATCGTGCCGTTGTCGAGGCGGCGCGGCAGGCCGAAGCCGCCCGAGAGCATCACGAACGCCGGCGCGGGCGGTGCCGTCACCTGCCAGACGGAGGAAGTGTCCGGGAAGCGCCCGACGAGGCGGTACCCGTCCGCCGGTGATGGCTCGCGCGGCTCCACGGGGACATCCGCCGGGCCGCCGGGGTGCAGGACGATCGCCTTCACGCCGAGGAGCGCCAGCGCCGACGCCGTTCCCGGCTCCTTCGGGTCGAGCACCATGAGATGCGCTTCGTCGGCGAGCGAGCCTTCGGGTGCGCCGTTCACGAGTGGGCGACCGTGGACGCGTTGCCAGAGGCGGTAGAGATCGGAGTAGCCGAGCGGGTACTCGGCGACGATGCCTGCCGGCGTCGCGTTCTTCACCGCGACGTACTCCGGCGGAACGGGCACGGTGCGGAAGTGCTGCGGACGGCTCGTCCCCAACTCGACGGCCGAGAGCACGATTGCGAGGGCCGCGAGCCCCACCGTCGCGTGGCGCCGGCGTCCTTCGAGCGCGCCGCCCAGCGTCTGCAGCCCGAGGGCTGCGAGCGGCACCAGCGTGGTCATCAGCAGCGGATCCCAGCGCGAGGGCACACGGAAGGCCGGCAGCACGTGCCACAGCAGCTTCGACGGCATCGCCACGCCGCCGTACGGGCTCGGCAGGGCGAACAGCAACCCGACGACGAACGCCGTCAGCAGGCCGGCGGTCGCCGCGCTCCAACCGGTGCGGCGGCGGAGAGCCACGACGAGCCAGACGACGGCGAGCAGGATCGTGACCCAGCCGAGGTAGTTGCTGATCTCGGTCGGATTCGAGCCGTGCAGATGACGCCGCCAGAACCCGTCCAGGTCGAAGAACGCATGGTGGATCGCCGGAACGACGAGCTCGATCGGGTGGAGCCCGTACGCCGCGAGCGCAGACGCTTCGCGGTGGATGCCCGCCCCTGCGTTGACGCCCGACACGTACGAGGCGAGGGCGACGACTCCGCTGGCCGCGAGTGCGCCGCCGACGGACCCGACGACGAGCATCGCGCCCGCCCGCCGTCGCATGAGGAGCGCCGCGCCGACGGAGAACGCGATCACGGTGATCACGGCCATCCCGCCGAAGTACCCGGAGGTCAGCCAGCACGCGAGCGTGGCGGCGCCGACGAGCCCGAACCGCAGCAGCGTCGGGCGCCGCGTCGCCGCGACGAGTGCGAGCACGAGCAGGACGAGCACTTCCAGATGCGTCAGCGACGCGTGCTCCGCACGCGCGAAGTGCCAGGGGAAGATGATGAAGACGACGCTCGCCCAGGCGGCGACGGCGCGTGAGCAGCGCAGGTAGCGCACGAGCAGGTACATCGAGGCGCCCGACAGGACGTACCCGGAGAGCGTCACCAGGTTGTACGCGACGACGGCTCCGAAGAGCTTCGTCGCGAGGTACGTCGGGTAGTAGGGCAGGAACCACTGCACGTTGAGCCCGTTGCCCTCGTCCCAGCCGAACGGCGCGCCGCTCAGCGTGTGATGCGTGGTGCCGAGCAAGTGGAAGCCGCTCTCGTGCTGCAGTGTCCAGAAGAACGAGAGCGAGCCCGTCGAGTCGCTGCCCGGCGATCCGACGATCGCCGAGCCCATGTGCCGGACGAGTGGCCACAGCAGCACGCAGACGAACACCGTCGTGCCGGCGAGCACGGCGATCGACTCGACGGCGATTCGCTTCGCATGCGTGAGCGTCTGCGCGGGGATGCGGACGAGCGCCGCGCGCACGGCCGGCATCGACGACTCGACGAAGAGCTCGTGCGCCGCGACGAGCGCCACGCCGACGACGACGTTCGTCCAGACGACGCCGTGTAGCGTCGACGGGATCGTCGCGAGCGCGATCACCTGTGCGACGACCGCGGCGGCGACGATCCACACGTAGCGGGTCTCGCCGCGGGAGAGGTGGTAGTTCACCAGCACGTTGGCGAGCGAGGCGAGCCCCATCGACAGTGCGAACGGCGCCAGCACCGCGCCGCCTTCGGCGAAGTCGGCGCCGAAGGTCATCGTCACGAGGCCCGTTCCCGCGGCCGCGTAGACGAGCGCCAGCAGGCCGCAGAACACGGCGGTCGCGATCAGCGACCGTCCGAGGATGTCACGCGTCTCCTCGCCGCGCGCCTGTCGTGCAGCGGTGCGCGGAAAGAGTACCGGGAGGATCGCCGCCGGCAGGAAGAAGCCGACGCGCGCGAACGCGGACGCAGCGGCGTACGCGCCGGCGGTGTCGCTGGAGAAACGCGCCTTCACGATCAGGACGTCGACGTTCGTGAGCAGTGCGATTCCCACGAGGCCGACCGCGACGGGCCACAGGTAGCGGAGGAACTCGACGAGCTCCACGCGGGGCAACGGCGCGGCGCCGCGGATGGTTCGACGGATGAGCGCGTATGCCAGTGCGGCCGACCCCACGGCTCCGACGAACGTCGCGAAGACGGCGCCGCCGAGCTTGTAGCCGGCCGCCGCGACGATCCCGAGCACGAGCAAGCGCAGGGCCCACGGCAGCACGTAGAGGACCGCGAGCGCGTCGAAGCGCTGCTCGCCCTGCAGCACGCCCATCGAGAGCGGGAACACGAGCGCGGTCCCGAGCGACAGGATCGCGAGGACGACGATGCCGACGGAGTGGATATGGAGCACCCTCGACAGCGGGTGTGCGAGCGCGAGCATGACGACGAGGAGCGGCACCGTTGCGATCGCGCCGGCACGCAGTGCGCCGCGCGAGATCCGCGCTGCGCCGGGCTCGTCACCGGTCGCGAGACGGCGGGAGACCTCGCGTGACACCGCCATCTGCAGTGCGCCCGCCGGGATCAGGATGATCGCGAGCAGGCCGAGGAGCGCTGCCAGCGAGCCGTAGTCGCCGCTGCCCAGAAGACGGCCGGCGGCGAGCAGGAAGACGTACGCGGCCAGGATCGACGCCGCCGTGGCTGCGGCGAGCAGGGCACCGCTGCGCACTCCGCTACGGCGAGGTGTCGTCGTCAGCACCGCAGCATTCTCGGACAGAGGGCGGACCTACAGACCGTACGATCGCCGGCGATGACCGTCGATGTCGTCATTCCGGTGCACGACGGCTGGCCGCTGACTCAGCGGTGTCTGCAACTCCTCGAGCGGCAGACGCTCGAGCATCAGGTGATCGTGGTCGACAACGGCTCCGGCGATGGTACGCCGCAGCGTCTCCGGGACGGCTTCCCTGACGTGCGGATCCTCGAGCTGGGAGCGAACACGGGGTTCCCGGCCGCGTGCAATCGGGGCGCGGCGGCGGGGAGCGGCGAGGTTGTCGTCCTGCTCAACAACGACGTCGAGTGTCGTCCCGACTTCCTGGAGCGACTGGTCGCGCCCCTGCGGGCACAGGATCGACTCGGGTCGGCTTGCGCACTGCTGCTTGCACCGGGCGAGTCGACGATCGAGAGCTTCGGCCTGTCGGTCGACCCGACGATGGCCGGCTATCCGCGTCTGCGAGGCCTGCCCACCACGGCGCTGGACGATGAGCCGCCCACACTCGCGGGCCCGTCCGGAGCCGCGGGCGCCTACCGGCGGACGGCGTGGGAAGGCGTCGGCGGCCTCGACGAAGGGGTGTTCGCGTACGCCGAGGACGTCGATCTGGCTCTGCGCCTGCGGGCGGCGGGCTGGCCGAGCGTCGCCGTCCGTGATGCGGTCGCCGTCCACATCGGGTCAGCGAGCGCCGTGACCCGCTCTGCGTGGCAGCGCTATCAAGGCGGGTTTGCGCGCGGGTACTTTCTGCGCCGCTACGGCGTGCTCCGGGGCCGCTTCGCGCTTCGCGCCGTCGCGACGGAGACGATGGTCGTCGTCGGTGACGGTCTGGTCTATTCGCGCGACGCCGCCGCGCTTCGCGGCCGGTGGGCGGGCTGGCGCGCCGCGCGCGGCCTACCGCGCGCGCCGCGTCCGCCGCTCGACGCCGTCGACTCCCGCATCACGTTCCGTCGGAGCGTCGCGCTGAGGCTGCACGTCTACGGCGCGTCGAGCACGCCCTCGTAGACCTCGCGCGTCCGCTCGATCATCTGCCCGGCGGAGAACTCGTCCCGAATGCGCTGCCGCGCGCGCCCGGCGAGCCGCGCATGCTCTTCGGGATCGTCCGCGAGGCGCCGAAGCGCGTCCGCGACCGCGGATGCATCTCCGTACGGCACGAGGATCCCCGAGTCGCCGACCGCCTCGGCGTTCTCCGGGATGTCCGCGACGATCGACGGCAGCCCGTGCGCCATCGCCTCGAGCAGCGCAAACGAGAGGCCCTCTCGCTGCGACATCAGCACGAAGACGTCGGCGGCGTCGAGCAGGCGCGGGACGTCGTCGCGCTGCCCGAGCATGCGCGCGTTCGCAGTCGCGGCGAGCGCCGGTCCCTGGCCGA
This sequence comes from Gaiellaceae bacterium, assembly GCA_036518135.1. GTDB lineage: Bacteria > Actinomycetota > Thermoleophilia > Gaiellales > Gaiellaceae > PALSA-600. The sequence goes on along the minus strand of DATDNT010000109.1, from coordinate 15,158 downwards.
CGAAAAGGACGGTCGTTTCGGCCGCCTCTGCGCCGCGCATGACCGCGCCGGGATCGCGGCGCTCGTCGAGTGAGCCCACCCAGATGGCGACCGGTTCGCCGTCTGTCAGACCGAGCTCCGCGCGAACGGCCGCACGCGCTTCGGGCGTTGCCTGCGCAGCGCTGCGTGCGCCGTTGTGCACGATCGCCGTCTTCCGTCGCGTGAGCTCTCGTCCGGCGGCGTCCGCCAGGACCTCCTGCTCGGCCGACGAGACGCAGATCGTCCGGTCTGCCGCACGCAGGACCGCACGGAGGTTGAGCGCCGCCGCGCTTCGTGCCGGTCCGGTCGCGCGCCGGAGCAGATGCAGGCCGTGCAGCGTCACGACCGATCGGTGCACCCCCACGAGCGGGAGGAGGAGCGCCGCCGCACCCTCGCCGTGCACGTGGACGAGGTCGTGGCCGCGGAGGCGCCGCGCGAGCTCGCCCAGCCCACGCGCGACGCCGATCGGTCCCGGCTTGCGAGCCGGTGCCAGGTGGACGCGCGTCGTGCGGTAGCCGGACATCGGCTCGAGTAGGTCCACGTACGTGTCACCGCCGCCGCCGGCATGCGGCAGCACGTGGAGCACGGAGCGCTCAACCCTCGCCATAGATCTCCAGCACCCGGACGAACGAGCTGTCGAAGGAGAGCCGCTTCGCGTTTCGCCGGAACCAGTCGGCCGTCGACGCACGCAGCGCCGGCCCGGCCTCGGCGACACGGACGATTGCGTCGGCGAGCTCCTCCGGCTCCGCCGATCGCGCCACGATGCCGTTGACGCCGTCCTCGACGAGCTCGACGGCCGCATTGTCCGGGCCCGCGACGACCACGACGGGCACGCCGCGGGCGGCGGACTCGAGCACGACCAGCCCGTATCCCTCGCGGCGGGAGGGCAGAACGAGCGCGAGCGCCGTCGCCATCGCCTCGTCGAGCACCGTCGAGTCGACGAAGCCCGGAGCTGCGACGACGTCCGCGAGGCCGCTCCGCGCGATCGCGGCGAGGACATCCGCGCGTTCGGGGCCGTCGCCGTAGATCTCGCCGCCGAGGCCCGTGAGCCGGCGCCGCGCCGCGGCGATCGCAGGCACGAGCGCGGGTACGCACTTCTCGGGAATGTGCCGCCCGGCGAAGACGACCACCGGGCGCGCCGGGCGCGGCTCGCCGCTCTCGGTCGCGCCGACGTATTGCCCCTCGAGGCGCGTCAGCTCGCCGCGCAGGCCCTCGTCTCGAAGCCGTCCCTCGTGAAGCCGCGAGAAGCAGACCGCGCGGTGCGGCGCGCGAATGCACGCGCGCTGGACCCGCCAGCCGGCCTCCCCGCCGGCACGGCCCAGGTACTCGCGCCAATAGGCGCGCGTCCAGACCTCGTGCCAGTCGACGACGAGCCGGAAGCGAGCTTGCTTCCGGACGGCTGCGGCGCCGAGCAGGGAGAAGTACGGGAAAGAGGCCGTGTGCACGACGTCGTACCGACTTCCGCGCTGTCGCAGATGCCGCCACACGCCGAGCCCGAAGCGCAGCGGAGGCGAGACGCGCCGACGTCCCCGCGTATACAGGTCCGTTCGCGGAGCGACTGCGATCACCCGCACGCCGGGAACGTCCACCTCGTCGTCGCGGGCCCACTGACGACGCGTCAGGAAGGTCACGTCGTGGCCGTCCTCGGCGAGTCGCTCGGCGAGGTTGCGGTACCAGCGCTCCGCCCCGCCGATCGTGTACGGGTAGAGGCAGTCGTAGACGAGACAGACACGCACGCGGCATATCCTGGCGGCTCCTCCGATGCTGGTGTCCGTGGTCATTCCGTGCCTCAACGAGGCGGAGACGATTGCCGAGTGCGTGACGACGTCGCGCGCGACGCTCGATTCGGCGGGTCTCGACGGTGAGGTGATCGTGGTCGACAACGGGTCGACGGACGGCAGCGGCGAGCTCGCGCGTGCGGCGGGCGCGGAGGTGGTCGACGAGCCGCGCCGCGGCTACGGCAGCGCGTATCTCGCGGGCCTGAACGCAGCGCGGGGTGACTACATCGTCATGGTCGACGCCGACCTCACGTACGACTTCGGCGAGATTCCGCGCTTCGTCGGCGAGCTGCAGAACGGGGCCCAGTTCGTCGTCGGCAACCGGATGGCCGACATCAAGCCGGGCGCGATGCCGTTCCTGAGTCGGATCGGCAACCCCCTGCTGTCAGGGTTTCTCAACGTGCTGCACCGCACGAACATCCGCGATGCTCACTGCGGGATGCGCGCGATCCGGCGCGACGTGCTCCCGGTTCTCAACCTGCGCACGGTCGGCATGGAGTTCGCGTCGGAGATGGTCATCCGCGCCAGTCGCGAGCACCTGGACATGCGCGAGATCCCGATCGCTCTGCATCCGCGGGTCGGCCAGTCGAAGCTGTCGCCGTTTCGCGACGGGTGGCGCCACCTTCGGGTCATCCTCGTCTACAACCCGACGTTTCTCTTCCTGATCCCCGGCGCCGTCCTGTTCGTGCTCGGGTCGATCATCACGCTGCTCGTGTTCGCGCAGGTGCCGGTTTTCGGCCGCAACCTCTATGTCCACGCCGAGATCCTGGGCTGCCTGCTGATCCTGCTCGGTGTGCAGGCGATCGGGCTCGGCCTGACCGCGCGCGCGTTCGGCGTCTACTTCATCAGCGACCAGGATCAGTTCTTGCAGTGGGCGCGCGGGCGGCTCAAGCTCGAGCACGGACTGTTGCTCGCCCTCGCCGTCGGCGTCGTCGGGCTCGCGCTGATCGGCGTGATCCTCGGGCGCTGGGCCGGCCGCGGCTTCGGAAGCCTGCGCGAAGTCAAGCTCGCCATCCTGGCCGCGACGATCGTCTCGGTCGCTGCGCAGATCTTCTTCACGTCGTTCCTCGTGTCGATCATCGGACTGCGGCGCCGCGACGAGCCCTGACCCGCAGAGAGGGCCGCGCCTCCAGGCAGACTTGGCGTCCGTGCCGTCTTCAGAGGCAGATTCCCGACTGACGACGCGCTGGCGTTCTTTCGAGTCGTGGGCCGGGTCACGCAACTCGGCCTTGGCGCTGTTCGGGCTCGCGCTGGCCGTCTTCGCCCTGGAAAGCGTTCTCCTGCCCGCCTATCCGGGTCGCGACATGTCGCGTTACCTGCAGGCGTTCTTCCAGCTCGGCGACCACGTCCCGATCTATCCCGCCGTCCTCAACACCCGCGGCCCGCTCGCGGCGCTCGGTGTGGCGCTGCCGCTCGAAGGGGGCGGCTGGGTCGCCGAGATCTGGCTGGCACTGTTGTACGGGCTCTCGATCGTCGCCTGGGCGAAGGTCGCCCTGACATTCGGGAAGCGCGCGGCGATCGCGACAAGCGTGCTGCTGCTGGTGCATCCCGGCTACGGGATCTTGTTCCACCAGCTCTCGAGCGACGCGCTCTTCGCTGCGTCCTTCGCCGGCTGGGCCGTTCTGGTCGCGCGTGCGCTCCTCCGTCCCTCTCGCCTGACCTTTGCGCTCGCCGGCGCGGGGATGGGCGCGCTCGTGCTCGTCCGGCCCGGGAACCAGGTGCTGATCGTCATGGCGCTCCTCCCACTGCTGCTACGGGTTTCGTGGCGCGAGCGGCTCGAGTGGATCGCGGCGTTCGTCGTCCCTGCCGTCGTCGTCGCGCAGAGCTGGCGGATCTACGCCGACCTGCGTTGGCACGACGCCGTGACGCTGCACCCGAGCACCGGGTTGTTCGCGCTGGCGTTCCTGCTCACTCCGTTCGTGTTGCCGGTCACGTGGCGCCGGCCGGCGTTCGCCGTCGTCGCGGTGCTGGTCGTCGTCGGCGTCGCCGTGAAAGGGGTGCCGGGCGCGAGCCCGGGACAGTACGCACGCTCGCTGGTTCGGAACGAGTCGAACCAGTTCCTGTACCGCTCGTTCGAGCTCGACAGGATCATGTCGCCGGACAACGGGCCCGCTTCGCGCCGGCTTGCCGCCGTCGTGCAGCGCAAGCTGCTGACGCGGGAGCCCTACCGCTCCTACGGCGTCGATACCCACGAGTTCTTCGCGTCCGGCAGCGACCGGGTGTTCGGCGACCTGACGTGGGCGGCGACTCCCACGCAACTCTCGGCGGCGACGAGGGAGGCAATCCGCCGGCACTTCGACACGTTCACGTCGAGCATCGGGCACACGTTGTGGGATCAGCTCGCGAACCGCCCGGTCTACGCGCCGGAGAACGTCTCGACGAAAGGGAGCGCCGCGGCGGCCTCGGCCTCGGGAGCATCGCAGGGGCCGGGCGACTACGTGGTCGTGCGCGGCAGGCGGCTCCCGAAGCCGAGCGAGGGCCAGCCGATTCCGGCGTCGGCAATCGGGCCTCTGCTCTGGACGCCCGGCGGGACCGCGCAAGAGGTCTGGACCTCGGCGACCGAGCACCGGTTCGTGTTCAGCAACCCGAGCGACGAGCGCCGGTACGACGAGCTGAACGCCGACGTCGAGCGCCTGGCGGCGCGCGTGCCGACGCGCAGCGGCGCGCAGTCCGTCGTCCATCGCTGGAACCAGGTCTCGCACCGCTACCCACCCCTCGTGGCGTGGCTCTTGATCGGCGCCGTCGCGTTCGCCTACCGCCGGCCGAGGAAGGCGCTCGTCGCCGTCGCACCGACGCTCGCCGGCCTGGTCGTGATCGTCGCGTCGGCGCTGGTGGCGCCTGCGGTGCCGGAGTACGCGGCCCCGGTCGCGCCGGCCTTCATGTTGCTCGCAGCCGCGGGCGTTCTCGGCGCTCCCGCCTCACGCCGTGTCACCTGGACCGAGCTCGCCGGCGCGATTGCCGGAGTCGCCGCGATCGGATGGGGGCTGAAGAGCTACTACGACGTCGTCAGGCCGTACTTCGCCGGCGCCGGCGCCCCACACGACCTCGCCGTGTTCCTCGACGCGGCACACGGGGTCATGCACGGCGTTTCGCCGTACGTCTTCAACGGCGACTCGACGTTCGCCTATCCGCCGGTCGTCGCGTGGCTGCTCACGCCGCTGCTTCTCTTCAGCGGGTCGACCGCGGCGATTCTCTGGACACTGCTGTCGATCGCGTTCGTCGGGCTCGCGCTGTGGCTGCTGGAGCTCCGCGACTGGAGGTGCTACGCGTTCGCGTTCGTCTTCCTGTTCACGCGCAGCTCGATCCACCTCGGCACGATCGAGCCGCTCCTGCTGCTGGCCGTTGCAGCAGCCTGGCACTGGCGCGACCGCGTCGTCGCGGCGGCGACGGCAGTGGGCGGCGCCGTCGTCCTGAAGCTGTTCCTGTGGCCGCTCGCCGTCTGGCTTGCCCTGACCCGGCGGCTGCGTGCCGCCGGTCTGGCGGTCGGCATCGCGGTCGGATTGGCCGTCATCGGCTGGGCCGCGACGGGGTTTGCAGGCATCGGCGACTATCCGGGGATCCTCCGTAAGCTCGCGAACGAGGAGTCGACGTCGTCGTACTCCGTCGTCGCCCTCGGCGTGCGCGCGCATCTGCCGCTGGCCGCCGCGAGAGTCGTCGCGGTCGTCGTGGCGGTCGGGCTGCTCGTGGCCGCGGCGTTGCTTGCCCGGGACCGGACGCGGCGGCTGCGCGACCGCGACATCGCGACATTGACGCTGGCGCTCGCTGCGGCGCTCGCGGCGTCGCCGATCGTCTGGGTGCATTACTTCCTGCTTCTGCTGGTGCCGCTCGCGCTGATTCGTCCGCGCCTCTCGTTGCTCTGGTTCGTGCCGTTCGCGTTCCAGCCGCTCGGAGAGGCGGCGTGGCCGGCTGGGAATGCGCGCAATCTCGGCCTCGCGCTCGTAGCGACGCTGCTGATCGTCGGTGCCGCCGTCGTGCCCGCGGGGTGGCGGCCGTCCTTCGCTCGGCAGCGGCACCCGCAACTTAGGCTGTCGCCCTGGCGATGAAGCTCGTCATGACCCTGCTGGCGCGGGACGAGGCGGACATCGTCGACGCCCAGCTCCAGTTCCATCTGAATGCCGGCGTCGACTTCGTGATCGCGACCGACAACCTGTCCCGCGACGGGACGACGGAGATCCTCGAGTCGTACGAGCGGAGCGGGCAGCTCCACCTGATTCGCGAGGAGGGGGAATACCTCCGCCAGGCCGAGTGGATCACCCGGATGGGACGCCTCGCGGCGACCGATTTCGGCGCGGACTGGGTGATCCACAGCGACGCGGACGAGTTCTGGTGGCCGCGCGGCGACTCGCTCAAGGAGGTGCTCGCGTCCATCCCCGCCCGCTACGGGGTCGTGCGTGCTCTTTTGCGCCACTTCGTGCCGCGCCCGGGGGACGAGCCCTCGTTTGCCGAGCGCATGACCGTCCGTGTCTCTGCGACGGCGCCGATCAACGACCCTCGCAGTCTGTTCCGCCCGAACCTGAAGATCATCCATCGCGGCGATCCGGACGTCACGGTGTCGATCGGTGGCCAGCGGCTGATCGACTCGCCGCTCGTCCCACTGCGCGGCTGGTATCCGGTCGAGTTCTTCCACTTCCCGGTTCGCAGCCTGCCGCAGTGCGAGGTCAAATACGCCCACCAGCAAACCGGTCCCGGGCAGACGCCGAGCCCGTACTACGACCGCGTGCGAGAGCTCATCTGGGCCGGCCGCATCCAGGAGCTCTACGACTCCCTGCTCGTCGACGACGACGCGCTGGAACGAGGGCTCGAGGCGGGGTCGCTCGTCATCGACACGCGTCTGCGCGATGCGCTTCGGGACGTGCAGGCCGGCCGCCCGATCGTCTTTCCACGGCCGAGCGTCGTCGACGAAGCGGCCTATGCAGTCGACGTCGCCGCGCTCGGTGAGGCAGACGTCGTCCGGCTGCAACGGCGGCTCGACACGCTCGAGCAGCGACTCCTGTCGGTTGAACGTCGCCCGAGCGTGCGCATCGAGCGCAGGCTGCGCGACGCGGCGAGAAAGCTCGCGCGGCGGAACTCCGCGACGCCTGCATGAGGGTCGTCGTCACGGTGCTCGCGCGCGACGAGGCCGACGTCGTCGACGCGCAGGTCGCGTTTCACCTGAACGTGGGAGCGGACTTCGTGGTCGCGACCGACAACAAGTCGCAGGACGGCACGACCGACATCCTCGAGTCGTACGAGCGGGCAGGTGTTCTACGCCTGATTCGCGAGCCCGCCGAGGGCCTGCGGCAGGGAGAGTGGGTGACGAGGATGGCGCGCCTCGCCGCGACCGAGCACGGCGCCGACTGGGTGATCAACAGCGACGCGGACGAGTTCTGGTGGCCGCGAGGCGGCTCGCTCAAGGAGGTGCTGGCGGCCGTGCCGCCCGCGTACGGCGTCGTCCAGGCGTTCTGGCGCTCGTTCGTGCCCCGCCCTGACGACGGTGCGTTCTTCGCCGAGAGGATGACTGCGCGGCTCTCGCAGCATGCACCGATCAACGACCCGACGAGCTTCTACCGCCCGGTCGTCAAGGTCGCCCATCGCGCGGATCCGCAGGTCACGGTCGCCCGCGGAAACCACGCGCTGGCGGACAGCCCGTTTCGGACGCTCACGACCTGGCATCCGCTGGAGGTTCTGCACTTTCCGCTGCGGTCGCGCGCCCAGTGGATGCGCAAGGTGCAGCTCCAGGGCGACGCCTTCACCAAGCACATCGAGCGCTCCGGAACCGGCTACCACCTGAAGGGATACGACGCGCTCCGCGCCGGGCGGATCGAAGAGCAGCACCGCGCGCTCGTCGTCGACGACGGCGAGGCAGCGCAGGGGCTCGCGGACGGCACGCTCGTCGTCGACACGCGGCTGCGTGACGTGCTGCGATCGTTGCGGCGGGATGCCGACGGCCGCGAGTTCGCCGTCTCGTCGGAGCTCGAGCAGCCGCTGCGACTCCCGGCGCCCACGCCCGAGGACGTGGCCGCCTACGCTGTCGAGGCGGGGGCGCTGGCCGAGTCGTACGCCGTTCGGGCCCAGCGCCGGATGGACGCGATCGAGCAGCGTCTGCTCGCGCTCGGCGGCTGATGACTCGGATCGCCGGCAGCGTCCTCGTCCGGAACGAGGACAGATTCGTCGAGCAGGCGATCCGCAACGTCGCCGCGTTCTGCGATCGCATTCACGTCGTCGACCACCTGTCCGACGACCGCACGTTCGAGATCCTGCGCGCGCTCGCGCACGAGCTCGATCACATCGACCTGCACCGCTCGTCCAAGTCGGCGCTCGCGCACCAGCTGCTCGAGCAGTACGCCGGCACGCCGACCTGGGTGCTCGGCGTGGACGGCGACGAGCTCTACGACCCCTCTCGCCTCCGCGGCTTCCGGACGGCGTTGCAGGACGGTGCCCACGACGACGTTTTCCGCCTGAAGGCGCATGTGCTCAACTGCGACTCGCTCGCCGAAGGCGGGGCCACCGCAACGGGCTGGCTCGCGCCGCCGTCGAGGCCGATCACGAAGCTCTTCAACTTCGGCGCCGTCGAGTCGTGGCAGGGCATCGCCGAGCCCCTGCAGGGCGGCAACGCGGTCTTTCGACCCGGCTACCACTGGGAGTCGCGCCGCGACCTCGCAGACGACACGGGCTGGGACGACGATCCGCTGCGCTGCCTCCACCTGTGCTTCCTCCCGAGGTCGAGCCTCGATCCGGCGGACATCGGCGGCGGGCGTCAGAGCCTGGCCGAGTCACGGGAGTTCGACCTCGGTGCGATCGGCACGCTCAAGCGGCTCGTCCGCCCGCCGCGGCCGGCGCCGCACATCGCCGAGCTGACGCGGCAGGGCAAGAACTGGAAGCAGGAGTGGTACGCGCGCGGGGAGCGCGTCACGCTCGACGCTGCCCCGTTCTTCGGCCGGTAGGGTTGCGCGCGTGCACCGGACACGCTCACGCTTCGCCGCACGCGTGAACCACGTGGCCGCCGCGATCGAGCGGCGCGGTGTGATCGCGACGTACGAGGCGCACGACCGGCTGCTCGCGAACCGCGCGAGCAGGCGACGCTATTCACATGCACCGCCGGCGCTCGACGACGTTCAGCGTGATGTCGTGCGCCGACTCCGCGACGACGGGTACACAACGCTCTCCTTCTCCGAACTGGTGCCCGATCCGGCGGTGTGGGCCGACCTCGAGGCCGACGCGGAGCGCTTCATCCAGGAGACCGAGAGCGGCCTCGCCGCCGAGCAGGAGGGGACGGAGACGACGCTCAAGCGGCGGGCAGGCAAGGAATTCGTCGTCCGGAAGTACTCGTGGGGCGTTCGGCTCGGGCTCGACGACCCCTGGCTTCGCGCCGGCATCAACCAGCGGCTGCTCGACGTCGCCAACGCGTATCTCGGCATGTGGTCGAAGCTGGAGTACGTCGACGTCTGGTACACCCCGCCGGCCGGGGGCGACGAGCGCAAGTCGTCGCAGCGTTGGCACCGCGACTTCAACGACCGCCACCTGCTGAAGGGCTTCATCTACCTCGTCGACGTGGACGAGGACACCGGCCCGTTCGAGTACGTACCGGGCAGCGCCCCCGGGGGCGAGCTCGAGGCGTTGTGGCCCTGGCGGCCGCTCGGCGAGAACTATCCGCCCGACGACGAGTTCGCGGAGCGCATCAACGGCCGTTCCGTCTCGTTCGTCGCGCCGAAGGGGACGATCATCCTCTGCAATACCGCAGGCTTCCATCGCGGCGGGTTCGCGCGCGCGAACCCGCGCGCGCTCGCGACGTTCACGTGGGACTCGCCGGCCTCGCTGAGGGCGCTCTCCGAACGCAACTACGTCGTCGACGCGTCCGAGGCAGCGCTCAGCGAGACGCAGCAGTACGCACTGAGCTGACGGACACGCGCCGTCTCGGTCGCTCGCGCGACGCAGTCGGGCGCGTCCTCGTCCGCGTCGAGCGTGCGCTCGAACGCGACCACCGCATCGGCCGCGGCGCAAGAGAGGTCGAGAGCGCCCCGCGCTCGCTCGACGACGCCATCGACTACGTCTACTCGACGAGGCCGGGCGGCCTGAAGCTCGCACCGAACCAGGTGCGTTCCGAGCTGCGCGACTTCCTCCTGCTCGCACAGGAGCTGCGTCCGCGTGCCGTGGTCGAGATCGGCACGGCGCTGGGCGGCACCTTGTTTCTCCTGACGCGCGTCGCGGCGCCCGACGCGATCCTGGTCTCGGTCGACCTTTCGTCGCCTCGAGACCTGAGCTTCGGCGGCGGCAAGGTCGTGCAGCGCGGGCGGTTCTACGAGGCGTTTGCCGTCGACGACCAGCGCGTCCACTTCGTCGCCGGCGATTCGCACGACTCAGGGACGCGTGCGGCGGTCGAGCAGCGGCTCGAAGGCCGGGAGGTCGACCTCCTCTTCATCGACGGCGACCACTCCGAGGGCGGCGTCGCGAAGGATTACGAGCTGTACCGCGATCTCGTCCGCGAGGGAGGGCTGATCGCCTTCCACGACATCGTCGACGGGCCGGCGGAGCTGGTCGGAGGCGTCCCCTCGTTCTGGCGCAAGGTCAAGACGGCCGGCTCCCGGGAACTCGTCGCGGACCCGGGCCAGGGCGGCTACGGCATCGGCGTGCTCGGGCGCTGAGGCTCAGTCGAGCCGCTGGCCCGTCCACTCGAGGAGTGGCCGGACTGCGCCCCGGAGCTGCCCGGTGAAGAGCCCGCGGGCGCTGTCGCCGTCGCCCGGGTCGACGACGCCGAACGCGACGGCTTCCGCTCGTTGCGCTCGGGGGAGCAGCTTGGGGGCCTGCAGCGTGCAGACCGCGACGTCGACGGTCGCCGTTCCCTCGTTCAGGAGATTCGGCGGGATCCAGGCGGTGACCGAGTAGACGCCGGGCGCAGTCGGCGTCTCCATCTGGCCGATGTCCATGGCGTTGAAGGCGACGTCGCCCTGGCGGCCCCTCACCTTGATCTTGGCGAACACCGGCGGCCCTTCACGCAGGACGCGGAACCTGATCTCGACCCCGACGCCGTCGCGCACGTCGGTCGTGTCGACCGTCTCGCCCGTCTCGTTCACCACGCGCACGGCCAGGAGCCGCGCGAGGTTGTCGCCGGGAGCCGACTCGTCGTCGGTCCAGGACAGAGTCGACCCGCTCACGGACGCCGTGTGCAGGTAGTGGCTGACGACCCCGGAAGGATCGCCGTTCTCGGCAATCGCGCCGCCGTCGAGCCAGATCACCCGGTCGCACAGCTGGTTGATCGTCTGCATGTTGTGCGAGACGAAGAGGACGGTGCGCCCGGTGCCGCTGAAGTCCTCCATCCGCCCGAGGCAGCGTTGCTGGAACTCCGCGTCCCCCACGGCGAGCACCTCGTCGACGAGCAGGATCTCAGGCTCGAGGTGCGCCGCCACCGAGAACGCGAGCCGCACGTACATGCCGCTCGAGTAGCGCTTGACCGGTGTGTCGATGAACTTCGCGATGCCCGAGAACTCGACGATGTCATCGAACTTTCGCTGAATCTCGCGGCGCTTCATGCCGAGGATCGAGCCGTTCAGGAAGACGTTCTCGCGTCCTGTCAGCTCCGGATTGAAACCGGTGCCGACCTCGAGCAGGCTGCCGACGCGTCCGCGGATGATCGCGCGGCCCGACGTCGGCGCCGTGATGCGCGTCAACAGCTTGAGCAGCGTCGATTTGCCCGCTCCGTTGCGGCCGATGACGCCGAGCACCTCTCCCTCGCGAACCGAGAAGCTGACGTCGCGGAGTGCCCAGATCACTTCGCGGCCTTGAGGCTGCTCGTGGCGGGTCACCCTGGCGGCGGTCCGTGTCAGAGAATCGCGGAGCGTCCCGTAGGCGGCCTGCATCTGGCCGATGCGATAGCTCTTCGAGAGCTCGTGAACCTCGATCGCGTCGGCCATCAGATCGTGTCCGCGAACCGGGGTTCGTTCGTTCGGAAGACGGCGAGACCGAGCGTGAACAGCAACAGCCCCATCGCGACGCTGATCGACATCTGCCCCCAGTTGGGCTCGGCTTCGCCAAGGAGCGCCCAGCGCCAGCCGGTGATGACGCCGGCCATCGGGTTGAACGCGAAGATCCACTGCCACTTCTCCGGTATCTCGTTGATGGCGTACATCACGCCGGAGACCAGCGGCAGGATCTGCAGGAACACCGGGATCATGTAGGGAACGTCCCGCCATCTCGCTGCGAAAGTCGAGAGCAGGAAGCCGATCCCGAGGGCCGTGACGACCGCGAGCCCGATGAAAGCCGGTGCGAACACGACCTCGATGCCGCTCGGCCACGTGTCGTAGATGGCCATCATCCCGACGAGCACGATCATCCCGAAGAAGAGGTCGACGAGCGGTACCACGACCGCGGCCATGGGCAGCATCACGCGTGGGAAATAGACCTTGGTGACGAGCGGCAGGTTCGTGACGAGGCTGGTGCTCGAGAGCGTGAGCGCGGAGGCGAAGTACTGCATGGGCACGACGCCCGCCGCGGTCAGGACCGGGTAGGCCGTGTTGCCGTGCGGGAACTTGGCGAACTTGCCGAAGACGATCGCGTAGATCGCCGTCGTCAGGGTCGGCACGAGCAGGGCCCAGGTGATGCCGAGGAACGTCTGCTTGTAGCGCACGACCACGTCGCGCCAGACGAGCCTGAACATCAGCTCGCGGTAGTGCCAGAGCTCCCGCAGATCGAGATGTGGCCATCGGCTTGCAGGCCGGATGACGACGACCCTGCGGTCGGGATCGAGATGCGCCTCGTCGAAGCGAGGCTCGTCGTCGACGCGCTCCGGCGGCGCTTCGAGCTGGCTCTGGCTCACCGCGCCGATGCTAGATGAGGCGTTGGCCGTACGATCGGCTGATGCGCCTTCGCCGACCCGGGATCCGCACGCGCCTGCGGGCAGTTCTGCAGCGGGTCTCCGACCTCCGCCACTGGCGCGAGCTGCGAAAGCTCGGGGACGATCGGCCGCCGGAGTACAAGAAGTACCTGGCGACGCAGCTCGAGCGCACGCTGTCGAAGAGCGAGACCGATCCCGGCGCCGGCGCGGTGCGGCTGATCGACTCGGCGGCCGGGGGCGCCTCCGGAGGCGCCGTCCTGTGCGTCGGCTGCCGCAACGGCCTCGAGCTCGACCGGTTCCGGGAACGCGGCTTCTCGGAGGTCGTCGGCATCGACGTCTTCTCGCAACGGCCCGACATTCGCGTGATGGACATGCACGCGATGACATTTCCCGACGATTCTTTCGACGTCGTCTACGCGTCGCACTCACTCGAGCACTCGTACGACGTCGCGCGGGTCGCGCGGGAGATCGAGCGCGTGGGACGGGCGGGGGCGGTGGTCGGCGTCGAGGTTCCCGTACGCGCGCAGGCCAGTGCGGCAGACCGGGTCGTCTTCTCCGGGCTGGACGAGCTGCGCGGTGTCTTCGCAGATCACATCGCCGAGGAGCTGCTGGCAGAAGAGCAGCCGCCGGGAAGCCCGACGAACGAGCAGGGCACCGACGTCGCCCGACTTGTGTTCCGGCTGCGCAAGGCCTCGTAGTGCCGACCGTCTTCTTCGCGTTCCGGGACGCACCGGACCGCCGCGCTGCGCTTCGCAACCCAGGCGCGCTCGACCGTTACCGCCTCTTCGGGCTCGACGAGGTGCGCGCCCGAGGAGCACACGTCCGGCACAACCTCGAGCGCGACCGGCCACCGTCGTGGGCGCGCGCGCTCGGCGCGGCCGTGAACCGTGCGCTACGCGCTTTCGGGGGGTACGGCGGCGACTTCGCCTCTACCTTCGCATCGCTGCGCGCGGTGAACCGGGCGGACGTCGTCTTCGCGACTGCCGACTCGCTCGGGCTCCCGCTGCTGTTGCTGAAGCAGGCCGGCCTCGTCCGGCCGCCGGTCGTCTACACGCCGATCGGGCTCCCGGAACGGCTCGTCCAGGTTCGGCGCCGGCGCCTGTACGCCGGTGCGCTGCGAGGGGCGCAGCTCATCGCGACGTACTCGCAAGCGGAGGCCGAGTTCCTGCGCGGGTGGATCGGCCCCGGAGTCGAGATCGCCTTCCTCCCGTTCGGCGTCGACGCCGACGCGTTCCGACCGCGACCCGGGCTGGAGCCGGAGACGGACGTCGTCTCGGTCGGCGCAGACCCACAGCGCGATTTCGCGCTCCTCAAGACGATTGCCGTGCGCAACCCCGGCGTCGGCTTCCGCATCGTCGCGACCGCAGACCACCTTCGCGCGCTCGGGCCTCTGCCGCAGAACGTCGAGGCCGAGAGCGGGCTCGTCCTGGAGGCGGTGCGCGACCGGCTCGCGTCCGCCCGGGTCGTCGCCCTGCCCGTCCGCCGCAACAGCTACTCGGGCGCGACGACCGTGCTGCTGCAGGCGCTCGCGCTGGCGAAGCCGGTCGTCGTCTCCAGGACCGACGCGATCGACCGCGGCTACGCGCTCGAGGACGGCGTCAACTGCCGGCTCGTCGAGCCGGCGGACACGGACGCGTTCGAGCGTGCGCTCCTCGAGACGCTGGCCGAGCCCGGGACGCTCGGCGCGCGTGCACGCGAGACGGTCGAGCGCGAGCTCACGTGGCAGCGCTACACCGGCGCGCTGTGGGACATGCTGTCGTCCGCATGGGCGCGCGAGGGTTCCTGAGGCGGCTGGCGCGGCGCTCGCGGACGGAGCGCGACTTTCGTGGGTCGCGCGACGGTCGCGCGGATGTCGCGGTCTTCCACGAGTTCCATGCGCCGCCGTACGGCGGCGGCAACCAGTTCCTGCTGGCGCTCGTCGGCGAGCTCGAACGCCGCGGGCTCGAGGTCGAGCGCAACCGGCTCTCGGGCCGCACGCCGGCCTGCCTCTACAACTCCTTCAACTTCGACTTCGAGCGCCTTCGCCGGTTCCGGCGCGACGACGTCCGCATGGTGCACCGGGTCGACGGCCCGGTCGGCGTCTACCGTGGCTTCGACGACGGCACCGACCGGCGGATCGCCGGGATCAACGCGCTCGCCGACGTGACGATCCTGCAGTCGCAGTTCAGCCGCGCGAAGCACGAGGAGCTCGGGATCGTGCTGCGCAACCCGATCGTCGTGCACAACAGCGTCGACTCGACGATCTTTCATCCGCCGGCCGCGCGACCCGCGACGGAGGAGCGGCTGCGGGTGATCGCGACCTCTTGGTCGTCGAACCCGCGCAAGGGTGGAGACATTCTCACCTGGCTCGACCGTAATCTCGACTTCGACGCCGTCGACCTGACGTTCGCCGGGAACATCGACGTCGCCTTCGAGCGCATTCGCGTCGTCGCGCCACTGCCGTCGCGCGAGCTCGCGGATCTGCTGCGTGCGCACGACGTCTACCTTGCGACGAGCCGCGACGACCCCTGCTCGAACGCACTGCTCGAGGGGCTCGCGTGTGGGCTTCCGGCAGC
>DATDNT010000108.1:0-8524 GCA_036518135.1 Gaiellaceae bacterium | reverse complement strand
CTCGTACGAGAGCAGGTCGGCCTCCCACTCGCCGTCGCCGAGCGCGCCGTGGAGCATCAGCATCTGCCAGAGGCTGTCGGCGAGCGCGTCGCGCGCGCGCTGCGGGTCCCACGCGACGAGCTCGCCGAGCGCATTCCGCCGCACGAGGTCGACGACGTCCTGGTCGTACGGCGCGGAGTGCTCGCTGCGGCCGTACGGACCTTCGTCCCCGTGCCCGTGGCCGTGGTCGGCGCTCGCGACGAACGCGAGGGCGCGGTCGCCTGACGCGCGGGCGAGCGCGCGCCCGGCGGCGACGTGGTCGTCGTTCGAGAGCTCGCGGCACGGCGTCACGACGACCGCCGGAATCTGCAGGAAGCCGAGCGGGATGCCGGCGCCCCAGTCGATCGGCATCTCCGACGACCCGGCGGCAGTCGTCCCGAACGTCATGCCGACGGCCGGAAGGCCCGCGGCGCGGAGCGCGGCGACGCATGCGTCCGCGAGCTCCGGGTCACCGTCGCCCGCGTAGAGGTGCTCGGCGGCGACGAACTGGTTCGGGTGCTCGCTGAGACGCGCCGCACGGACGACGCCGAAGTGGCCGTCGAGTAGCGTGCCGTGCGGCGTGACGAGGATCGCCGTCGCGGCGCGGGACTCGCGCAGCCGCCGTGCCACCGCGCGCATCCCGTTCGCCGTCGCACCGTCCGGCTGCTCGTACACCGGGTTCCCGTGCGGGACGATCGCGCCGAAGACGATCACGTCAGGAGTCGAGCGACGTGATGCGCTCGACGATCAGCTCGGCGAAGCGCTCGCCGTCGATGTCGAGGCCGACCTTCGCGTTCGGCGCCGGGAAGTGCTCGCGGTTCCGCCAGTCGACGTTCGTCCGGCCCCAGCTCGGGCCCGTCGAACAGTCGACCTCGATGAACGCGTCCTCGACCTGCATGAGCTTCGGGTCGATGAGGTGCGCGACGCACACGGGGTCGTGCATCGGCGCGCCGCTCAGGTCCGGGTACCGCTCTCTGTGGAAGCGCGTGTAGAAGTCCATCAGCTCCGCGACGACGCTCCCGACGCGGCCGCTCCCGCGCATGCGCTCGGTGTGCTCGTCGGTGATCAACGCGCGGTGCGTGACGTCGAGCCCGACCATCGTCGTGTCGAGGCCTTCCTTGAAGACGCGCTCGGCCGCCTCGGGGTCTGCCCAGATGTTGAACTCGGCCGCGGGCGTGCGGTTCCCCTCGCCGATCGCGCCGCCCATCAGGACGATGCGGTCCGGGCGCGCGTCGGGATGCGTCGCGAACAGCAGGCCGACGTTCGTCAGCGGCCCGGTCGCGACCAGGACCGGCTTGTCCGCGCCACGGTAGGTCTCGGCGAGGAAGTCGACGGCGTGCTGCTCGCGCGCGTGTGCCTGCGGCGCCGGCAGGTCGGGCCCGTCGAGGCCGGACTCGCCGTGGACGTGCGCTGCGACGTCGCGGTCGCGGACGATCGGCCGGTCGGCGCCCGCGTATACCGGGACGTCGCCGCGGCCCGCAAGCTCGAGCACGCGCAATGCGTTGTTCGTCGTCTTGTCGAGCGTCTGGTTGCCCGACACGGTCGTCACTCCGACGAGCTCGACTTCGGGCGATGCGAGCGCGAGGAGGATGGCGATCGCGTCGTCGTGGCCGGGATCGCAGTCGAGGATGATCGGCGTCGGCGTCATGTGGCGAGTATCGCTGCAACCTCGGCCGCGGTCGGCAGAGAGGACTGTGCGCCGAAGCGCGAGGCCGCGACGGCACCTGCGGCGCACGCGCGCCGCAGCGCGTCGTCGCGCTCGAGCCCCTCGAGGAGGGAGACCACGAGGCACGCGGCGAAGGCGTCGCCCGCCGCGGTGCCGTCGACGGCGTGGACGCGCGGCGGCGTCGCGCGCGCGACCTCGCGACCGTCCTCGAACAGCGCAGCGCCCTCCGCGCCGTACGTGACGGCGACGAGCTTGCCGCGCGAGACGACCTCGTGCTCGAGGCGGTTCACGATCAACAGGTCGGGCTCGAGGTCGATCGGACGCGCCGGGGCGGCGTTCAGCGCGAAGAAGTCGGCGTTGCGCGCAGCGGCGACCACGACCTCGTCAGTGACCTCGAGCTGACAGAGGACGGCGCCGGCCGGGCTCGTCGCATCGACGTGCGCGTTCGCGCCCGGAACGACGACGATCTGGTTCTCACCGGCGTCGTCGACGAGGATCAGCGCGATCCCCGTCGTGCCGGCCCGCTTCAGGTGAAGCTCGACGCCGCTCTCGCGCAGCTCCGCGAGCGCCTCGTCTGCGAGTGGGTCGTCACCGACCGCGCCGACCATTCGAACGTGTGCGCCGAGCCGTGCCGCCGCGACCGCCTGGTTCGCCCCCTTGCCGCCGGGGATTCGCGCGAAGTCGGTTCCGGCGACCGTCTCGCCCGCACGCGGCAGCGTGCCGACGCGTGCGACGAGGTCGAGGTTGACGGAGCCGACGACGGTGAGCGGAACGGCCACGCCCGGAGCGTAAAGGTGTCTGACACCGGCGAGGTGCCAGACACCTCGCGCTTCAGTCGCTGCGCCGGAACGCGTAGCGCGCGACGGCCCAGCTGCCGATCGTCGCGAAGAGCGCCACGACCACGGCTGCCGGCCACCTCGAATGGTCGCCGGCGCTGCTCGACGTCTCGATGTACGGGCCGGCGAGCGCCGTGACGACGACGGCCACCCACATCGACGTGATCGCGAGCGACGCCCAGAGGTCGCGCACCGTCCACCACGCAGGACGCGCCGGGCTCGCGGGCCGCTCGTGCGAGAGCACGGTCATCTCGATCCCTCCTTCCCTGGATCGACCACGACGCTCCCTGGAGCGGCGTGCGCGCGCATCGGGGGATGCGCGGAGCTGTAGCGTGTGCCACGTGACACGCATGCTCCTCGGTGCCGGAGCGATCCTCCTCCTCGCCGGCACCGTGCTCGTCTTCCACGCGTTCGACGCGCACTCGCACTCGGCAAGCGACACGCTCCGGCCGTTCGTCCTGACGATGTCGCCGGTGTGGGCGGTCGCGGTCGCCGCGGCGCGGATCGTCGTCCGCCGTTAGAAGGTCCTACGCCGCGATCGCGCGCAGATCGTCGAGCGCGCCGCCGAGCAGGTTCTCGCGCAGGTCGAAGAGCCCCGCCCAGAGCGACGACGCGTCCACGGTCGACCGCCAGCGCACGGTCGACGAGAGACCTTCGAGCGCCCGCACGAGGACGGCGAGCTCGAGGTAGGCCTGCGCCACGCGGTGCGGTGCGACCTTCACACCGGCGCGGTCGAGGACGGGCTCCCAGTCGACGAGCTCGGCGTGGCCGGGCTCGCCGAACCACGACCGTCCCTCCGCCTGGTCCGCCTCGAGCTCGAGCAGGTACTGGCCGAGCGGCGCCTCGAGACCCGAGAGCGCAACCTCGACCCGCTCGGCGGCGCGCCGCAGCGCGGCCTGCCGCCGTCCCGCGGTGCCCGGCTCCGCCTCGCCCCGCTGCCAGCGTTCGAGCAGCCGGCAGAACGCGAGCGCCGCCACCTCGACGGCGACGAGCTGGGCGATCAGGCGCTGCCCGGTCCGGTGCTCGACCGCGTGCTCCGCGATCACCTCGGCCCACTCCGGGCGCGACGAGACGGGAACGCTCATACCTCGACCACGACAGGGAGGATCATCGGCCGCCGCCGCGTCCGGTCGTAGACGAGCTGGCCGATGCCGTCGTGGATGTGCTCCTGCAGCAGCTTGATCTCGCGGATGTCCTCCTCGAGCAGCTCGCGCACGATCTGATGCGCCTCCGAGCGCATCTCCGCAAGCAGCTCCTCGCTCTCTGCGAAGCCGCGGGAGATCAGCTCCGGCTGCGAGACGGCGCCGTCGGCCAGCGTCGTCACGACGATGAGCACTCCGTCCTCCGACATGTGCCGCCGGTCGCGCAGCGCGACGTCCGAGATGTCGCCGACGCCGAGGCCGTCGACGAACGTCACGCCGGCGTCGACGCGGTCGGCGATGCGGACGCCCTCGCGCGACAGCTCGACGACGTCGCCGTTCTCCGCGATCACGATCGACGACGCGGGGACGCCCGCGTCCTGGGCGAGCCGTGCGTGCGCGGACTGCATGCGGTACTCGCCGTGGATCGGCATCACGGCCTTCGGCCGCACGAGCCCCATCAGCGTCCGCAGCTCCTCGGCGCGCCCGTGGCCGGATACGTGCACGTCCGCGTTCTCCTCGTGCAGCACCTCCGCCCCACGCCGCGTCAGCTGGTTGATCGTGTCGTGCACGCGCAACTCGTTCCCCGGCACCGGACGCGCGGAGAGGATCACCGTGTCCCCACGCTCGACCTTGATCGCGGGGTGGTCGTTGTACGCGATGCGCGTCAGCGCGGACAGCGGCTCCCCCTGCGAGCCCGTGCACAGAACGAGCTGCTCGCCGGGCGGGACGTCGTCGATGTCCGCCGGCTTGACGAGCAGGTCGTCGGGCATCTCGACGTAGCCGAGGTTGCGCGCGACGTTCATGTTGCGGCGCATCGAGCGGCCAACGACGACGATCTTCCGGCCCGAGTCGACGCCGACGTCGATTGCCTGCTGCATCCGGTGGATGTTGGAGGCGAAGCTCGAGATGAGGATGCGGCCGCGCCTCGTCGGGATGATCTGGCGGAACGCCTCGCCGACGACGCGCTCGGAGCGCGTGAACCCGGGCCGCTCGGCGTTCGTCGAGTCGCCGAGCAGCAGGTCGACGCCGCGGTTCCCGAGGTCGGCGAGCCGCCCGACGTCCGTCCGCAGCCCGTCGACCGGCGTGTGGTCGAGCTTCCAGTCGCCGGTGTGGAACACGCGGCCGGCGCCGGTCTCGATCGCGATGCCGACGGCGTCGGGGATCGAGTGCGCCATCCGGATGAACTCGAGCCTGAACGGGCCGATCTCGACGGGCGCGCCCTCGGGGTCCGCCTCGCGGAGCTCCGCGGCGCGCAGCAGGCCGTGCTCGTCGAGCTTCGACTTGACGAGCCCGAGCGTGAGCCGCGTCGCCCAGATCTCCTGGACGCGCACCTCGCGCATCAGGAACGGCAGCGCCCCGACGTGATCCTCGTGCGCATGCGTCAGCACGACGGCGCGCACGGGCCGGTCGCGCAGGTAGCCGAAGTCCGGGAGGATCACGTCGACGCCGAGGTGCTCGTCGCGTGGGAACGACATCCCCGCGTCGACGACGATCGTCTCGCCGCCGGTCTCGAACACCGTCATGTTCTTGCCGACCTCGCCGAGGCCGCCGAGCGGGATGATGCGGAGCGTGTCGTCCATGGACGCCCGCAGTGTAGGGAGCTAGGCGGGCACGAGGAGGCCGAGGCGCTCGAGACACGCTCGCACGGCCGAAATCTCGTCGTCCGTCGGGTCGACGAGCGGCAGCCGGTGACCGCCGACGTCGTGGCCGAGCAGGTTGAGGGCCGCCTTGATCGCGATCGGGTTCGTCGTCACCTTGAGGAGGTCGTACGCCGGCGCGAGGTCGCGATCGATCTCCCGCGCCCGCTCGAGGTCGCCGTCGAGCGCGGCGCGCACCTGTTCCGCGACCTGAGGTCCGACGACGTGCGTGTGCACGCAGATCCCGCCGATGCCCCCGAGCTCGAGGAACGGCTGGATGATGTTGTCGTCGCCCGCGTACAGCGCGAGACCGGTGTCGACGATGTGCTTCGCCTGCGCCAGGTCGTCGTTGGCCTGCTTGACGGCGCGCACCGTCTCGATCTCCGCGAGGCGTGAGATCGTCTCCGGCTCGATGTTGATGACGACGCGCGCCGGGATGTTGTAGACGACGATGGGCCGGTCGCTCGCACGCGCGATCTCGTCGAAATGCGCGACGATGCCGCGCTGCGGCGGCTTGTTGTAGTACGGCGTGACGACGAGGAAGGCATCGGCGCCGAGCTCGTGCGCCTGTTCGGTGAGCCTCACTGAATGCTCCGTCGAATAGGTGCCCGTGCCGGCGACGACGGTTGCGTTCTCACCGACGGCCTCGATCGCTGCGCGCAGGAGATCGGCGCGCTCCGCGTCCGAGAGCGTGGGGCTCTCGCCCGTCGTCCCCGCCACGACGACGCCGTCCGAGCCGTGCTCGACGAGATGCCGCGCGAGCCGCTGGAACGCGTCGAAGTCGATCGATCCGTCTTCGCGGAACGGTGTGACGATCGCGGTCAGGACGTTCCCGAGCACGACGCGATTCTACGTGGGATCCTCACCGTGAAATGCCCCGCTTCGTGCTCGTGCACGGCGCCTGGCACGGCGCCTGGTGCTTCGAGAGCCTCGTCGGCGAGCTCGAGCGGCGCGGCCACGAGGCGCATGCGGTCGACCTGCCGTGCGAGGAGGTCGGACTGACGGCTGAGGACTACGCGGCGCTCGTCGGCCCTCAGCAGGACGCGGTCGTCGTGGGGCACTCGCTCGGCGCGCTGACGGCCGCGCTCGTGCCCGCGCGCCTGCGCGTCTACCTCGGCGGTCTGCTGCCGGTCGAGGGTGCGGAGCCGGCGTGCTTCGCCGACGGGTTCGGCGGCTTCGTCCGCGACGAGCACGACCGCTCCTACTGGCCGGACGCCGACACCTGCGCCGCGAAGATGTATCCCGACTGCAGCCGCGAGCAGTCCGACTGGGCGTTCGCCCGGCTGCGCCGACAGGCGCGCGTCGCGCATGTCGTCGCCCCGTTCGGGCCGCTCGACGTCGTGGTCGCGACGACGAGGGACAGGGCGATCGACCCCGACTGGCAGGTCGCGACGGCGCGGCGCCACGGCGCGCGCGTGGTCGAGCTCGACGCCGGGCACTCACCGTTCTTCACGCAGCCGGACGAGCTTGCCGACCTGCTCGGCGAGCTGGCCTGACGCCTCGGCGCGTCGCAGGAACTCCTGCTCGTACGGCCTGCCGGCGAGCGCGACCAGCGCTTCGGGTGCGAGCGTCGTCAGCCGGGCGAGGAGCGGCTCGACGTTCCGGCGCTCGTAGAGCACGTCGGCCGCGACGGCGAGGTCGAACCGTGCGTCCCACGGGTCGCGCCAGTCGTACACGCGTGCCGTGAGCGTCAACCCGTTGCGCGCGGCATTCTCGCGGAGCAGCGCGATGGCCTCGGTGGACCAGTCGGTGGCCGTGACGTCGGCGCCCTTCGCGGCCGCGACGAGCGACGCCATGCCGAGGCCGCACCCGAGCTCCACCACGCGCAGCCCGCCCACGTCCGGCAGCGCCTCGGCGAGCGTCGTCGCGGCCGGCCACAGCTCCGCCCAGTACGGCAGGAACTCGTCGCGCTCGAACTCCTGCTCGTCGATCAGCGACTCCGGCGACTCGGGCCGAAGCAGCGTCAGCTCGACGCCCGCGACGACCCTAGTCTCGGAGGAGAGCGTCAAGGCCGACGGTGAGGCCCGGCGGAAGCGTGGACAGCTTCTCGAGCGCGAGCAGGACGCCCGGCGTGTACGCCTCGCGCGAGAGTGCGTCGTGGCGGATCGTCAACGTCTGCCCCGCGCCGCCGAGGATCACCTCCTGGTGCGCGTTGAGCCCCGGGAGCCGCACCGAGTGGATCGGCACGTCGCCGCCCATCTGCTCCGCCGTCAGCTTCGCGGTTCCGGACGGCGCGTCGAGCTTCGCCGGATGGTGCAGCTCGACGATCTCGGCGCTCTCCATGTGCTTCGCGGCCTCCGCGGCGAACCGCATCATGAGAACCGCGCCGATCGCGAAGTTCGGCGCGTAGAACACGGTCACCGGCGCGGCGGCGAACTCCTGCGGGTCCCAGCCGGTCGTGCCGACGACGCTCGGGACACCCGTGGCGACCGCCGCCCGCACGTTCGCCGCGACGGCGTCCGGGACCGTGAAGTCGACCATCGCGTCCGCGTCGCCGAGGTCGGAGACGAGCGTGTGCCCCGCGGCTTCGAGCCCGGCGGCGAGCACGCCCCCGACCTTCCCGGTTCGGCCGTTGAGGAGAACCCTCACGCCGCGCGTGCGAGCCCCGGCGTCACGCGCTCGAGCGCCGCGAGGAACCGGTCCTCGTCCGGCCCGATGCACGCAGCCGACAGGCGGTCGGGCGCGAGCAGCGCCGCGGCGAGCTCGGAGACCGACGACGCCTCGACCGCGTCCACCTCCGCGACGATGCGGTCGAGCGAGAGCAGCTCGGAGTCCGTGATCAGCGACTTGCCGAGGCGGTTCATGCGCGTCGAGGTCGACTCCATCGAGAGCAGGATGCGCCCTTTGAGGTTCTCCTTCGCGCGCTCGAGCTCGCGTGCGGGCAGGTTCCCCGCCGCGATGTCCGCGATCTGCTCCGCGGCGATCGCGAGCGCGTCGCCGAGATTGTCCTCGCGCGTTCCCAGGTAGACGCCGATCTGCCCGGTGTCGGTGTACTGGGAGACGAACGAGTAGACGGCGTACGCCATCCCACGCTTCTCGCGGATCTCCTGGAAGAGGCGCGACGAGGCGGAGCCGCCGAGGATGGCGTCGAGCAGCGACGCGGCGAACCGGCGGCGGTCGGACCGCGAGATGCCGGGCGCGCCGAGACACACGTGGTACTGCTCGGTGTCCTTCCGCTGGAACCGCAGCCGTGGCGGCGGTGCCTGCACGAGCGGCGGCCGCGCA
>DATDNT010000107.1:0-72809 GCA_036518135.1 Gaiellaceae bacterium | reverse complement strand
GACGAAGGCGTAGTTCGAGGGCAGGGTCGGGCTGGTGCCGCCGCCGGAGAAGGTGACGGTGCCGGTGTAGCCGGTGGCGGTGTTGCCGTAGGCGTCCTTCGCGGTGACGACGAGCGTGCCGAAGGAGGTGCCGGCCGTTGCGTTCGCCGGCCCTGTGACGGTGAGCGTCGTTGCCGAGGAGGGGGCGACGGTGATCGTGCCGGTCGTGCCGTTGATCGAGCCGGTCACCGTGTCGGTCGCCGTGATCGTGCGCGCGCCGGCCTGCGTCAGCGTGGCGGTAAAGGTGTGCGTGCCGTTGTCGCCGCCGGTGAAGGTGTAGTTGGCGGGGAGCGTCGGGCTGGTGCCGCCGCCGGTGAAGTGGACGGTGCCGGTGTAGCCGGTCGCGACGTTGCCGAACTGATCCTTCGCCGTCACGGTCAGCGTGTTGAACGACACGCCCGCGGTCGCGCTCGCCGGGCCGGAGACGGTCAGCGTCGTCGCTGCGCCGGGGGTGAACACGACCTGCGCCGTCTGCAGGATCCCCGTCGCGCCGACGGTGGCCGTGTAGGTGACGGTCTGCGCGACCTGGCTCTTGACGGTGAACGTCGCGACACCGGAGCCGTTCGTCGTCGCAGACGCCGGCGTGATCGTCGACGAGCCCGCGCCCTGCGAGAGCGACACCGACTGGCCGCTGACAGGGTTCCCGAACGCATCCTTCGCGGTCACCGTGATCGTCGACGTCGCGACGTTGTTCGCCGCGACCGTGCCGGGGCTCGACGAGACGGTCGAGACGCTGTTGCTCACGGCGCCGGCGTTGAACGGGACGCTCACGCTGTTCGTGAGCGACGAGCCGTCGAGCTTCGCGGTGACGTTGGCGGTGCCGGCGGACGTCGAGGAGGTGAGCGTCGCCGTGTACGTGCCGTTTCCGACGTTCGTCACCGAGCCGAGCGTCCCGAGCGTCGTCGACATCGTGACGGTGCCGCCGCTCTGGGTGAGCGACGTGCCGGCGGCGTTCTTCAGCGTCACCGTGATCGTCGAGGTCGAGGAGCCGTCGGCGGTGATCGCGGTCGGCGAAGCGGCGATCGTCGACTGGGCGAGCGACGCGGCCGCCGAGGTCGTCACCGACTGGGCGCCGAGGGTCGCGAGCGCGTTCCCGGCGACGTCCTTCACCTTCTGCGCGGTGGTCAGTCCCGTCGTGCTGTAGGCGACGGTGACGGTGTCGCCGTCGAACACGCGGTTCGTCAGCGTCAGCGTGACGTGCGTCGAGTCGGGGTACGAGATCGCCGTCACCGCGTCGCCCGAGCCGTTGCGGAGGACGGTGAACGCCGACGTCGGCGTCGTGGACGAGCTGTCGAGGCCGCTGCCGCTCTCGGTGAACGCGAGCGTCACCTGCGTCCCGATGACGTTCGCCGCCGACGACGCGTACACCGGTGCGGTGTTGTCGATCGTCACGGTGCGCGTGACGTCGGTGACGTTGCCGACGTTGTCGGTCGACCGCGCGAGGATCGTGTACGTACCGTCGGCCGGCTGGCTCGACCACGCGATCGAGTAGGGGGACGTCGTGTCGGAGGCGATGTCGGTACTGGCGGCGAACGTGCACGAGGCGCCCGCGCAGTAGCGGAAGTCGACCTGCGCGACTCCCGCATTGCCGACGCCGTCGTCGGCGGTCGCCGTCAGCGTCGCGCCGTTCACGATCGCGGCGCCTGCGGCCGGTGCGGTGAACGCCGTGATCGGACCGGCGGCGTCCTTCTGGATCGTGAACGTCGTCGTCGCCGAGTTGCCGGCGGCGTCCGTCGCCGTCACCGTCTGCGTCTGCGCCGTGGGGGCGTAGGTCGCTCCGACCGTCCAGCCGTACGCGCTCGAGAGGAACGGCGACCCCACGTTGTCGGCGCTGTGCGAGAAGCTGCCGCTCGCGATCGACGGGTACTGGACGCTCGAGACGCCGGACGCGTTGTCGCTCGTGCCCTGGGTGACCTTGAACGCGCTGGCACACGTCGTCGCCGGGCTGTAGTAGACGGCGGTGCCGTTCAGGTACGCGTTCGCGTCGCAGTTCCCGAGCTTCGTCAACGACAGCGACGAGAACGTCGGCGCCGTCGTGTCGTAGACGAAGGTGAATGTCGAGGACGCCTCGACGTTGTTGACCTTGTCCGTCGAGACGACATGGACGGTGTAGGTGCCGTTGGTCGTCAGGGAGGGCGCCGTCCACGTCCACGACGTGGTGCCGGTCGCGGTGTTGAACGTCTCGGTCGTCCCGGTGAAGATCGAGCCGTTCCAGTAGTTGCCGTTCGGGTCCTTCAGCGAGATCTTCACGTTCGCCACGCCGGAGCCCGCGTCGCTCGCGGTGCCCGACCAGCTCGTCGGGTAGGTCGCCGCGCGGTAGTTCGCGGAAGCCGTGGGCGTCGTCGTCGTGGACGTCGGCGCGGTCGAGTCCGGCGTGACCGTGAAGGACGTCGTCGCGGTGTTCCCCGCCGCGTCGAACACGGTGATCGTCTTCGAGC
Source organism: Gaiellaceae bacterium (assembly GCA_036518135.1). Lineage (GTDB taxonomy): Bacteria > Actinomycetota > Thermoleophilia > Gaiellales > Gaiellaceae > PALSA-600. The sequence continues at coordinate 70,332 of DATDNT010000107.1, read as the reverse complement.
CGCTGTCCGACGCGCCCGTCGCCCACGAGTACGCCTGGCTGTAGGGCACGCTCGAGTCGTCCGTGTTCGTCGCCGGCGTGATCCCGCTCGCGAGGCCGGGGAAGCGCACCTTGCCGATGCCGGAGTTCGCGTCGGTCGGGCTCGTGTCTGTGATCGTGAACGACCCGCCGCCGCCCGCAGGCCGGTAGTAGACGGTCGAGCCGGTCGCGTACGTGTCGGAGCTCGACGTCGACGCCGTCACCGAACCCGTCGAGTTCGGGGCGACGCGGTCGACGATCACGTCGCCGCTCGCGTTCGAGGTGCCCGTGTTGTTGACGTTGTCGGCGACGGCCTCTCGATAGTGGTAACAGCCGTCGGCGGCGACCGTGTCGTTGCCGCCGGAGAGCGTGACGTTCGTCCACCCGCCGGAATACGTGCAGACGCCGTTCGCGGCGGTGCCCGACTGTCGCTGCAGCTGGTACGTCGTGGCGTTGATGCCGGAGCCGGTGCTCCCGGGCGGGGTCGCATCGTCGCCGGCGTCGGTCGCGCCGGCGATCGCCGTCACCGGGAACGTCAGCGCGCTGTACGCGCCGCTCGCCGTCGGTGTGCTCGCCCCGAACGACGGCGCGGTCGTGTCCTTGAGGATGTAGAACGGCGTCGAGAGGTTCGCGTTACCGGCCTCGTCGTGGACGATGATCGGCTGCGACCCCGGCTCGGTCGTGTTCGTCGCCGTCCACGAGTACGTGTTCGAGGTGTACGTCGGCTGATTCGGGTAGGTCGCGATCGCATCCGGCACCGTCGGGCTGACGTTGCCCGGCGTGAAGTTCGAGACGGCGAAGTTGGGGAAGTCGACCTGCGACACGCACGCCTTCGGGCGCAGCGTGAGCAGGAAGCCGGCGTTCGACTTGTCCCCGCCCGTCGTGGTGCCGCCCGGGACGAGCGTCGCGACGCGCGTCCCCGTCGCCGAGGTCGAGCCGAGGTACTGCGCCGTCATCTCGGCGCCCGGGTCCCACTGCGGCTCGTTCGAGCGTGCGTCGAAGAGCTCCGTCATGCCGGCGGGCGGCGTGAAGGATTCCTGGCTCGACCACGCGCCGAAGGCGCCGACGAGCACCGAGCAGTCCGCCGTCGGCGTGACGCTCGGCGCGGTCACGCTCGTCGTCCCCGACGTGCTCGTGCCGGATGCCTCGGTGTCGATCGGGTTGCCGCTCGCGGGCACCCAGACGTTCGCCCACTCGGAGATGCCGCCGACGACGTTCGCCTGCGCGGACGCGGTATTCGTCCACACGTACGAGTGGCTGGCGACGTCGCTCGCGGTCGCGACCTTCCAGTAGAGCTTCATTCCCCAGAACGTCGAGACGTTCTGCGTGTCGAGCAGCGTCCAGCCGGTAGGAGCTGTGATCGTCGCGGTCGACCCCTGCTCGTAGCTGACGGCGGCGATCATCACGTCGCCGACGTTCGGCGCCTGCGCGAGCGTCACCGTCAGCGGCCCCCGCCACGTCCCGTTGCCGTTGTCGACGCCGCCGGCCGACGCCTGCTGCACGAGCTGGATCGCGTTCGAGACGTCGGTGGGCTGCGCGGTGACCGTGAACGAACCTGCGCCGCCCGACGCGCCCGGGTTGTACCACTCGTAGTTGTGGTTGCTCGTCGCGTCGAAGTACTGGTAGGCGGCGCCGGCGGTCTCCGCGACGGTCAGCGGGTCGGAGCTCGGCGACGTGTTGTCGACGCGCACCGTGACGACCGACGATGCGGTGTCGACCGACGCCGTGTTGTCGCCGTCGCCGCTCGCCCACGCGCCGTTGCGGCCGACGACACGCAGGTCGTAGAAGCCGTCGGTGAGAGCCGACGTGTTCCAGCTCGTCGTCGTGTTGGTCGCCGACGTTGCCGGCACCGCCGCGATCAGGTTCCACGTGTTTGCGCCGTGCTGCGAGTACTCGAAGGCGACGGTCGGCGCCGAGTCCGCCTCGGTGGTCTGCCCCGTCAGGGTCACCGAGCCGCGCACGGTCGCGCCCGGGCTCTGGATGGACGCCGCGGTCGGTGCGCTCGAATCGATCGCCCATCCCGTCATCCAGCCGATGCCCTTCGCGGCCGTGCACGTCGCCTTGCAGGTGCCCGACTGCGCCGCGATCGTGGTGCCCGCCGAGACGGAGTAGGACATCGCAGTGCTGACGTTCGAGGTGCCCGAGCCCGACTGCGCAGAGCCGATGTAGGTGGCGGTCGTCGTCCAGTACGGCGCCGATGCCGTCGAGCCGCTCGCCGTCATGAACGCGTCGATCCCGACGTTGCCGGAGGCGATCGTCGTCGCCGCATCGCTCACGGTCGCGGTCGTCGACCGTGACGGGCTTCCTGCTGGACTCGGTCCCGCGGTCGCGTCGACGCCGACGAGATCGACGAGGCCCCCCGCCCAGGCGTACGTCGTGGCACCGGCCCACTTCCACGTGTAGCTCGTCGGGTCGCCGGTCGCGACCTGGTGGTAGTACCACGACATCTCGCCCGTCGCCGTACCGCCGTTCGAGTTGTTGTAGGGCGACCCCGTCACGAGCGACCAGCCTGTCGTCGCGCCGGCGGGTGCCGTCAGCGTCGTGCCGGTGGCGCGGATCGAGACCTGCGCGACGAGGAGGTCGCCGACGCGGTACCCCGCCGGGACGCCGAGCGTCGCCCCGGTGTTGCCGTTGTTCGACCCGGCGTTGAAGCTCGACGTCGCGTTGAGGGTTATGGCCGGGTCGATCACGTACGGCGTCGGGAGACGCGCGTCGTCGAGCCGGACGGCGAGCTCGCCGCCGCGGAGCGTCCAGTGCGTCCCGGCGGGCGTCACGTCGCGACCGGCCCCGTCGAGGATCTTCGGCGGCGCGATCGACACGTGCGAGAGGACGTGCCCGTCCAGGAAGCCGACGGCGCCGTCGTCGCCGATGCGCGGCGTGAGGCCGTGGCTCGCGAGCTTCCACCTCCAGGTGCGTGTGCCCTGCGCACGCGTCACCGTCAGGAACTGCTCCGCCTTCTGCGGCGTGACGACGACCGACTCGTGTCCGAACGAGGTCGTGCGCCGGACGCCGTTCGCGTACCGCTGCCACGCGCCGCGGCCCGCGGTCGAGAGGCTCACGCGGCGGCCGCCGGCACTGACGGCGACCGCCTGCGGCGCGAGCTCGACGCGTGCACCGTGCCCGAGCGGGCGCACGAGCCTCGCGGCGGGTGCCGGCCGTCCGAGCGCGGTTTGGAGGAACGCGTCGGTCGTGGGATGCGTTTGCGTGTCGCCGCGCAGGAGGAGTAGACCGCCGGCGACCAGGCCGAACGTGAGGAGAACGGCCGTCGAAACGCTGGTCAGGACGAGGAGCGGGGCAAACGACGTCCTACCGGCGATACCGGTCCACAAGCGCCGCAGGAAGCTTGGGATTCTCACGTCGTTTGTCTGCGTGCCGTCGCACGCCTCCTCGCTTGTCTGTATCGGCGGCACCGCGCCGCCTCATGAGGGTGAGGCTAGAGTCGGTTTCGGCGGGTTCCGGGCGTATGCGCGTGTGATTTGCGTAGGAACGGCCGACGCTCGACCTCGACTCGAGGTTCAGCCCTGTGCCGGCGACGGCGCGGCTCGTACAATCCGACGCGTGGCGGCGACGGAGGACACGGCGACGAACGAGCTCCGCTCGACGATGTCGGGCGTGGAGGTCGATCCGCTCTATTCGCCGGAGACCGTCCCGGTCGACTACGACCGTGATCTCGGTGCGCCGGGCGAGTTCCCGTTCACGCGCGGCGTCTATCCGTCGATGTACCGCGGCCGGCTCTGGACGATGCGCCAGTTCGCCGGGTTCGGCACCGCAGAGGAGACGAACGAGCGGTTCCGCTACCTGCTCGACCACGGGCAGACCGGCCTCTCGACCGCCTTCGACATGCCGACCCTGATGGGCTACGACTCCGACCACCCGAAGTCGCTCGGCGAGGTCGGCCGGGAGGGCGTTGCGATCGACTCGCTCGAGGACATGGAGACGCTCTTCGCCGGGATCCCGCTCGGAGAGGTGTCGACGTCGATGACGATCAACTCGCCGGCGGCGATCCTGCTCGCGTTCTACGCGTGCGTCGGCGAGGAGCAGGGCGTGCCGCGCACCGAGCTCCGCGGGACGATCCAGACGGACATCCTCAAGGAGTACATCGCGCAGAAGGAGTACATCTTCCCGCCCGAGCCGTCGATGCGGCTCGTCACGGACATGGTCGAGTTCTGCGCGCGGGAGATGCCGCTGTGGCACCCCATCTCGATCAGCGGCTACCACATCCGCGAGGCGGGGTCGACCGCGGCGCAGGAGCTCGCGTTCACGCTCGCCGACGGGTTCACGTACGTCGAATGGGCGATCGAGCGGGGGCTCGACGTCGACGAGTTCGCGCCGCGCCTCTCCTTCTTCTTCAACGCGCACCTCGACTTCTTCGAGGAGATCGCGAAGTACCGAGCGGCGCGCCGCATCTGGGCGCACGTGATGCGCGAGCGGTACGGCGCCAAGAACCCGCGCTCGTGGCTCATGCGCTTCCACACGCAGACGGCCGGTGTCTCGTTGACGGCGCAGCAGCCCGAGGTGAACATCGTGCGCACGGCGATCGAGGCCCTCGCGGCCGTCCTCGGCGGTACGCAGTCGTTGCACACGAACTCGTTCGACGAGGCGCTCGCGCTGCCGACGGAGCAGGCGGTGCGGATCGCGCTGCGGACGCAGCAGGTGATCGCGCACGAGACCGGCGTCGTCAACACGACCGACCCGCTCGGCGGCTCCTACTTCGTCGAGCACCTGACGAACGAGCTCGAGCGGCAGGCCTACGACTACTTCGACCAGATCGACAAGCTCGGCGGGGTCGTGCAGGCGATCTAGGAGAACTTCTTCCAGAAGGAGATCGCGGAGGCGTCGTTCCGCTACCAGTCCGAGGTCGAGGCGGAGCAGCGGATCGTCGTCGGCGTGAACCGCTATCAGCTCGAGGACGAGCCCGAGCTGGAGATCCTCAAGATCGATCCGGCGCTCGAGACGAAGCAGATCGAGCGCGTGCAGGCGCTGCGCGCGCGTCGCGACTCGCCCGCCGTCGAGTCCGCGCTCGCGCGGCTGAAGGAGGACGCCGCGCGCGACGACCGCAACCTCATGTTCCCGATCGTCGACGCGGCGCGCTCGTACGTGACGATGGGCGAGATGTGCGATGCGTTCCGCGAGGTGTGGGGCACCTGGCGGGAGACGCCCGTCTTCTGATCAGAGGTCGATCTCGAGGCCGTCGCGGGCGAGCTCGAGCCCGTCCGACGTCACCGCCTCGACCGGACGGTGCACGAGCAGCAGGCGCTTCGCGTTCGCGTTGAGTGCGGCCGCGGCGGCCTCCGACGCTTTCAGGTGCCCACGCGGCTCGCGGTCGTGGTCGTCCTCGGCGAGCGTCGCCTCGCACATGAAGAGGTCGGCGTCGCGCGCGATCTCCGCGAGGATCGGCGAGGGGCCGGTGTCCGCCGAGTAGGCGACGACCTTGCCGTCGGCCTCGATGCGAAGCGCCCACGTCGGCTGTGTGTAGTGCGGCACGCGGAACGGCGTGATCGCGAACCCCGCCGCGTCGAACCGCTCGCCGTCGACGTACTCGTGGACGTCGAACGCGTCGGCGATCTGCTGCGAGAGGTTGTCGAGCTCGCCGCGTCCGCCGGGCGTCACCCACAGCTGCGGCGCGTCGTGGGGCCCGTGCAGCGTGCCCCACAGCCACGCGACGAGGTCGCCGCAGTGGTCGAGGTGGAAGTGCGAGATGACGATCGCGTCGATCTCCGGCCAGCCCTCGGCGGCGCGCAGCCGCGACAGCACACCCGGGCCGCAGTCGACGAGCAGCCGCCGGCCGCCGTGCTCGAGGAGATACCCGGAGTGGGCCCCGCCGGGGTTCGGCCACGCGGGGGAGCACCCGACGACGGTCAGCTTCACCGTTCCTATACTGCCGACCGTGGCCGGCAAGATCAGAGTCGTCGTCGCGAAGCCGGGCCTCGACGGTCACGACCGTGGCGCGAAGATCATCGCGCGCGCGCTCCGCGACGCCGGCATGGAGGTCATCTACACGGGCCTGCACCAGACGCCGGAGCAGATCGTCGAGACGGTGATCCAGGAGGACGCGGACGCGGTCGGCATCTCGATCCTCTCCGGCGCGCACATGACGCTCGTGCCGCGCATCGTCGACCTGCTGCGCGAGCAGGGCGCCGACGACGTCCTCGTCGTCGTCGGCGGCACGATCCCGACCGACGACGCGGCGGCGCTCAAGGAGCACGGCGTGGCGGCGGTGTTCGGCCCCGGCGCCCCGACGAGCGAGATCGTCGAGTTCCTGCAGGGCGCGCTCGCCGCGGCCTAGGAGGCGCGCGCGAGCGAGAGCGCGCCCGGCGCCCCGGTGAGCGCGTCGATCGTTCCCGGCGCCGGCTGGGTGAACGCGACGATCTTCTGCCCGGGGACGAACGTCTCGCCGTTCTGCAGCTCGAGCGTCACGGTCGCGCCGAGCTTCGTCTGCTTCACGTGCGACGGCCACGAGAAGACCGTGTCCACCGCCATCGTCAGCTCGGTGGCGTTCGCGGAGACGACGCTGCCGCTGAGCTTCAGCGTGAACATGCGTCCTTGCGGCGGCGCCGGCGCGAGCAGGTGCGCCGCCTTCTTCAGGAACGGGAACGGGTCGACGGCTTTCTTCCCGTTCGGGTGGACCTCGAAGTGGAGGTGCGGATGGATCCCGTTCGCGTCGCCGGAGTCGCCGACGTAGCCGATCTGCTGGCCGGCGACCACGCGTGCCTTGTCCGGCACCGTGTAGGCGACGCCCTGGACGCACTTGCCCTTGTTGTCGTTGCCCGACGTCAGATCGTTGTTCAGGTGGATGTACTCGTACATCGTCCCGCTGTCGCCGTAGAGGTAGAGCATGCAGCCGGCGCTCGCGGACGTCGTCCAGTACTCGACCGTCCCGTCCTCGACCGCGACGACTGGTGTCCGCTTGTCGGCGAGCAGGTCGTTTCCTTCGTGCTTGCCGCCGGGGCGAGGCTGGCCGAAGTCGTCGCTGTAGGTGGTCGCGCCGACGACCGGGAAGAGGAGCTGCGGCACCGTGCTCTTCGCCGCACTCGTGGCGACGAACACGAGCGCCAGCGCGGCGACCGCGATATAGCATCGTGCGCGCATGAAGATCGCAGTGTGCGTCAAGGCAGTCCCCGACGCGGCCGCAGGCCGTCGTCTCGACCCGTCGACGAAGCGGCTGGACCGCTCGGTCGAGCTCGCGATCTCCGACTGGGACACGTATCCCGTCGAAGAGGCGCTGAAGCTCAAGGAGTCGGCGGGCGAGGGTGAGGTCGTCGTCGTGTCCATGGGGCCGGAGAAGGCGATGGATGCGCTGCGCAAGGCACTCGCGATGGGCGCGGATCGGGCGGTGCTGGTCACGGATTCTGCCCTGGAAAACGCAGACCTGCTGGCGACGGCCACCGCGCTCGCCGCGGCGATCGAGAACGAGGCCGCCGATCTCGTGCTGTTCGGGCAGCAGTCGGCGGACGGCGGCGGCGCCTGCCTGTGGGCTGCCGTGGCCGACAAGCTGCGCCGCCCGGTGATCTCGCAGGCCTCCGAGCTGACCGTCGACAGCGGCTCCGTCACGGGCAAGCGCCAGACGGAGTTCGGCTACGACACGATCCGCGCGCCGTTGCCCGCAGTCGTCGCGGTCGCCGACTCGATCAACACGCCGCGGTATCCGTCGCTGAAGGGGATCATGGGCGCGAAGAAGAAGCCGCAGGACACGGCGTCCTACGACGGCGGTGAGATCGGCACGACGGTGCTCGAGCTGTCGCCGCCGCCGCCGCGCGGCGAGTCGCGCAAGATCGAGGACGACGGAAGCGCGGCGGAGAAGATCGTCGAGTTCCTCGCGGCGAAGAGGTTCGTCTGATGGCGAAGACGCTCGTCTTCCTCGAGCACCACGAAGGTGCGGTGCAGAAGAGCTCGCTCGGGGTGCTCTCGAAGGCGGCGTCGCTCGGCGGCGAGTTCGCCGGCGTGCTCGTCGGCTCCGGCGTCCGTTCGCTCGCCGACTCCGTCGACGCGACCGTGTGGGTCGCCGACGACGAGCGTCTCGACGCGCCGCTTCCGCAGCCGCGCGTCGACGTGCTCGCGAAGCTCGTGCGCGACGAGGGCTATGACACGGTGCTGTTCGCGCAGACCGTCCTCGCAGCCGACGTCGCCGCAGGTCTGGCGTCGCGTCTCGGCGCCGGCCTCAACTGGGCGCTTGTCGACTTCGACGGCGAGAAGGGCAAGGCGTCGCAGCTCGGCGACACCGTGCTCGTCGACGTCGGCTGGTCGACGCCGGTGCGCATCGGCATGTTCCGCTCGGGCGCGCTCGACCCCCAGCCGCTTCCGGGATCGTCGAACGTGCGCGACGCGTCCGTCGAGCTCGAGGACTTCTCGACCGCGGCAGAGATGGTCGAGCAGGCGCACGCCGAGCAGCAGGGGCCGTCGATCGAGGATGCCGACGTGATCGTCGCCGGCGGCCGCGGTCTCGGCGAGCCTGAGAAGTTCGCGCTCGCGGAAGAGCTCGCATCCGCGCTCGGCGGCGCCGTCGCCGCCACGCGTGCGGTCGTCGACGCAGGCTGGTACCCGTACTCGGCGCAGGTCGGGCAGACGGGGAAGACGGTGTCGCCGAAGCTGTACGTCGCACTCGGCATCTCCGGCGCGATCCAGCACAAGGTCGGCATGCAGGGCGCGAGCACGATCGTGTCGATCAACAAGGACCCGAACGCGCCGATCTTCGAGTTCTCGGATCTCGGCGTCGTCGGCGACCTGCACGAGATCGTCCCGAAGCTCGTCGAGCTGATCCGCGCGCGCTCGTCGTGAGCGTCCGCCCGTCCGAGTTTCCACCGCCGTGGTCGGCGTCGGACGCGATCGCGCCGCCGACGGATCCCGCCGACGAGCGCATCGAGGTGGGCTTCCTGATCGTCGGCGCGGGCCCCGCGGGCCTTGCCGCCGCGATCCGCCTCGGGCAGCTGATGGAGGAGGACCCGCAGACGGCGGAGCGGCTCGGCGAGGTGCCGGTCGCCGTGCTCGAGAAGGGGAAGGCGCCGGGGTCACACCTGTTGTCGGGTGCGGTCGTGAACCCGCGCGGGCTGCAGCGGCTCTTCAAGGGACGGAAGACGCTCGCGGACATGCCGTTCTACGGGCCGGTCGACGGCGAGTCGGTGCTGTTCCTGACGAAGCGCCGCGCGCTGCGGATCCCGACGCCGCCCACGATGATGAACCACCACAACTACGTCGCGTCGGTGTCGCGCCTCGGGCGGTGGCTCGCAGAGGAGGCGGAGGGGCTCGGCGTGACGATCCTCCCGGAGACGTCGGCGGAGAAGCTCCTCGTCGACGGCGGGCGGGTGCTCGGCGTTCGCACGGGTGACCGCGGGCGCGGGCGCGACGGCGAGGAGCTCGCGAACTTCGAGCCCGGCTCGGACATCACGGCGCGCGTCACGGTCCTTTGCGAGGGGACGCAGGGGACGCTCACGTCCGCGGCGCTCGACCGCTTCGGCCTTCGCAGCGAGAACCCGCAGGTGTGGGCGCTCGGCGTGAAGGAGGTCTGGAAGGTGGCGAAGCCGCTCGACCGCGTCGTGCACACGATGGGGTGGCCGCTGCGCCCGGGGCGGAAGTTCCGCGAGTTCGGCGGCTCGTTCATCTACCCGATGGGCCGCGACATGGTCACGATCGGGTTGGTCGTCGGCCTCGACTACCGCGACACGGAGCTGTCGGTCCACGATCTCCTGCAGGAGCTGAAGACGCACCCGGCGGTGCGCAGGATCCTCGACGGCGGCGAGCGCGTGCAGTGGGGCGCGAAGACGATCCCGGAGGGCGGGTTCGTCGCGCTGCCGCAGCGGTTCCACGCGCCCGGGTTGCTGCTGTGCGGTGACGGCGTCGGCCTCGTCAACGTGCCGGCGCTCAAGGGCATCCACTACGCGATCGAGTCGGGGCGCCTCGCCGCGGAGGCGGCGTGGAGGACGCTGTCGCGCGGGGCGTCGTCGCGGGATGCGCTCGCGTCGTACGACGCGTCGCTGAAGGAGTCGTTCATCTGGAACGACCTGCGCGAGGTGCGGAACATGCGTCAGGCGTTCGGGCGCGGGTTCTATCTCGGCGGCGCGCTCGCGGGTGCGATGACCGCGACGAAGGGCCGCTTCCCGCCGGGCGACTCGCGGACGGAGCGCGATGCGGAGCAGTCGCTGCTGCGCACGGACCGCGCGTCGACGTACCCCGCGCCGGACGGGACGCTGACGTTCGACAAGCTGTCGTCCGTGTTCGCGTCGGGGAACCGGACGCGCGACGACCAGCCGAATCACATCCGCATCGAGCAGCGCGTCCCGCGCGAGGTGGCGGAGATGTGGGCGCGCATGTGCCCCGCGCAGGTGTACGAGGTGGGCGCGGAGGACGGCGACGGCACCGTCGAAGTGAAGCTCGCCCCCTCGAACTGCGTCCAGTGCGGCGCCATCACCGCGAAGGGCGGCCGCCTCACGCCACCCGAGGGCGGCAGCGGCCCCGAATACACACTCACGTAACGGTGCCAGGCACCGGACATGGCTCTTCGAGCTCGTCCGGATCGGCCATGACCGCACAGAAGTCGCGGTAGGTCTGCACCGACTTGGCCGGCGAGCTGCCGAAGAAGGGAAGGAGCTCGTCGAGGGCGAGCGTGATCTCGGGGAACGAGAGACCCACTGTCGCCGAATAGCTCGACCAACGATGGACCTCGAGCGGCAGCGGGCTTCCGGCGCGCCATGGGTTCTGGACGATGTACCGCGCAGCGTTTCGGACTGCGGCTTCGGTCGTCAGCTGCTTGCTCCAGTAGCGCTTGCCGAACAGGTGATTGATGCGTTCGTGACGGATGTTGTAGGTGCGCGCGTACGCGAAGTTCACGTACTGCATCCCCGCGGCGAGCCCCGCGTCGCCGATCGAGAGCAGCAGGTGGTAGTGGTTCCGCATGAGCACGAAGGCGAGCACACGCCACTCGAACTTGGTCGACGCGCGATCGACCGTCCGACAGAAGAGCGCACGGTCGAGATCGTCCTCGTAGATCCGCCGCTTGTTGTTCCCGCGGGTGACCACGTGGTGCAGTCCAGGCGCTTCGTTGCGGTGTGGCCGCGCGATCTCGCGACGGTACGTGCGTTGTGGGGCGCCGTCGACCGTCGTTGCGCTTTCGGCACGGAGTCGGCGCATTCGCGTTGCGGTGCCTGGCACCAGACATGGCTAGATTCGCCAGGTCGTGATCACGTCCGTCGACAACCCGCGCGTCAAGGAGGTGCTGCGGCTGCGGAAGGCGCGCGAGCGGCGTGCGCAAGGGCTGTTCCTCGCCGAGGGGCCGCGCGAGGTGCGGCGCGCGCGCGACGCCGGGTTGCGCATCCACGCGACGTACTTCGCGCCGAGCCTCGTCGTCTGGGACGACGGCGAAGAGGTCGACGAGCGCGTGCTCCGCAAGATGAGCTACCGCGCCGAGCCGGAAGGCGTGATCGCGATCGTCGAGCAGCCGCACCGCACCGTGCCGGAGAACAGCACCCTGCTCCTCGTCGCCGTTGGAATCGAGAAGCCCGGCAACCTCGGCGCCATGGCGCGCACGGCCGACGCGGCGGGCGCCGACGCGCTCCTCGTCGGCGACGCGCACACGGACCCGTGGAACCCGAACGCGATCCGCGCGTCGACGGGCGCCGTGTTCACGCTCCCGATCGTGGAAGCTGCGAGCGACGACGTGCAGCTTCTCCCGCACACGAAGGTCGCCGCCGTCGTCGGCGCGAAGACGAGACACACCGACGGCGACTACACGCAGCCGACGGCGTTCCTCGTCGGCGCCGAGGACACCGGCCTCCCCGACGCGTGGCGTACGCTCGCCGACGTGCAGGTCGAGATCCCGATGCGCGCGCGCACCGTCGACTCGCTGAACGCGAGCACGTCCGCGGCGATCCTCCTGTTCGAGGCGGTGCGACAGCGTGGTCAGTAGGGACGACGTCTTCCGCGCGCGCGAGACGATCGGCGACCGTCTTCCGCGCACGCCGCTCCTCCGCAGCCGCACGATCGGCGCGCGCCTCAAGTGCGAGCTCTTCCAGCGCACCGGCAGCTTCAAGGCGCGTGGCGCCCTCAACAAGATGAGCAGCCTCACGGAGGACGAGAAGCGCCGCGGCGTGATCGCGATCAGCGCCGGCAACCACGCCGCCGCAACCGCGTACGCGGCCGCCGCAGAGGGGATCGACGCGCTCGTCGTCATGTGGCAGGGCGCGTCCGAGCTGAAGCTCGCGGCGACGCGCGAGTACGGCGCGAGCGTCGACCTCGAGGCGAAGAACCCGGCCGAGGCGTTCGAGCGCCTGCACGAGCTGATGGAGGAGACCGGGCGCACGCTCGTCCACCCGTTCGACGACCCGCTCGTGCTGGCGGGCCAGGGAACGGTCGGCCTCGAGATCGAGGAGGATGCACCGGACGCGGACGCGGTCGTCGTCCCGGTCGGCGGCGGCGGCCTCATCGGCGGCATCCTCGCCGCGCTCGGAGGTCGGACCAGGATCGTCGCCGTCGAGCCGGAGACGAGCATCGCGCTGAAGGCCGCGCTCGACGCCGGCGAGCCGGTGCCCGTAACGCCGACGAGCATCGCGGACGGGCTCAACGCGCCTTTCGCCGGCACGATCACCACGCAACTCGCAAAGAACATCGAGCATCACACCGTCACCGAGGCCGAGATCGAGCACGCCTTCCGCTTCCTCTACGAGCGCGCGAAGCTCGCCTGCGAGCCGGCCGGCGCGGCCGCGACCGCGGCATGGCTCGCGGGCAAGATCGACGCGGAGAACGCGGTGCTTCTCGTCTCGGGCGGCAACGTCGCCAGGGAAACCGCCGCTGCTATCCTGGCCCGGCCATGAAGGCCGAGATTCATCCCGAGTACCAGCTCACGACCGTCCACTGCGGCTGCGGGAACACGTTCACGACGCGTTCGACGAAGCCGGAGCTGCACGTCGAGATCTGCTCCGCCTGCCATCCGTTCTACACCGGCAAGCAGAAGCTGGTCGACACGGGCGGTCGCGTCGAGCGCTTCCAGCGCCGCCTCGAGAAGGCCGAGCGCGCGCAGCGCGCGTCGGCGTAGGCGAACCGATGGCCAACATCGGAGGGCAGGCGGTCCTCGAGGGCGTGATGATGCGCGGTCCGCGCAACTGGGCGGTCGCGGTGCGGAAGCCGGACGGCGAGATCGCGCACGTCGCGAAGCAGATCGACCCGCTCGCCGCGCGCCACTGGGCGCTGCGGCTGCCGGTCGTGCGCGGCGTCGTCGCTCTCGGCGAGAGCCTGGCGATCGGATTCCGTGCGCTGAGCGTGTCCGCGAACTACGCGGCGCAGGAAGAGGAGGAGGGAGACGAGGAGCCCGCGGAGATCGGCCGCTGGGCGCTCGTCTTCGCGTTCCTCGTCGCAATCGGCTTCGCCGTGATGATCTTCAAGGTCGGTCCGGCGCTGATCACCGACGCGCTTCCGATCTCGAGCGGAGGCTGGTTCGTGCTCGTCGAGGGCCTGATCCGCGTCACCGTCTTCGTGCTCTACCTGACGATCCTGAGCTTCATCCCCTCGCTTCGCCGCGTGTTCCAGTACCACGCTGCGGAGCACAAGGCGATCAATGCGTACGAGGCGGGCGAGGAGCTGACGCCGGAGGTGACGCAGCGGTACTCGCTCATCCATCCGCGCTGCGGCACCGCGTTCCTGCTCTGGGTGATGGTCGTGAGCGTGTTCGTCTATGCGCTGCTCGGTCGGCCTGCGTGGTATTGGCTCGTCGTGAGCCGGATCGTGCTGCTCCCGGTGATCGCCGGCATCGCGTACGAGCTGATCCGCTTCGCCGGCAAGCACTCCGAGAACCGCGTGCTGATGACGCTGCTCGCGCCCGGCCTCTGGCTGCAGCGCCTGACGACGCGCGAGCCGTCGCTCGACCAGCTAGAAGTGTCCATCCGGGCGCTTCGGGAAGTCCTCGAGCTCGAGGGCCGGACAGAGCCGGCCGACCGACGTGTGGAGGTGATGGCGTAATGGCGACCGATCGCAGAGCCGATGTGGTGTGGCAGGGCGATCTGATGAACGGGAGCGGCACGATCGGCGAGGTCGGAAGCGGTGCGTTCGGGCCGCTCGACGTGAGCTGGCCGTCCCGCGCCGAAGAGCCGAACGGCAAGACGAGCCCCGAGGAGCTGATCGCAGCCGGGTGGGCGGCGTGCTTCGCGATGGCGCTCTCGAACGGGCTTGCGAAGAGCGGCAACCCGCCGGAGAAGCTCGACACCTCGGCCACGGTGACGTTCCAGCCCGGCGAGGGGATCGTCCGCGGCGCCCTCACGGTGCGTGGGACGGTGCCCGGGATGGACGACGAAGCGTTCAAGGAGGCCGCGGAGACCGCGAAGCAGAACTGCCCGGTCTCGAAGGCACTCTCGGGAATCCCCGAGGTCACGCTCGACGCGTCGCTTGCGTAGGGGGTCGGTGCACCGTTGGCCGCGCTCGACGACCTGATCGCGGAGCTGGAGCGCTCCTACACCGAGACGCGGGACCGCATGTCGGACCCCGCCGTCTACAACGACCACCGCGAGGCGGCCGAGGTCGGCCGCCGGCTGAAGCAGCTCGAGGGGCCGTACGAGCTCGCCATGCAATGGCGGCAGGCACAGGCGGACCTGGATGACGCGAAGGCCGACCCGGAGCTCGCCGAGATGGCGGGCGACTACGAGACGGAGGTCGCGCGCCTGGAGGAGGAGCTGAAGCTTGCGCTCGCCGAGCGCGATCCCGCCGACGACAAGGACGTGATCATCGAGGTGCGGCAGGGCGTCGGCGGCGACGAGGCTGCGCTGTGGGCCGACGAGCTGCAGCGGATGCTGCAGCGTTATGCCGAGCGACGCGGCTTCAAGATCGAGCAGCTCGAGGCGCAGGCGAACGACGGCGGCGGACTCAAGGAGGCGGTGTTCGCGATCAAGGGCGACGGCGCGTACTCGGTCTTCAAGTTCGAAGGCGGCACGCACCGGGTGCAGCGCGTGCCGGCGACGGAGTCCGCCGGCCGCATCCACACGAGCACGGCGACCGTCGCGGTGATGCCCGAGGCCGAGGACGTCGACGTGGAGATCGACGAGAACGACCTGAAGATCGACGTCTACCGCTCGTCGGGCCCGGGCGGGCAGTCGGTGAACACGACGGACTCGGCCGTCCGCATCACGCACCTCCCGACCGGCATCGTCGTCGCGATGCAGGACGAGCGCTCGCAGCTGCAGAACCGCGAGAAGGCGATGCGCGTGCTGCGCGCGCGCATCTACGAAGCGGAGCGCGAGCGGCAGGCGGCGGAGCAGGCGGCTGCGCGGAGCGCTCAGGTCGGCACCGGCGCGCGCGCCGAGAAGATCCGCACCTACAACTTCCCGGAGAACCGCGTCACCGACCATCGCATCAAGCTGACCACGCACCGGCTCGACCAGATCCTGCAGGGCGACCTCGGCGAGTACACCGAGGCGCTCACCGCCGACGAGCGCCGCCGCGCGCTCGAGGCGTGACGCTCGCGGAGGTCCTCCGCGGTGCGACCGACTACCTGGCCGGGCGCGGCGTCGACAGCCCGCGCGTCGACGCTGAGCTGATCCTCGCGCGCGCGCTCGGCCTGCAGCGCATCGAGCTGTACACGCAGCACGACCGACCGCTCACGGACGCCGAGCGTGCGCGGGCCCGCGAGCTTGTGCAGCGGCGGGGGAGTCGCGAGCCGCTCGCGTACGTCCTCGGCGACTGGGGCTTCCGCCGACTGACGCTGCAGACCGACGCACGCGCTCTCGTGCCGCGGCCCGAGACGGAGATCGTCGTCGAGCGCTGCCTGGAGCTCCTCCGCGACGTCGAGTCGCCGCGTGTCGCGGACGTCGGCACCGGCACCGGCGCGATCGCCCTCGCCCTCAAAGACGAGCGGCCCGACGCCGTCGTGGTCGCAACGGACGTGTCCGCCGAGGCGCTGTCGCTCGCGGCCGAGAACGCGGCCGCCTTGTCCCTCGACGTCGAGCTGGTCGAAACGGACCTCCTGGCCGGAGTGGACGGACCGTTCGATCTCGTCGTGTCCAATCCGCCGTACGTGGATCCGGCCGAGCTCCCGGCGCTCCAGCCGGAGGTGCGGGAGCACGAGCCGCGGCTCGCCCTGGTGGATGAGGGGCAGACGCTGCGGCTTGCGACGGAGGCCCGGGCCAAGGTCTGCGGCCACCTCGTCCTCGAGATCCATGCGCACCGAGCGCCGCCCCTCGCCCGTAAACTACAGTCAATCGGGTACGGTGACATCCAGGTCACGCAAGACCTGGCCGGGCGGGACCGAGTGCTGGAGGCGCGGTGGACGACGAACTCATCGAAGGGGCGGTGAGCGGGCTTCGCGCCGGGCGGCCGGTGCTGCTCCCGACCGACACCGTGTACGGGCTCTGCGCGACGGCGGCGACGGAGCAGGCCGCGGCCACGCTGTACCGGCTGAAGGGGCGCTCCGAGATCCAGCCGACGGCGCTGATGGCGGCTTCGCTCGAGGGCCTGTACGACGCCGTTCCGGAGCTCCGCGGCGAGGCCGGCCGACCGGTCCGGGCGCTGCTCCCGGGCCCGTTCACGCTGGTCGTCGCGAACCCGGCTCGGCGCTACCGCTGGCTGCAGGGGAACCGCCCCGACGCGATCGGCGTCCGCGTGCCGGAGCTGCCGGAGATCACGCGGCGGATCCTCGAGGCCGCCGGCGCGATCGTCGCGACGAGCGCGAACGACCCCGGTGGCCCGAACCCGGTCGAGCTCGACGACGTCCCGGAGCGGATCCGGGAGGGCTGCGCCGCCGTCGTCGACGCGGGGCCGCTGCCCGGGACGCCGTCGACGGTGATCGACTTCACGGGCCGCGAGCCGTACGTGATCCGCGAGGGCATCGCCGCGTCCGAGGAGGCGCTCGCCCGGGTGCGGGCTTCCACGGACTCCGAGCGACCCGCTCCGCGTTAGCATCCGCGTTCGTGGCGGTCGCGCAGCAGACGTTCGAGCACCTCCGCACGGCCGGCCTCGCCGAGGTCGACCCGGAGATCGCCGAGCTGCTCGGGAAGGAGCTCGACCGCCAGCGCGGGCAGATCGAGCTGATCGCCTCCGAGAACTTCACGTGGCCGAGCGTGTTCGAGGCCGTCGGCTCCGTGCCGACGAACAAGTACGCCGAGGGCTATCCCGGCAAGCGCTACTACGGCGGCTGCGAGGTCGTCGACCAGATCGAGGAGCTCGCGCGCACGCGTGCGAAGGAGCTCTTCGGCGCTGAGCACGCCAACGTGCAGCCGCATGCAGGCGCACAGGCGAACATGGCCGTTTACTTCGCGGTGCTGAAGCCGGGCGACAAGGTCCTCGGGCTCAGCCTCGACCACGGGGGCCACCTGACGCACGGGCTCGGCGTGAACTTCTCCGGGAAGCTCTACGAGTTCCATCACTACGGCGTGTCGCGCGAGACGATGCGCGTCGACTACGACCAGGTGCTCGCGAAGGCGAAGGAGGTGCAGCCGAAGCTGATCGTGTGCGGCGGCTCTGCGTATCCGCGCACGGTCGAGGCCGACAAGTTCCGCGAGATCGCGGACGAGGTCGGCGCGCTCCTGATGTGCGACATGGCGCACTTCTCCGGTCTCGTTGCGGCCGGCATCCACCCGAACCCGGTGCCGTACTGCGACTTCGTCACGTCGACGACGCACAAGACGCTTGCCGGCCCGCGCGCGGGTGTGGTGCTGTGCCGCGAGGAGCACGCTTCGAAGCTCGACCGCGCGAACTTCCCGGGCATGCAGGGTGGGCCGCTGATGCACGCGATCGCCGCGAAGGCGGTGTGCTTCGGCATCGCGATGACCGAGGCGTTCCGCGACTACCAGCGCCAGGTGCGCTCGAACGCGGACGCGCTCGCCGACGGCCTGACGACGGGCGGCCACGACGTGCTCACCGGCGGCACCGACACGCACCTCGTGCAGCTCGACCTGCGCAACACCGAGTGGACGGGGCTCGCTGCGCAGGAGCGCCTCGAGGAGTGCAAGCTGACCGCGAACCGCAACACGGTGCCGTTCGACGAGCGGCCGCCGATGGTCGCGTCGGGGGTTCGGCTCGGCACGCCGGCGGCGACGATGCGCGGCTTCCGCGAGGACGACTTCCGCGAAGTGGCGGCGATCATCTGCGACGCCCTGCACGACGACGTGGACGTCGAGGCGCTTCGCCGCCGCGCGCTCGCGCTCTGCGACAAGCACCCGCTTTACCCCGGGTTCCGCGGCTACACGAGCTACAGCGCGTAGTCGACAGCCGCGCGCACGTGCGCCTGCGCGGTGTCGACGAGCGGCACCTCGACGTCGTCCTGCGAGAGCAGCAGGCCGAGCTCGGTGCAGGCGAGCAAGACGACGTCCGCCGCCATGCGGCGGATGAGGTCGACGTACCACCGGCGCGTCTCGTCCCGCACGATCCCGTGTGACAGCTCGTCGAAGAGCGTGCGTGCGATCTCTGCGCGGTCAGCTTCCGCCGGCAGGACGACGTCGAAGCCGTGCGACGTGAGGTGATCCCGCAGGAACGGCAGCTCCATCGTCCACGGCGTCGCCAGGAAGCCGACGCGACGGTGGCCGGCGAGGGCGTCGGCGGCGGCGTCGCCGATGTGGATCGCGGGGATCGTGAGCCCTGCGACGACCGTCTCCCAGACGGTGTGCAGCGTGTTGCACGCGAGGAGGAAGACGTCGGCGCCCGCCGCCTCGACACGCTGGGCATCCGCTGCGATCAGTGCACCTGCGTCGTCCCACCGCTGCGCGAACATCAGCGGGTCGATCACGCCGATGTCGACGCTGAAGAGCACGCAGCGCGCGGCATGCTCGCCCGCGGTGCGCGCGGCGACCTCGGTGTTCAGCAGGCGGTAGTACTCCGCCGCCGAGTGCCAGGTGATGCCGCCGAGGACGCCGACCGTCTTCACGCGATGGTTAGAGTCGCACACGCCATGCCGGTGATCGAAGTCCGCCACCCGCTCGTCCAGCACAAGCTGTCGTACCTCCGCGACAAGGACACGCCCACCGTCCACTTCCGGAAGCTCGTCGAGGAGATCACGTACCTCCTCACCTACGAGGCAACGAAGGACTTCCTCACCGAGGACGTGGAGGTCGAGACGCCGTTGACGCGCGCGAGGTTCCCGCGGATCTCCGGCAAGAAGGTCGCGGTGTGCCCGATCCTTCGCGCCGGCCTCGGCATGCTCGACGGCGTCCTCGACCTGATCTCGGGTGCGCGCGTCGGCTTCATCGGGCTCTACCGCAACGAGGAGACGCTGCAGCCCGTCGAGTACTACGTGAAGCTGCCGGCGGACGTCGCCGACCGCGACGTCATCCTCCTCGACCCGATGCTTGCGACCGGCAACTCGACGGCGCACGCGGTGAAGCTCGTGAAGGACGCGGGCGCGACGAGCGTGCGCCTGATCGCGATCATCGCGGCGCCGGAGGGGATCGCGAACATCGAGAACGACCACCCGGACGTGCAGATCGTCGTCGCCTCGATCGACGAGGGGCTGAACGAGGTCGGCTACATCGTCCCCGGCCTCGGCGACGCGGGAGACCGCCTCTACGGGACGAAGTAACCTGGAGCCATGGTCTGGTCGGAGCTGACGGACCACCTCCAGGTCCTGTACGGCGCGCTCGCCGCGCTCGCGATCGTGCTCGTGCTGACGCCCGCAGTAGGCTCGGCGGCGCGGTACCTGCGGCTCGTCGACCGTCCGGCGGAGGGTGCGAGGCAGCGGCCGACCGTGCCCAGGCTCGGCGGGCTCGCCCTGTTCCTCGGCATCCTCGTCCCCTCGCTCGCGTTCCTCCCGCTCGGCGGCGAGTTGCGCGGCGTCGTCCTCGGCGCCGCCGTTGCGACCACCGTCGGCGCGATCGACGACTTCCGCGGGCTCGCGTGGTGGCAGAAGCTCGCCGGGCAGGTGCTCGCCGCGTCGATCCCCGTCGGCTTCGGCGTGTACCTGCACACGTTCACGTTCCCGGTCGTCGGCCGTCAGGTCGTGCCGACGTCCGTCGGCTGGACGGTCACCGTCGTCGCGATCGTCGCGCTGATGAACATGGTGAACTTCCTCGACGGCCTGGACGGGCTCGCCGCCGGCGTCTGCGCGATCAGCGGCTTCACGTTCGCGGTGATCGAGCTGTCGCTCGGCCGCGTCGCGCCGGCGATCCTCGCGGCGATCGTGTGCGGCGCCTGCGTCGGCTTCCTGCACCACAACTTCTACCCGGCGCGGATCTTCATGGGCGATTCGGGCGCGCTGCTCCTCGGCTACACGCTCGGGGCGATCTCGGTGCAGGGGCTCCTGAAGACGGCGGCGTTGGCGACGCTGATCCTGCCGCTGCTCGTTCTCGCACTCCCGGTGCTCGACACGTCGTTCGTGATCGCGAAGCGGCTCCGTAGCGGCCAGCCGATCTACGCGGCCGACGCGCGGCACCTGCACCACCGCTTCATGCGCATCGGCTTCTCTCAGCGTCGCGCCGTCGTGTACCTGTGGACGTGGTGCGCGACGCTCGCGATCGCCGCGCTCGCGACGCGGTTCGCGCCGCCGCACCATCACGGCCGCTGGCAGACGACGAACGTGGTCGTCGACGCGGCGGCCGCGATCGTCGCGCTCGCGTTCTCGCTGTACGTCGTCTATCTGCTCGAGATCGTGAAGCTCGCGAACCCGCGCGTGCGCCGGCGCGACGCGGAGCGCAGCGCCGCCTGAGCCGCGATCCAGCCCGGTGCGCCGTGCACGGCGCCGCCCGGGTGCGCGGAGGCCGACCCGAGCCACACGTTCGGGATGCCGGTCGCGGGGCGCCCGTGGAACGGGCGCAGGAAGAGCTCGTTCTTGGCCTTCGCGGTGCCGAGGTTGACGCGTCCCGGCGGCAGCTGCTCGACGCGCCGCCCGCGCACGAGCGCGGCGAACCCCGGCGCGTGGCGCTCGACCACGGCTGCGATCGCGTCGGCGTCGGGCAGCGCGTGCGAGTACGCCCACGCGGTCTCCTTGCCGGCGGGCGCGCGCGTCGGGTCGGCCATCGAGTACTGCCCGAAGAGGACGAAGTCGTGCTCGGTGCCGAGGTGGACGACGGGCGAGCGTCGCGCGTCCTCGGACGTCCACGGAATCGGGCCGTCGAGCGTCCAGTCGACCTTGACGGTCGACGGGTCGGGGTCGACGTGCACCGGGCGACCGGCGATCCGTCCGAGCTCCCACACGTCGATCGCGGCGATCACGGCACGGCGCGCGGTCGGCAGCCGTGACACGCGCTCCCCGACGCGGAGCTCGACGCCGCGTGCCTTCGCACGCTCGAGGAGCAGGCGCACGATCGTTCCCGCGCCGCGCTCGACGCACGGGAAGCCGTGTCGGCGACCGAATTCGGTGAGCATCATCCCGAACGCGCGGCCCACGGGCGACCACGGCGGCGCGTCCGCGTGCAGCGCGTTCCCCTCGCGGATGCGGGCCGCGAGCGGGTCCGCCGGTCGCCGAAGGAGCGCGGCCGCCCGCGGCTCGAGCGCCAGCTGGAGCGCGGCGCGCACCTGGGGGAAAGGCGTCAGCATCCCGCGCAGCACCGCGGGCTCGATGCGCGCCCAGCGGTCGTCGCCGCCGTCCCGCTCGAGCGCCGCGGTCGTGCCGTCGAGCGACGGGTGCGCGAGCACGAGCGGGCCGTGGCGGAACGGGATCTCGAGGTCGAGCGCGCGGAAGACGGGCGATGCGGCGCCGAGCGGGTAGAAGGCGCTGTAGCGGTCGTTGACGAACCCCGGCTCGACGAGCTCGCCGGACTTGACGGCGCCGCCCGGCTCCTCCTCGGCCTCGAGGACGAGCACCGACCAGCCGGCGTCGGCGAGGACGTTCGCGGCGACGAGGCCGTTGTGGCCGGCGCCGATGACGACTGCGTCGTGCACTCCGCTCACGTAACCGCAGTCGTTTCGACAAAAACCGGACGGGGCAGCGACGAGGGGTGGCCGAGAACGAGATCGTGATCCGCGCCGACCGCTCCCGCGTCTGGGACGTCCTCGCCGACGCCGACACCTACGCGGAGTGGGTCGTCGGAGCAGACCGCGTGCGGGACGCGGATACAGCGTGGCCGGAGCCGGGTTCGCGGCTCCATCACTCGGTCGGTGTGGGGCCGTTGACGATCGACGACTCGACGGAGGTCGTGGCGGCGGAGCCGCCGTCTCGGCTCGAGCTCCTCGCGCATCTCGGGCCCCTCGGGAGCTTCGCCGTCGAGTTGCGGCTGGAGGACGTCGGTGACGGCACGACGCGCGTGACGATGTTCGAGGAGCCCGTCGAGGGGATCTCGCGGGCAGCGGGCCCCGTCGGCGACGCCTTCGGCCGCGTCCGGAACAAGCTCTCGCTCGCGCGGCTCAAGGCGCTCTCCGAGCGGTAGCTCGTAGCAATCTCGTCACGGTGCCTGGCACCGGACATGGCCGAACGGCGTAGTGGGTTTTGCAGGGACGTCGCGGTTCCGTGTGTGGTCCTGCTCAGTTCCGTTGCCGTGCCTGGCACCGTGCCAGAAACGCAACGAGCGCCTCGTTGAACCCCGGTGCGTTCTGGACGGCATGGCCGGCGCCGGGGAGGACGACACGCTCCGCCCGCAGCTCGCGCTCGAGGACGTCGCCGATTGCCTCGAACGCCGGCTCGTGCGCGCCCGTCGCGACCAGGACGGGGTAGGGCAGCGGCTCGAGCGGCACGACCGCCTCGTCGGGACGGCGCTCGCCGGCGAACGCCTCGACCCCCTGGCGCAGGTCGTCGGGGAGCGGCTCCGGCAGCCGCAGCGGGGCGCCGACGTGTGCGAGGAACTCCTCGACCGTCTCGAGCTCCGCCATCCGCGCGAGCCACGCTTCGACGGCGGGAACGCCGCGCGCGACCGAGAACGCAGGCGGCTCGATCACCGTCAGGGACGCGAGGGGCAGCGACGGCGCGGCGAGGAGCGCGATCACGCCGCCGTAGGAATGCGCGACCAGATGGTCGCCCTCGAGCACGACGGACGGAAGCCAGGCCGCGTCCGACTCGAAGTCGACCCGCTCGACGGGCGGGTTCGGCGGGAACCCCGGCCGCGCGAGCTGCACGAGCTCGAACCGGGCCGCGAGCTCGCGCTGTCTCGGCCACGACCACGACGCGCCCGTGACGCTCCCGTGCAGCAGCAGCAGCCGCGTCACAAGCGCCACGTTACACGGCTTCACTGGGGGAAAAGCGGTGTCACGAAGTTCGGTATGCTCCGCCGCGGTGGAGCCTGCGCGCCCGACGTTCTCCCTCGCCGGGGCCGGCAGCGTTCTCATCGGCTTCACGCTCGCGTGCGTGGCCGTCGGGACGCTGATCGGCTGGGCGGTGGGGAGTCTCGGGTACGGGCTCGCCTTCGGCGCTGTCGTCGGTGTGCCCGTCGGCGTCGCCGCGACCGTGATCAAGTACCGGAACGTCTGACGAGGAACGAATGCCGACCTGGACCGAACCGCGCACGGCGCCGCCGACCCTGCTGCCCACCATTGCGGGGGCGCTCGTCGTGCTGCTCGCGCTGCCCGTCTTCCTGATCGCCGGCTGGCGCGTCTCCGGATGGGCGCTCGGCGCGGTGCTCTGGTTCGGCTCCGAGGCGTTCGGCGCATTGCTGACGCGGCTTCGCACCCGGACGGGTAACCTCGCCGCCGCAGGCGTGGCAGCTTTCGGAATGCTCTTTCGCGCAATCGCGGTGATGATCGTGATCTTCGCCGTCGCCGTGTCCGACAAATGGCTCGGGCTGGCCGCCGCGTTGACGTATGCCGCCGGCTACTCCGCCGCGCTCGGCCTGCAGCTGATCGCGTACTTCACCGGGCCGAAGGCCGGGACGGCGGTCCAGTGATCAAGCGCGCGCTGATCCTCGTCACCACGATTGCGCTGCTCGCGCCGTCCACCGCGTTCGCCCGCGGCAGCTTCGACCCGACGGAGGAGTTCAAGCAGGACGAGTGGGTGCCGATCCACCTCGGCCCGCTGAACCTGTCGATCACGAAGGCCGTCGCGTACTTGATGCTCGGCAGCCTGCTCACGATCCTCTTCGGCCTCTTCTTCATGCGGTCGAAGGCCGCGCGCGTCCCGGGCCGGCGCGAGACGATCGGCGAGATGGCCTACGAGGTCGCGCAGACGCAGATCGCCGAGCAGGGCCTTCCGACGAAGGCGATGTCGCGCTGGTTCCCGTACGTCGCGACGCTTCTCCTCTTCATCTTCGTGGTCAACCTGATCGGGTTCATTCCGCTGCCGCTGACGGGCAAGACCTGGCACGGCGTCCCCACGTGGGGGATCTACGCGGCGACGAGCTCGATCTCGGTGACGCTCGCGCTCGCGCTCCTCACGTTCTTCTTCACGCACGTCGAGGGTGTCCGCTGGAACGGGCCGGTGCGCTACTTCAAGAGCTGGATCCCGGAGGCGCCGCCCGCGCTCCTCGGGCTGATCGTGCCGCTCGAGATCCTCGGCCAGTTCATGCGGCTGATCTCACTGAGCGTCCGTCTCTTCGCGAACATGCTCGCGGGCCACATCCTGATCCTCACGTTCCTCGGCCTGATGTTCATCCTGCAGAGCGTCGTGCTCGCGGTGGCCGTCGTGCCGGTGGCGATCATCTTCTACCTCTTCGAAGTGATCATCGTCGTCGGCATCCAGGCGTTCATCTTCGCTGCCCTGTCCGCCATCTACATCGGCTCGGCGATCGAGCCGGAACATTAAGGAGATCGCATGGTTCACCTGCTTTTCAGCGCCGCATCGGACTCTCCGATCACACACGCCGGCAAGGCGATCGGTCTCGCGCTCGGCGTCGGCCTCGGCGCCCTCGGCGCCGGCGTCGGCATCGGCAACATCTTCGGGTCGATGATCCAGTCGGTCGCCCGCCAGCCGGAGCTGCGCGGCGAGCTGCAGGGCATCCAGTGGCTCGGCTTCGCACTCACCGAGGCGGTCGTGTTCTACGGCCTGCTCGGCTCGATCCTCGCGTACGTCCTGGTCTAGCCCGATGCTGGCGTCGAACCCACTGATCCAGGTCACGCCGGGGCTGATGATCTGGACGATCATCTGCTTCCTCGTGGTCCTGTTCGTGCTGAAGAAGTACGCGTTCGGGCCGATCCAGCAGATGATCGACACGCGGCGCCAGCGCATCGAGGATGCGATCACGGAGGCGGACAACGCGCGCGAGGAGGCCCGGAACCTCCTCGAGGAGCATCGCAAGCTGATCGGGCAGGCGAAGTCCGAGGCGGAGGAGATCCTCGTCGAAGCGCGCAAGGTCGCAGACGCACAGCGTGAGCGCGTGCGCGAGGAGACGGAGGAGGACCGCCAGCGCCGCCTCGAGGAGACGCGCCGGCAGATCGAGCAGGCGACCGCGCAGTCGCTCGCGCAGATCCGCGACGAGGTCGGGCGGCTCAGCCTGCTCGCGGCGGAGAAGATCACGCGCAAGTCGCTCACCGACCAGGACCAGCAGCGGCTGATCGACGAGGCGCTCGCCGAGATCGACTTCAGCCAGCTCGAAGGGAGCCGGTCGTAGCCACCGCGCAGCGCATCTACGCGCGCGCCTTGTTCGAGGCCGCGCAGGACGAAGGGAAGCTCGAGCTCGTCCACGGGCAGCTGCAGCAGCTGCGCGACGCCACCTCCGGTGTCGACGAGCTGCGCGTGCTGCTCGAGAACCCCGAGGTCGACTCGCGCGTGAAGGAGGACGTCCTCGCGCAGATCGCCTCCGGCGCCGACGAGCTCGTCGTGAACTTCGTCAAGCTGCTCGCGGAGAAGGGCCGCGCCGCGGAGATCGACGTCGTCGCCGACGAGTTCGACGCGCTCGTCGCCGCGGAGGACCGCATCCTCGACGTGCAGCTGACGACGGCGCACGAGCTGTCCGACCAGGAGTTCGGCCGCCTCGTCGGCCGCATTGAGCAGGCCTCGGGCCGCAGGGTGCAGGCGACGCGGCAGACTGACCCCGAGATCATCGGGGGGATCATCTTGCAAGCCGGATCGATGAGGCTCGACGCGAGCGTGCGCGGCCGGCTGGAACGACTACGCCACGACCTGACGCACGCAAGGAGCTGAGGACGAATGAAGCTGCGCCCCGAAGAGATCACGTCGATCCTGCGCGAGCGGATCGAGAAGTTCGACGTCGACACGAACCTCGCCGAGGTCGGCACCGTCCTGCAGGTCGGCGACGGCATCGCGCGCATCCACGGGCTCGAGAACTGCCTCGCGCTCGAGATGCTGGAGCTCGAGCACGGCGTCACCGGCCTCGCGTTCAACCTCGAGGAGGACAACGTCGGCGCGGCGCTCTTCGGCGAGTGGGACAAGGTGAAGGAGGGCGAGCCCGTCCGCCGCACCGGCAAGGTCGCGTCGGTTCCGGTCGGCGAGGCGCTCCTCGGACGCGTCGTCGACCCGCTCGGGAACCCGCTCGACGGCCAGGGGCCGATCGAGGCGACCGAGACGCGCCCCGTCGAGTGGAAGGCGCCGGGCGTGATCGAGCGCCAGCCGGTGAAGGAGCCGCTCCAGACCGGCATCAAGGCGATCGACTCGATGACGAACGTCGGCCGCGGCCAGCGCGAGCTGATCATCGGCGACCGCTCGACCGGCAAGACGGCGATCGCGATCGACACGATCCTCAACCAGGCGGACCAGAACGTGAAGTGCTTCTACATCGCGATCGGCCAGAAGGCGTCGACCGTCGCACAGGTCGTCGAGCGGCTCCGCGATGCAGGCGCGATGGAGTACACGACCGTCGTGGTCGCGGGCGCTTCGGAGGCCGCGCCGATCAAGTGGATGGCGCCGTTCGCCGGCTGCGCGATGGCGGAGTACTTCCTCTACAAGGGCGAGCACGCGCTGATCATCTACGACGACCTCACGAAGCAGGCCGACGCGTACCGGCAGCTCTCGCTGCTGCTGCGCCGCCCGCCGGGCCGCGAGGCGTTCCCCGGCGACGTCTTCTATCTGCACTCGCGGCTGCTCGAGCGCGCCTGCAAGCTGTCCGACGAGCTCGGCGGCGGCTCGCTGACGGCGCTGCCGATCATCGAGACGCAGGCCGGCGACATCTCGGCGTACATCCCGACGAACGTCATCTCGATCACGGACGGACAGATCTTCCTGCAGTCCGACCTCTTCTTCTCGGGCGTCCGCCCCGCGGTGAACGTCGGCACCTCGGTGTCGCGCGTCGGCACGTCGGCGCAGACGAAGGCGATGAAGAAGGTCGCGGGCCGCCTCCGCCTCGACCTCGCGCAGTACCGCGAGCTGGAGGCGTTCGCCCAGTTCGGGTCGGAGCTCGACCAGGCGACGCAGTCGGCGCTGAACCGCGGCGAGAAGATGGTCGCGACGCTCAACCAGCCGCAGTACCAGCCGTGGCCGATGGAGGAGCAGGTCGCCGCGCTCTACGCCGGCGTCAACGGCTTCCTCGACGACATCCCGACGGAGGACGTGACGCGGTTCCAGGACGAGCTGCGCGAGGACCTGCGCGCGCAGAAGGAGATCTACTCGGCGATCCGCGAGACCGGCGACCTGTCGGACGAGACCGCCGAGGCGCTGAACGCGGAGATCGACAAGGTCAAGGGCCGCTTCGCGACGAGCGCCGACCAGGAAGCCGCCTAGTTGGCCAGCACGCAGGACCTGAAGCGGCGCGTCCGCTCGATCACGAACACGCGCAAGGTGACGCGCGCGATGGAGCTCGTCGCCTCGGCGCGGCTTCGCCGCGCGCAGCAGCGCATCGAGGCGATGCGACCGTACGCCGACCGCATGCTGGAGCTGATGGCTGGCGTCTCACAGGCCGCGGGAGCGGTGCGCCTGCCGCTGCTCGAGCGGCGCGAGGACGTGAAGACGGTCGCGATCGTCCCGGTGACTGCCGACCGCGGTCTCGCGGGCGGCTTCAACGCGCAGGTCATCCGACGCTCACTCGCGCTCCAGCGCGAGCACCGGGCGCAGGGACGCGAGGTCGTCTGGTTCTCGACGGGGCGCAAGGCCGCGTCGACGCTTCGCTTCCGCCGTATGACGGTCACGCAGTCGTGGACGGGCTTCTCGGAGCGGCCGGCGTACGGCGACGCGCAGGCGGTTGCGCACGCGGTCGCCGAGGCGTACGTCAACGGCGACGTCGACGCGGTGTACGTCGTCTACAACGCGTTCGTCTCGGCGCTCACGCAGAAGGTGACCGTGCGCGAGCTGCTCCCGATCCCGACCGACCTCCTCGACCGGAGCGAGGACGAGGAGCGGGAGGAGGGTCCCACCCCGGACTTCATCTACGAGCCGGAGCCGGAGGAGATCCTCGCGCGCCTGCTGCCCGTCTACGTCGAGACGGAGCTCTACCGCGCGCTCCTCGAGTCGGCCGCGTCCGAGCAGGGCGCCCGCATGACCGCGATGCGGAACGCGTCGAAGGCCGCGGGCGAGCTGATCGACAGCCTCACGCTGGCGATGAACCGCGCGCGCCAGGCAGAGATCACTCAGGAGATCCTCGAGGTGGTCGCCGGCGCGGACGCGCTCTCCGGCTAAACAGGGCCTTAACAACTTCGCGGCGCCGCCGGACGTCTACTATCTCTGCCCTGTGAGCAGCAAGATCGACATCCACGCCGACGACGCCGTCCCCGTCGAGGTCGCGCCCGCCGGCGGCGAGACCAAGGTCAAGGCCCGCGGCTACTGGGAGCTCGTCTGGATCCGCTTCCGCCGCGACAAGCTCGCGCTCGCGTCGATCGGCTTCATCATCCTGCTGCTCCTCGCGGCGTTCGTCGGCGGGCCGCTCTTCAAGAGCATCCTCGGCCACGGGCCGAACGACATCTTCGCGTACGGCGTCGACCAGCACTCGCTCGCCCCGGTCGGGCCGTGGACGCACATCTCCGGCGCGCCGTATCCGGGGGCTTCGTGCGGCCCGGGCGTCTCCGGCTGCGTGCACGGGCACTTCTCGTCGGTGCTCCTGCCGCTCGGGGCGGACGGGAGCCTCGGCCGCGACCTCTTCCTGCGCCTGCTCTACGGTGCGCAGACGTCGCTCGAGGTCGCGGTGCTCGCGACGATCGGCTCGGTGGCGCTCGGCGTGATCATGGGCCTGCTCGCCGGCTACTTCCGCGGCTGGGTCGACACCGTCGTCTCGCGCCTCATCGAGATCGTCATGGTCTTCCCGTTCCTGCTCTTCATCATCGCCGTCCGCGTCGTCGCCGGGAACACGCTCAACGCGATCACCTTCGGCTTCCTCGCCCACGGCGTCTTCACGCTCGTGCTGATCTTCTCGATCTTCGGCTGGTTCTACCCGGCGCGGATCATCCGCGGCGTCGTCCTGTCGCTGCGCGAGAAGGAGTTCGTCGAGGCCGCGCGGATGACCGGTGCGAGCGACTTCCGGATCATGCGGTCGCATCTGCTGCCGCACCTCGTCGCGCCGATCATCGTCTACTCGACGCTGATCGTCGCCTCCAACATCCTCGGCGAGGCGGGCCTCTCGTTCCTCGGGCTCGGCATCGAGCAGCCGACGGCCAGCTGGGGCAACCTCCTGTCGAACGCTCCCGACTACTACCTCACCCAGCCGTGGCTGATGGTCTGGCCCGGCCTCTCGATCCTCCTGACCACGCTCGCCTTCAACCTTCTGGGCGACGGTCTGCGCGACGCGTTCGACCCGCGCGCGCGCCTCTAACCAATCCCGTGCGGAAGCGTCTAAGTTCGCACGCTGGAGCGGAATTCTCGCTGTGGCGCTGTTACCATGCGGCGCCGCTCGGTCAGGGGCCGGGCGGTTCCGGAAGAGGAAGAGGAAGGAGTCATATGCGCAGGAAGCACATGCTCTCCCTGTTTATGCTGGTCATGGGAGTCGCATTGCTCGTCGCCGCCACCACCGTCGGGGCTGCCGGTTCGGCAACCAAGAAGGCGGGCTCGGCGGAGGCCAAGAAGGGCGGCACGCTCAAGCTGAACGAGGCGAACGAGGACTTCGACTTCGTCGACCCG
Source organism: Gaiellaceae bacterium (assembly GCA_036518135.1). Taxonomy (GTDB): domain Bacteria; phylum Actinomycetota; class Thermoleophilia; order Gaiellales; family Gaiellaceae; genus PALSA-600. The sequence goes on along the minus strand of DATDNT010000107.1, from coordinate 40,560 downwards.
CAGCTCGCGTACCGCACCGACGACTGGTCGATGCTCTTCACGACGTCGGCTGCGCTCGTCAGCTTCCCGGAGAAGGCGGGCGCCGCGGGCGCTCAGCTCTATCCGATGGGTGCGACGGCGTTCCCGACCGTCTCGAAGGACGGTAAGACGTACACGTTCCACGTTCGCCCGGGCCAGAAGTTCTCGAACGGCCAGCCCGTCACTGCGGCGAACTATCAGCGCGCGATCGAGCGCGTTCTGTCCCCGAAGATGGGCTCGCCTGTGGGCGTGAACGTCAACCTGCAGGACGTCATCGCTGGCGCGAATGACTTCCTCAACGGCAAGGCGTCGAAGATCAGCGGCGTCTCCGCCAAGGGGCTGACCCTGACGGTGCACCTGACGAAGCCGAACGCCACGTTCGTCTCGATCATGGGCATGCAGTGGTTCAACCCGGTCCCGGTCAACACGCCGTACACGGCTCAGGGCGTCAACACGTTCCCGGCCGCCGGCCCGTACTACATCGCCTCGCGCGATCCGGGCCGCTCGACGGTGCTGAAGCGGAACCCGTACTACCACGGGAGCCGCCCGGCGAACCCGGACCAGATCGTGTTCACCCCCAACGTGAACATCGATCAGTCGCTGCTGCAGGTCAAGGCCGGCCAGTCCGACCTCGACATCGGCGGCGTCCCGCCGACCGCTGCTTCGGATCTCGCGAAGCAGTACGGCGTGAACAAGGGCCGCTTCTTCGTGGGCCCGACGTCGTGCGTGAACTACATGTCGATGAACAACGCGCGCGCGCCGTTCGACAACCTGAACCTGCGGAAGGCAGTCGAGTACGCGATTGACCGCCCGGCGCAGGTCCGGCTGCTCGGTGCCTACGCGGGCAAGCGCACCTCGCAGATCCTCGTTCCGGGGATCCCGGGGTACAAGCCGTTCAACGTGTACCCGCTCGCGGGTGCGAACGTTGCGAAGGCGAAGCAGGTCGCCGGCTCGGCCGTCGACTCGGCTCCGACCGTGGACTTCATCCACACCACCTCGTCGTACTCGACGAACCGGGCGCAGGTCGCGGAGTACAACCTCAAGCAGGTTGGCTTCAAGATCAACGACGTCCCGACGCCGGCGACGAACTTCTACCAGGTGGTCGGTACGAAGAACACGACGTACAACATGACGTCGAACGGTGGTTGGTGCGCCGACTACTTCGACCCGTACGACTACCTCAACGTCCTGTTCGACGGCCGCAACATCCAGCCGGCGAACAACGTTGGCTACTCGTACTTCAACAACGCGTCCTTCAACAAGGCTCTTGATCACGCCGCGTCGCTGTCTGGTGCTGCCCGCGCCAACGCGTACGCCCAGCTCGATCACGACCTGATGGCGAAGTACGCGCCGGTTGTGCCGTACCTCATCTCGACGAACCGCTACTTCGTCTCGTCGCGGGTCCACAACTGGATCTACAGCACCTACTTCGGTGACCCGTACTTCAACGCTCTGACGGTCAGCTAGCCGAAGTCGCGCGAACCGTTCGGGAGGGGCGTCCGCGCCCCTCCCGAACACATAACTCAGAAGCACAAGCCCCCAACCGAAAACAGAAGCGAGACCCCAGGCTCATGACGCAGTTCCTCATCCGCCGGATCTTCTGGGCGATCTTTCTCTTCTTCGTCGCGACGATCATCACCTACCTGATCTTCTGGGTGATCCCGTCGGATCCGGCGCGTCTCGCGGCGGGCAGGGCGGCGACGCAGCAGGACATCGACCGCGTCCGCCACTTCCTGCACCTCGACAAGCCGATCTGGTGGCAGTACGGCTACTTCGTGAAGCAGCTGATCGTCCACGGGTCGCTCGGCCAGTCGTTCGTCAACCGCCAGAGCGTCGATTCGATCATCGGCAAGGACGCGCCCGTCACGGCATCGCTCGTGTTCGGCGGCGCCGTCTTCTGGCTCTCGCTCTCGATCCCCGTCGGCATCCTGTCGGCGCTGCGCCCGCGGTCGATCATGGACCGCATCACGATGACGATGGTGCTCATCGGCATCTCGGCGCACCCGGTCTGGATCGGCCTGATCCTCTCGTACGTGGTCGGCTACCGGCTCCACCTCACGCCGATCGCGGGGTACTGCAACTTCTTCCCGGGCGCCGTCGGCGCGCAATGCGACGGCCCGGTGCAATGGGCGTACCACATGATCCTGCCCTGGATCACGTTCATGATCCTCTTCGCGGCGCTCTACGTGCGCCTGATCCGAGCGAACGTGATGGAGACGATGAGCGAGGACTACGTGCGGACCGCGCGCGCGAAGGGTGCGTCGCAGCGCCGCGTGATGGTCCAGCACGTGCTCCGGAACTCGATGCTGCCGGTGGTCACGATCCTCGGCATGGATCTCGGCCTCGCGCTCGGCGGCGCGATCTTCACGGAGAGCATCTTCAACCTGCCGGGGCTCGGGCACGAGGTCGTCAACGCCTACAACAACTCGGATCTGCCGATGATCACCGGGATCGTGGTCTTCTCTACTGTGTGCGTCATCGTGTTCAACTTCATCGTCGACGTGACGTACGGGTTCCTCGATCCACGGATCAGGCCGAGCTAGATGGCGTCGCTCGAAGTCACCGACCTCCACACGACGTTCCGCACCGACGACGGCCTCGTGCAGGCCGTCTCCGGCGTCAGCTTCACGCTCGACCGCGGCGAGACGCTCGGCATCGTCGGCGAGTCCGGGTCCGGCAAGAGCGTCACCTTCCTCACCGTGATGGGTCTCGTCGACCTGAAGCACGCACAGGTGCGCGGGTCGGTGCTGCTCGACGGCGAAGAGATGCTCGGCGCGTCGCAGGCGCGGATGCGCCAGATCCGTGGCCGCCGGATGGGGATGATCTTCCAGGACCCGATGACCTCGCTGAACCCTGTGAAGACGATCGGGTGGCAGCTGGAGGAAGCCGTGATGATCCACCAGGACGTCACGCGCAAGGAGGCGCGCAAGCAGTCGATCGAGATCCTCAGGGAGGTCGAGATCCCGCGCGCCGACCAGCGCGTCGACGACTACCCGCACCAGTTCTCGGGCGGCATGCGCCAGCGCGTGATGATCGCGATGGCACTCGTCAACAACCCGGAGATCCTGATCGCCGACGAGCCGACGACCGCGCTCGACGTCACGACACAGGCGCAGATCCTCCGGCTGATGAAGAAGCTGCAGGCGGAGCACGAGATGGCGATCGTGATGGTCACGCACGACCTCGGCGTCGTCGCCGAGCTCGCGAACGACGTGATCGTCATGTACGGCGGCAAGGTCGTCGAGCAGGCGAAGGTGGACGATCTCTTCGCGAAGCCGGAGATGCCGTACACGTGGGGCCTCCTCGGCTCGCTGCCGCGGCTCAACGCGACGGGGAGCCGCCTCGAGCAGATCCCGGGCCAGCCGCCGTCGCTCCTCAACCCGCCGTCGGGCTGCCCGTTCCATCCGCGCTGCGAGTTCGTGATGAACGTGTGCCGGCAGGAGCTGCCGGCGCTCGAGCTGTCGCCGCACGGCGAGGAACATCGCTTCCGCTGCCACCTCGACCAGGAGGCGCGTGACCGCATCTGGGGCCAGAAGCGCCGCGCGATGGTGAGCGAGGACGCTGCGTGACCGCGCCTGCGGCAGGCACCGAGCTTCTCCGGGTCGAGGGACTCGAGAAGCACTTCCCGGTCATGCGCGGACTCGTCTTCCAGAAGGAGGTCGGGTCGGTCAAGGCCGTCGACGGCGTCTCGTTCTCGCTGGCAGCGGGTGAGACGCTCGGTGTCGTCGGCGAGTCGGGCTGCGGCAAGTCGACGATGGCCCGCTGCATCGCGCGCCTGCTCGAGCCGACGGGCGGGCAGATCTTCTTCGAGGGTCGCGACATCACGCACCTCGACCGCTCGGCGATGCGGCCTGTTCGCCGCGACATGATGATGGTGTTCCAGGACCCGTACGCGTCGCTGAACCCGCGCAAGCGGGTCGGCGCGATCGTCGGCGAGCCTCTCGAGGTGCACGGCGTCGGCTCGGAGGGCGAGCGGAAGCGCCGCGTGCAGGAGCTGCTCGAGATCGTCGGCCTGAACCCGGAGCACTACAACCGGTTCCCGCACGAGTTCTCCGGCGGGCAGCGCCAGCGCATCGGGATCGCGCGCGCGCTCGCGATCAACCCGAAGCTGATCATCTGCGACGAGCCGGTGTCCGCGCTCGACGTCTCGGTGCAGGCGCAGATCCTCAACCTGCTGAAGGACCTGCAGGACGAATTCGGCCTCACCTACATCTTCATCGCGCACGACCTGAACGTCGTCCGCCACATCTCGGACCGCGTGATGGTCATGTACCTCGGCCGCGCGGTCGAGGTCGGCGATCGCAACTCGCTCTACCAGGAGCCGAAGCACCCGTACACGGGCGCGCTCCTGTCGGCCGTCCCGATCGCCGACCCGGAGATGGGCCGGAACCGCAAGCAGATCGTGCTCGAGGGCGACGTCCCGAGCCCGCTCAACCCACCCGAGGCGTGCCGCTTCCACCCGCGCTGCCCGCGCTTCGTCGAGGGCAAGTGCAACGTCGACACGCCGCCGCTCGCGCGGGTCGGCTCCGCCCCCGATCACGTCGCCGCCTGCCACTTCCCGCTCGAGCAGTGGCCGATGTCGGAGGACGAGATGCGGCATCGTCGCGACGCTCCGATCCCGGCTGCGGACTAGGAGCAGCCCGTGCTGGTCGCCGGCGTCCGGCGCCTCGTCGTGATCTACGCGGCAATCGTCGCCGTCACTGTCGTGCTGTCGGCGGGCGTCGGGCTGCTCGCCGGGTCCAGCCTCGCGCGCGCCCTCGCAGTCGGCTTCTACGTCGCCGGAGCGGTCCTGCTTCTCGGCTGCTTCGTCTTCGGAGTCCGCGGGCCGCTCCGCGGCGAGGCGCGGACCGGGGAGGGCGCGGGCCTCGTCGGCGCGCGCAGGGTCCGCCGCGCCACGACCGACGAGCGCTCGGAGGCGACCCGGACGGCGATCCTCCTGTTCGCCTTCGGGATCTCCCTGGTGATTCTCGGATCCCTGCTGGATCCGGCCCACACCACGTTCTAACCCTTTTCGGGGACTTTCCCCGACCCGGCTAACCGCAGCGCGTGGCTATCGTCCTACTCACTGTGAGACCTGCGCGTTGTGACCGGTCACGGGAAGCCATTTCGCTCCGCCTCGACGGGATGCTCTCCTCGTTCGAGGCGGCGCTGCTCGAGCGGCATCTGCGCCGCTGCGCGCCCTGCCGCGCGTTCGCCGCAAGCGCCGAGATGCAGACGCAGCTGTTGCGCGGTGCCGAGCTCGAGCAGCCCCTTCATCCCGTGGTCGTCCCGTCGCGCCGCCGCCCGGCGGCCCGGCGCGGCGTCGCAGGCTCGCTGGCCGCGGTCGCCGCTGCGGGGGTCGCAGCCCTCGTCGCGCTTTCGCCGACCGGCCCGGCCGGGCAGGCGGGCGGGCGCGGCGCCACCGCGGCGCGCGGCGCCGCACCGGAGCTCGCCGTCTTCTCGGCGCAGCCGACGCCGTCGACGCGGGTGGACGTGCCGCGCATCCGCGCCGTCCCGGCGAACTTCGCCGACGGCCCCGTGCACGGCCTCTTCCGCATTCCGGTCTAGGGCGTGACGTCGTAGACGAGTGAGTCGCCGGCCGGGCGCGGCGGCGTTCGCGCGACCGCGGCGACGAGCCGCCGCGCGCCGCGACGCGTGCCGGGCGCGACGACGATCGCGGTCACTGCATGCGCGGCGAGAAACGCGCGAAACCGCCGTGGCGTGACGCGCCCGCCGTTGACGCCGGTGTAGACGTCGCGCCAGCGGCGCTCCTGCGGCGTCACGCGCAACGCGAAATGGCCGCCGACGAGGCGGTAGCGGAACCCGTCCTCGGCCTGCCACAGCATCGACCACCCGGCGGGGCCGTACGGAAGGACGAGCGCCGTCGCGCCGTCCGGGACGGACGGCGCTCGCGGGACGCGTGAGTGCCACGTCGGGAGAGCGAGGTTCGGGAGCGTCGCGCAGACGCCGAGGACGGCGAGCGCCGAGCGAAGGCGCGACGGACGATCGGCGAGCGCGAACGCCACGAGCAGGCCTGCAAGGAGCGACGTGTAGAGCGTCAGCCGGACAGGTAGGGCTGAGCCGACGACGGGGAGCCGCGCGAGCACGGTCCACGGCCCCACGAAGACGACGGTGCCGGCGATCTTCACGCGCGTCCCGAGCGCGAGCACGGCCGTCGCGGCGAGGAGAAGCGCCATCCGCGGCCGCCCCCGCGCGCCGAGCGTCGCGAGGACGAGGAGCGGCACGCCGAGGTACGCCCCGAGCTCCGCACCGGTGCCGGTGAACCGCGCCGCGACGGCGTCGGTCGCGCTCGTGTGGAGCCACGTCCGGTGCGTGGGGACGGCGAAGTTCAGGAGGTCGGCGGATTCCGCGAAGGGCGAGCGCGCCGGCGCCGCCGCGTGCGCGACGGCCGCGTAGACCAGCACCGGCGACACGACGACGAGCGCCGCCGCGGCCGCCGCCGCGCACTCGCCGATCGTCGCCCGGTGGTCGCGCCACAGGACCGCGGCGACCGCTGCGACGAGCACGAGGCTGAAGAAGACCTGCGTGACGATCGCGAACTGCACCGCGAGCACCGCGGCGAGCAGCGCGACGAACGCGCGCCGGCCGAGCGTGCCGCGGTCGCGGCGGACGACGAGCCACGCCGCGAGCGGCACCGCGGCCGTGAAGGCGAGGGGGAGGTGCCCGAGCAGGTGGCCGAGCTCGTACGACGAGAAGCCGAAGACGAAGCCGCCGACGAGCGACGGCGCGAACGTCCCGGTCAGCTCGCGCGCCAGCAGGAAGGCGGCGGTCCCCGCGGCGGCGGGCGCCGCGAGAGCGAAGGCGTTGTAGGCGACGACCGGCCCGGCGGTCGCGGTCAGCGGCCACGCCAGGAGCGCGAGCCCCCCGCCCGCAGTGCCGAGGCCGAGGTCGAACCCGTGCGGCACCCAGGCGACGTCGACGTCGAGCGGGTCGTGGCCGGAGGCGAGCGCGTGCGGCCACCACTCGAAGGCCCACATGTAGAGCGTCTTGTCGGCGCCGTCGTCGCCGACGACCGTCGTGGCGGGGTGGAGGACGACGGCGCGGCCCAACAACACGACCGACGAGGCCGCGTAGACGAGCAGGGCGGCGACGAGCTGCAGCGAGACCCGGGAGCGCGCGACGAGCACTGCCGCAGCGTCCGGCGGCGTCGCAACGGCGCCGCAACGCCTCCGTAACGACGAAGGCCCGGCGTGTGCCGGGCCTTCGAGAGCTTCGTGATCGGCGCCGGCCTAGCCGGGCGCCATCGGGATCGGCGGGCGCCAGTGCGGCTCCCAGTAGCTCACGAGCCACCGGCCCTTGGCGCGGTCGCCCTGGCGCTTGAGCCCGATGAAGAAGAGGAGGTGCGGGCGGGTCTCGGTGCCCGGCTTCGCGACCAGGTCGACCTCGAGGAGCGCCGAGCGCTGGTTCGAGTAGTCGACGATGAACTTCGCGGTGTCGGCGTTCTGCGGGTGGTACGAGATCACCGGGATGTCGCCGGTCTCCCACTGCTTCTTCGTCATCATCCCCCTGAGGTCGGGGTGGACGATCGCGTACGCGGCGCCGAGATCCTGGCGCGCGACGGCGGTCTTGATGAACTTCCGCGCGATCGCGATCTCCTGCGGCTGCAGAGGCGCCTTCGGGTCGGGCTTCGCGAGCTTCGCCGGCTGGTTCGAGAACGTGTCGGTGAAGCGGTTGCCGGTGCCGCGGAAGACGACGACGGCGAGGAACGCGCCGAGACCGACGACGAACACGCCGATGCTGACGATGAACAGCCGCCGCTGGTTGCGCGGCGAGCTCAGAAAGTCGCCGAACGATGTGCTCGTCTTCGCCGCCATGACCCTTGAGACAACGGTAGCGTGAAAAAGTTAGGAGCGTCTGTAGGCCGACGGCAGCGGCGGGAGCGTCGTCTGCGTCGCCCGCACCTGCCGCTTCCACCGGCGCGCGCGCACGAGCGCGATCGCTCCGAGCGTCGCCGGGATCAGCAGCACGAGCGCGAGCAGCGCGACGATCGGGATGATCCCGATGCCGCCGAAGCGCGCCTTGTCGGGCGGCGGTGCGTGGTAGGCGACGCCGGCGCCGAAGTCGGCGGGCCCGATCTCGTGCGTCGTCCTCGTCAGCTTGTACTCCAGCGAGATCGCGTACATGCGGTTGACGAGCCAGCGCCCGTGCTCCTTCACGACCTGGCCGGAGAAGACCGTCGGCGGCTGCGTCGCGCCCTTCCGTGGGTGCAGCGCCAGGTTGAAGATCACCGAGCCGGGCTCCGCGTCGATGACGTCCCACTTGTCGTGGAAGTTGCGGTCGACCGCGGGGTAGCGCGGCACGGCCGTGCTGCCGCGCAGCCATTCGCCGAGCGACGAGTCGGCCCGGAACTCCGGCCCTGCGAGCTGCCACGCCTTCCGCATGTCGCGGCGTTCCATCGCCGCAGGCACGAACGCGTCGAGCGCCTTGTCGATCGCGAGCCGGTCGGCGCGCGTGAGGTGGACGGCGGTGTTCGAGGCGAGCTGCGCCGGCCCCTCGTTGACGGTGACCCGGCCCGGCGGCGGCTTGTGGCCGCCGAGGAGCAGCGCGACCGCGATCCCCGCGACGAGCACGGTCCCGAGCGCGCCGAGGCGGATCACCCGACGGCGCTTCCTCGGCGATTCCGGCAGGAACGGCATCCGATCCGGTTCTAGCACCGTACTTCTCCTCCTGGAGGAGGATTGCGACGTTAAGGTTTGGTTCATGAGGCTCGTTGCGTGCCTCGCCGCCGCCGCCGCGCTGGCCGCGGCGACGGGCGCCGGCGCTTCGCCGCCGCCGCATTTCACGTTCCGTTACGTCGCGTTCGTGACGCTGACGGGCGAGGGGACGGTGCTGAGCGCCCCGCGCGGGATCGACTGCCCGCGCTCGTGCCGGTGGGCGTTCGTGCGCGGCACGACGGTTCACCTGCGCGCGTCGGCGGCGCCCGGATGGAAGTTCGCCGGCTTCTCGAGCAAGTGGTGCAACGGACCGAAGGGCGCGTGCGTCATGAACCTCGTGAGCCCCCACGACTGCGTCGGCGGCGCCTGCCCACTCGGGGCATTCGGCGTCCGCGCGCTCTTCGTCAAGAGATGATCCCGAGCCCCGTCACCTCGTTCGTCTGACAGCTCGACCACGCCGAGCGTGTCTCGGCCGCGCTGGCACGTCACGAACGCAGTTGGGCGCGCTATGCCGACGGGCGTTCCGCTAGGCTGCGCCTGCCCTGGCGGCGCTTTCGCCTGCGCCGCGGGCCGGAACTCGCACCTTCACCTCGCGTCCAGGAGCCCTGACACGTGTCGACGAACGGAAGCACTACCGGCAAGCTGCTCGAGATCAAGGGCGTCGTCGTCGACGCCGTCTTCCCGAACGGGCTCCCCGAGATCTACTCGGCGCTGCGCATCCCGCGCCCCGAGGGCGGCGACCTGATCGCGGAGGTGCAGCAGCACCTGGGCGACGACCGCGTTCGCGCGGTCGCGATGGACGCGACGGACGGCATCGCGCGCGGCACCGACGTGTTCGACACGGGCGGCCCGATCTCCGTCCCGGTCGGCGACGTGACGCTCGGCCGCGTCTGGAACGTGCTCGGCGATCCGGTGGACAACAAGGAGCCTGCGCCGGCCGACGCAGAGCGTTGGTCGATCCACCGCGACCCGCCGCACTTCGACGAGCTGACGCCGAAGGTCGAGATCTTCGAGACAGGCATCAAGGTCATCGACCTGATCGCGCCGTACGTGCGCGGCGGCAAGATCGGCCTCTTCGGCGGCGCCGGCGTCGGCAAGACGGTCCTCATCCAGGAGCTGATCCACAACATCGCGATGCAGCACGGCGGCGTATCGGTGTTCTCCGGCGTCGGCGAGCGCACGCGCGAAGGCAACGACCTGCTGATCGAGATGACCGAGTCGGGCGTGCTCGACAAGGTCGCACTCGTCTACGGGCAGATGAACGAGCCGCCGGGCGCGCGCCTGCGCGTCGGCCTGTCGGGCCTGACGATGGCGGAGTACTTCCGCGACGAGGGGCAGGACGTGCTGCTCTTCATCGACAACATCTTCCGCTTCGTGCAGGCGGGCTCCGAGGTCTCGGCGCTGCTCGGCCGCATGCCGAGCGCCGTCGGCTACCAACCGACGCTCGCGACCGAGATGGGCCAGCTGCAGGAGCGCATCACGTCGACGACCAAGGGCGCAGTCACCTCGGTGCAGGCGATCTACGTGCCGGCCGACGACCTCACCGACCCGGCGCCCGCGAACACGTTCGCGCACCTCGACGCGACGACCGTGCTTTCGCGCGCGATCGTCGAGCAGGGGATCTACCCCGCCGTGGACCCGCTCGACTCGACGTCGCGCGCGCTGCAGCCGGGCATCGTCTCCGACGAGCACTACCAGGTCGCTACGGACGTGCAACAGGTGCTGCAGCGCTACAAGGACCTGCAGGACATCATCGCGATCCTCGGCATCGAGGAGCTCTCCGACGAGGACCGCTTGACCGTGTCGCGCGCGCGCAAGATCCAGCGCTTCCTGTCGCAGCCGAACTTCGTCGCCGAGCAGTTCACCGGCACGCCCGGTCAGTACGTGAAGCTCGAGGACACGATCCGCGGCTTCCGCGAGATCCTGGACGGCCAGCACGACGACCTGCCTGAGCAGGCGTTCTACATGGTCGGTCCGATCGAGGGCGCGGTCGAGCGGGCGAAGCAGATGTCCGGCACCGCGGCGTAGGAGGAGAGATGGCCGACGAGCGGCGCACCTTCAGCGTCTCGGTGGTGACGCCGGACGGACCGGCGTACGAGGGCGACGCACGGATGATCATCGTCCCGGGCGCCGCAGGCGAGATCGGCGTTCTCGCGCGCCACGCGCCGCTGATCGCGACGCTGAAGGCGGGCTCGACGCGCGTGCATCCGCCCGACGGAGAGGTGCTCGAGTTCGCAACCGGCCCCGGTTTCTTCCAGGTGCTCCACGACCGTGCGATCGCGCTCGTCGACGACGCCGTCGAAGCCTCGAAGATCGACGACGCGCACGCGCGCGAGCAGCTCGAGGCCGCGCAGGCCGAGCTCGAGGCGATCGACCGCGGCGACTCGACCGCCGACCGCTGGCAGGCAGAGCAGCGCCTCCGCCACGCCGAGAACATGCTCTCGGTCGCCGGCCGCTCCTAGCCGAGCCCGGCACGCCACCTGAGATAGGTCTGCCGCCAGATCGGCTCGCGATGGTGCGCCGCGAGGCGGCGCAGGAGGTCGACGTGGTACGCCTCGTAGTGCGTGTCGGCCGCGGGGCCGCCGAGCTCGTAGCGGCCCCAGGTGCCGAGGTCGAACCGCGGCAGGAGCCGGATCGTCGCGCGCTCGAGCGCGGCGATCGTCGCGCGCGAGTCGGGGGTTCCGACGATTCGCTCGTACAGCTCGAGCGCGAGGAGCGACTCCAGCTGCGCGTTCAGGATGACCTCGCCGGTGCAGGAGTATTCCTGCACCCATTCGCCGCCGCCGATGCGGATCAGCAGCGTGCGGCGCAGCCCGCGGAAGGCGGCTCGAGCCGCCGCGAGCGCCGTCCGGTCGCCGGAAAGGCGAGCGGTCTGCGCCAGTGACTCGGCGGCGATCGCCTGGGCGAAGCCGGACGTCCACCCGGCTCGACAGCCCCCGAAGGGGAAGTCGTACGTCCAGTACAGCGCGTCGCCGCGGTGCGTGCCGCGGGCGACGAGCCGTGCCGCGAGCGCGCGTGCTCCGCGCGCGTCGTGCGCGGAGACGCGGTTCTCGAGCTGCGCGAAGCTGAGCAGCGGGTTGAGCCGGTACCCATAGCCCGCGTAGTAGCGGTAGACGAGACCGTTGTCCCCGGCGGCCGCGCCCGCCGGCAGGACGAGCGCGACGGCGGCGAGGACGAGTGCCAGGCGGTGCATGCGGGACCTCCTTCGAGGACCGAAGCATCCGACGGGCAGCTAACGCGGCAGTAACGCGCGCGCAACGCCTACAGCGCGAGGTAGAAGAACGCGTTCGCCGCAAGCGTTCCGTCCGGCAGCTCCGCCCAGCCCGGGACGACGCCGTACCGCGTCCAGCCGCGGCGGACGTAGAAGCGGTCCGAGTCGGTGTCGGCGTGCGTCGTCAGCCAGAGGAGCGTCAGCCCGTCTGCGCGAGCGCGCACGATTGCTGCCTCGAGCAGCGCGCCGCCGATCCCGCGGCCCCGGTGCGACGTTCGCACCGCGAGCCGCTGCACCTCGCCGCGGTGGCGGCCGTTCTCCGCGTGCGCCCGCGCGAGCGTCACCGAGCCGACGAGCGCCTCGCCGGCGAACGCGCCGAGCAGCACGCGGTCGCCGCGTCCGCGCCAGGCGTCGCGCGCGCGGTCGGCGTCGAGCGGCGCGCGCAGGCCGAGCGCCATGTTCGACGCGTGCGCGTCGAGGATGAGGGTCGCAAGCTCGTCGAGGTGCCGCTCCGGATCGATCGGGCGGATCTCGGCCATCGCACCGCGATTCCTACCAGGTACGCTGAGCTTCCCGGAAAGCTTTGAGAGCAGCTTGGCGACCGGGTCAACAAACGCCTAAAGAGCTATGGACGACACAGCTACCCGCATCCGTCAACTGGCAGCCGAGAGGATCCTCGTCCTCGACGGCGCGTGGGGCGTGCTCCTCCAGAGCCGCGGGCTGACCGAGGCGGACTTCCGCGGCGAGCGGTTCGCGTCGCACGGGCGCGACGTGAAGAACGATCCTGACCTGCTGAACATCACGCAGTCGGCGATCGTGCGGGAGGTCCACGACGCGTACTTCGCGGCCGGCGCCGACATCACGACGACGAACACGTTCACGGCGACGTCGATCGGCCAGGCGGACTACGGCCTCGAGGACGCCGTGTACGAGATGAACGTCGCCGGTGCGCGGATCGCGCGCGAGGCGGCGGGACCGGAGCGCTTCGTCGCCGGCTCCGTCGGTCCTCTCAACATCACGCTGTCGCTGAGCCCGCGCGTCGACGCGCCGGGGTTCCGCACGCACACGTTCGACCAGGTCGTGGAGAGCTACTCGGAGCAGATTCGCGGCCTGCGAGACGGAGGCGTCGACCTGCTGCTGATCGAGACGATCTTCGACACGCTGAACGCGAAGGCGGCGGTCGTGGCCGCACGCGAGGCGGCTCCGGAGCTGCCGCTGTGGATCAGCGTCACGATCGTCGACCTCTCCGGGCGCACGCTCTCCGGACAGACGATCGACGCCTTCTGGACGTCGATCGAGCACGCGCAGCCGTTGATCGTCGGCGTGAACTGCTCGCTCGGCGCGCGCGAGATGCGCCCGTACGTCGCCGAGCTGTCGCAGATCGCCACCTGCCTCACGTCCGCGCACCCGAACGCGGGACTGCCGAACGCCTTCGGCGGCTACGACGAGACGCCCGACGTCACCTCGGCGCTGCTGCACGAGTTCGCGCGCGACGGCTTCCTGAACGTCGTCGGCTCGTGCTGCGGCTCGACGCCCGAGCACACGCGCGCGATCGCGCATGCCGTGCACGGGCTCGAGCCCCGCCTCGTGCCTGCGCCGAGGACGAGCCCGCGCTACAGCGGTCTCGAGCCTTTCGAGATCGGCCCCGACACCGGCTTCGTGATGGTCGGCGAGCGCACGAACGTCACGGGCTCCGCGCGCTTCCGCCGCCTCGTCGAGGCCGGCGACTTCGCCGCCGCGACCGAGGTCGCGCTGGAGCAGGTGCGCGGCGGCGCGAACCTCATCGACGTGAACATGGACGCCGACCTCCTCGAGGGCGAGGAGGCGATGCGCACGTTCCTGAACGTGATCGCGACGGAGCCGGAGATCGCGCGCGTGCCCGTGATGGTCGACAGCTCCAAGTGGTCGGTGCTCGAGGCCGGGCTGCAGTCGATCCAGGGCAAGGGCATCGTCAACTCGATCTCGCTGAAGGAGGGCGAGGCCGAGTTCCTCGCCCACGCGCGGCGGATCCGCGACTACGGGGCCGGGGCCGTCGTGATGGCGTTCGACGAGGAGGGGCAGGCGACGACGGCCGAGCGGCGCGTCGGCATCTGCGAGCGGGCGTACCGCCTGCTCGTCGACGACGTCGGGTTCCCGCCGCAGGACATCGTCTTCGACCCGAACGTGCTCGCGGTCGCGACGGGCATCGAGGAGCACGACGACTACGCGCGCGCATTCATCGAGAGCCTGCCGCTGATCAAGGAGCGGTGCCCCGGAGTGCGGACGTCGGGCGGCATCTCGAACCTCAGCTTCAGCTTCCGCGGCAACGACGTCGTCCGCGAGGCGATGCACGCAGCGTTCCTCTTCCACGCCATCCGCGCCGGCCTCGACATGGGGATCGTGAATGCCGGACAGCTCGCGGTGTACGAAGACATCGAGCCGGAGCTGCTCGAGCGCGTCGAGGACGTCATCTTCAACCGGCGGCCCGACGCGACCGAGCGCCTGGTCGAGATCGCGGAGCGCGTGCGCGGTGAAGGGACGAAGCGCGAGCTCGACCTGTCGTGGCGCGAGGCGCCGGTCGAGAAGCGTCTCGAGCACGCGCTCGTGCACGGCATCGTCGATCACGTCGAGGCCGACACGGAAGAGGCACGCGCGAAGTTCCCGCGGCCGCTCGACGTGATCGAAGGCCCGCTGATGGACGGGATGCGCGTCGTCGGCGACCTGTTCGGTTCCGGGCGGATGTTCCTGCCGCAGGTCGTGAAGTCGGCGCGCGTGATGAAGCGCGCCGTCGCGTACCTGCAGCCGTTCATGGAGGCCGAGCGCGACGGACTACGTCAGGCGCAGGCGAAGGTGCTGCTCGCGACGGTCAAGGGCGACGTGCACGACATCGGCAAGAACATCGTCGGCGTCGTCCTCGGCTGCAACGACTACGAGGTGATCGACCTCGGCGTGATGGTGCCGGCCGAGCGGATCCTCGACACGGCCGAGCAGGAGGGCGTCGCCCTCGTCGGGCTTTCCGGTCTCATCACACCGTCGCTCGACCAGATGGTCGACGTTGCGCGCGAGATGGAGCGCCGGCGGCTCGAGCTGCCGCTCCTGATCGGCGGTGCGACGACCTCGCGCCAGCACACCGCCGTCCGCATCGCGCCCGAGTATGGCAACGAGACGGTGCACGTCCTCGATGCGAGCCGCGTCGTCGACGTCGTCTCGCAGCTGCTCGACCCGGACCGGCGGCGCACGCTCGACGAGGAGAACCGCGTGCTGCAGGCGCGGCTACGCGACCAGCACGCCGAGAAGCAGCGCAAACCTCTGCTGCCGCTCGCAGCGGCGCGCTCGAACAAGGCCGGCGTCCCTCACGACGACCGGCCGGCGCCCCCGTTCGTCGGGGCTCGGGAGGTCGCACCGGCCCTCGCCGACCTCGTCCCGTACATCGACTGGCAGTTCTTCTTCCACGCCTGGGACCTCAAGGGCAAGTTCCCGGCGATCCTCGACAACCCGGCTGCGCGCGAGCTGTACGACGACGCGCAGGCGCTCCTGACGCGCATCCTCCAGGGCGCGTCGCTGCAGCCGCGCGGCATCTACGGGTACTGGCCCGCGCATGCCGACGGCGACGACGTGGTCGTCGGCGGCACGCGGTTCTGTTTCCTTCGGCAGCAGGCGGACCACGGCGACGGTCGCCCGAATCGGTGCCTCGCCGACTACGTCGCCCCCGCGGACGACCATCTCGGCGCGTTCGCGGTCTCGATCCACGGCGCCGACGAGCTCGCGGCGCGCTACGAGGCGGGAGGCGACGACTACTCCGCGATCGCCGTGAAGGCGCTTGCGGACCGCCTCGCGGAGGCGTTCGCCGAATGGCTGCACACACGCGTTCGGCACGAGTGGTACGCACCCGACGAGCACCTGAGCTCGGAAGACCTCCTGAAGGAGAACTTCCGCGGCATCCGCCCGGCGTTCGGCTACCCGGCGTGCCCCGACCACAGCGAGAAGTCGAAGCTCTTCGACCTCCTCGGCGCCCGATCCGTCGGGATCGACCTGACCGAGAGCTTCGCGATGACGCCGCCCGCCGCCGTCAGCGGCGTCTACCTCCACCATCCCCAGGCGAAGTACTTCGCCGTCGGCCGGATCGGCCGCGACCAGGTCGAGGACTACGCGCGGCGAAAGGGGGAACCCGTGGCCGATGTGGAACGCTGGCTCGGCCCCTCGCTCTTCTGAGCCTTCCGGAGCCTCCGGTATCCTGGCCCGCGCAGGCGCCCTCTGGGCGCCGCACACGTTTCTATGAGGACGACGCTGAAGAGAGGGGTCGGGCGCGGCGCGACCGCCAACGGGAACGGGAAGACCGTCCTCCCACCCGGCACCCTCAGCACGGTCACGCGCTATCGCCAGCCGCCGCCGCCTGCCGGGTCGAGCGCGCTCGGCGTCGTCGGGCGCATCCTGCTGATCGTCTTCCTCGTCGTCAGCTCGCTCGTCCTCGCGATCGCGGGCGGCGCGTATCTCTACTTCCATCAGTCCGTCGCCGCCGTGCAGGTGCACTCGAAGGACACGAAGCGCGCCGCCGCGGCGCTCGACGTGCCGGTCGCGCACCAGGCGGCGATCGCGCTGATCATCGGGTACGACCACCGGCGCGGTGTCGAGTCGAACCGCCCGTCGCTCTCCGACACGATCATGCTCGCGCGCGCGGACCCGTCGACGCACACGATCTCGCTGCTGTCGTTCCCCCGCGACCTGCTCGTCCCGATCTACTGCGGGTCGTCGTCGTCCGACAAGGTCGGCCACGTGGTCGTGAGCCAGGACCGCATCAACTCGGCGTACTCGCGCTGCGGGCCGAAGGGCACGCTCCTCACCGTGCGTCATCTGACGGGCCTGCCGATCAACTACCTGATCACCGTGAACTTCCACGGCTTCAAGGAGATCGTCGACAAGATCGGCGGCATCTGGATGGACGTCGACCGCCGCTACTACAACAAGAACACCGGCTCGTACCTCGACAACTTCGCAAACATCAACCTGCAGCCGGGCTACCAGCTCCTCTCGGGCCAGGAGGCGCTCGACTTCGTCCGGTTCCGCCACACCGACGACGACCTACATCGGAACGCGCGGCAGCAGGAGTTCGTGCGCGCGTTCCGCGAGCAGGTGTCGAAGAGCTTCTCGATCACGACCTTCCCGAGCCTCGTCAGCACGATCACGAAGAACATCGAGGTGGGCGAGGGCGGGCGGTCGCTCGGCGGCGACCAGGTGATCTCGTACGCGCTGTTCGCGCAGGGGCTGCCGCCGGGGCATCTCTTCCAGGACCGCATCCAGAACGTGCAGTGCGTCAACGCGTGCACCGCGAATTCCACGGACATCCAGGCGGCCGTCGACGAGTTCCAGAACCCCGACGTGCAGACGCCGAAGGCGGCGAACGCGGCCGCGCTCGGGATCAAGATCAAGCAGAAGACGCCGCCGCCGTCGAAGGTGACGGTGACGGTGCTGAACGGGAACGGCGTCGCGGGCGCCGCGGCGAACGCGTCCTACGAGCTCGCGAAGCAGGGGTACGTCACGCAGAACCCGCCCAACGGGCAGCAGGCCGACGCGCCGAAGCAGGAGTTCCACACGAAGATCTACTACGACGCGTCGCAGAAGGGGTCGCAGCTCGCGGCGAAGGCGCTCGCGAACCTGATGGAGCCGGCCGACGTCGCGAAGCTCCCGCACACGCCGGCGCTGCAGACGCTCGATCCGGGGTCGATGCTCATGGTCGTCCTCGGCACGGCGTTCGACGGGACGATCGCGGCGCCCGTGCAGCACGCGCCGATTCAGCACCAGCAGGCGTACGTGCGCCCCGACTCCTACTCCGGCACGGCGCTCCTCCGTCCGCTGCAGTCGAAGGTCAAGTTCCCGCTGATGACGCCGACGATCCTCGAGCGCGGGTCGGTGCCGGACACGCAACCGGGCGACAAGGCGGTTCGCCTCTACTGGATCGACGAGGCGCTGAACGCGTCGCGCGGCAAGCACAAGGCCGTTCGTCTCGTGTTCCACAACGGGACCGAGTACTGGGGGATCGAGGAGACCGACTGGGCCGGCGCGCCCGCGCTCGCGGACAGAAGCTTCCGTCACTCGATCGGCGGCCGCGAGATGGATCTCTACTACTCGGGGTCGCACCTGCACATGATCGTGCTCCGCGCGCACGGAGCGACGTACTGGGTGATGAACTCGCTGTTGGACTCGTTGTCGAACGAGACGATGATCGCGATCGCGAAGGGCCTCAAGCCGTTGTCGGCGGTCAAGTAGATTGGAGGGCTCATGAGCAAGGTCGGAATCTTCGGCGCGGGCTGGGTCGGCCTCGTCACGGGCGCGTGCTTCGCCGAGCTCGGCCATGACGTCGTAGTGCGCGACGTCGTCCCCGAGAAGATCGAGGCGCTGCGGAACGGCGAGGTCCCGTTCCACGAGGAGGACGTCCCGGAGCTCCTGAAGAAGAACGCCGAGCGCCTCAAGTTCACGCTCGACGTCGAGGACGTCGTCGACTGCGAGTTCCTCTTCGTCTGCGTCGACACGCCGCCGACCTACTCGGGCGACGCCGACCTGTCGCGCGTGTGGACCGTGGTCGACGAGCTGCCGGAGCTCTCCGGCCATCCGATTCTCGTCATGAAGTCGACGGTGCCGGTCGGGACGGGCGAGAAGGTGCGCCACGGCCTCGACCAGCGCGGCCTCGACCACGTCGGCTACGCGTCGAACCCGGAGTTCCTCGCCGAGGGACGCGCCGTCGTCGACTTCATGAACCCCGACCGGATCGTCGTCGGAGCGTTCGAGTCCGACGACGCCGATGCGGTGGCGGCGCTGTACGCGAAACTCGATGCACCGATGGTGCGCACCGACGTCAACTCCGCCGAGATGATCAAGCTCGCGGCGAATGCGTTCCTCATGACGCGCATCTCGTTCATCAACGAGATCGCGAACGTGTGCGAGGCGACCGGGGCCGACGTCGTCGCCGTCGCGAAGGGCGTCGGCCTGGACACGCGCCTCGGCCCGCACTTCCTGCGCGCCGGCATCGGCTACGGCGGCTCGTGCTTCCCGAAGGACTCGCTCGCGCTCAAGCAGCTCGCGTCGAACTCGGGCTATCACTTCCAGCTGCTGTCGGCGGTCATCGAGGTGAACGAGCTGCAGAAGCGGCGGGTGATCGGGAAGCTGAAGCGGCACCTCGGGTCGCTGCGCGGCAAGAAGATCGCGCTGCTCGGGCTCGCGTTCAAGGCGAACACCGACGACATGCGCGAGGCTCCGTCGATCGTGCTGGCGTCGCGGCTGCTCGCCGAGGGTGCGGACATGACGGCGTGGGACCCCGTCGTCCGCGGCGACGAGAAGCTGCCGAAGGCGGTCGAGATCCACGAGACCGTGCTCGATGCCGTCCGCGGTGCGGACGCCGCGGTGATCGTCACCGAGTGGAGCGAGCTGAAGGACCTCGCCTCCGACGAGATTCGCGAGGCGATGGCGACGCCCCTGATCGTCGACGGGCGCAACCTGCTCGACCCGGGCGCGACGCGCGCGGCGGGGTTCGTGTACGAGGGCATCGGCCGCGCGGCGCACACGCCCGAGCCGGCGCTCACGTAACGACCCATGGAAGCGATCGTCCTCGCCGGCGGCAAGGCCGAGCGGCTCGGTGACGCTGCGGCCGGGCGGCCGAAGGCGCTCGTCGACGTCGCGGGGAAGCCGCTTGCCGCCTACCAGGTCGGCCGGCTCGCGAACGCCGGCGTGACGCGCGTGATCTTCGCGTGCGCGCAGGGCGACGGCCCGTTGTTCGAGGAGATGCTCGCAGGGCTCGGGCCGGAGATCGTCGGCGCCGAGGAGCCCGAGCGGCTCGGCCGCGGCGGCGGCATCAAGCACGCCGCGCGGATGCGCGAGGAGAGAGGCGATCTGTTCGCGCTGAACGGAGACGAGCTCGTCGACGTCGACTTCGCCGGCCTCCTCGCGGCGCATCGCGCGGGCGGCGCGCTCGCGACGATCACCGTCGCGCAGCCGAAGTCGCAGTTCGGGATGGTGGAGGTCGGCGACGACGACGTCGTGCAGGGCTTCGAGGAGGCCGGCCGCGTCCCGTACTGGGTGAACTGCGGCAACTACGTGCTGACCGAGGAGGCGATCGAGCGGTTCCCCGAGAAGGGCGACCACGAGTCGTCGACGTTCCCGGAGCTCGCGGCCGAGGGTCGGCTCCGAGCGTTCCGCCACGCCGGCCTCTGGCTCACCGTGAACACGCCGAAGGAGCTCCGGGTCGCGCAGGAGCACGTCGAGGCGCACCCGGAGTGGCTGGCGTAGTGTCTTTCTCGATGGACTCGCCGAACCTGGAGACGCTCGACCGCTGGTCGGTCGACGTGACGCGGGTGGAGAAGCCGTGGGGCCACGAGCTGATCTGGGCGCTGACGGACGCCTACTGCGGGAAGCTGCTCTTCGTGAAGGCGGGGCACTCGCTCTCGCTGCAGTTCCACCGCGAGAAGGAGGAGTCGTGGCTCGTGCAGTCGGGTCGCGCGAGGCTCGAGCTCGGCGAGGCCGGGGAGAGCGTGCTCCTCGAGGAGGTCGTCACCGCCGGTGCCGCGTTCCACTACGTCCCCGGGACCGTTCACCGCGTCACCGCGCTCGACGACACCACGATCCTCGAGGTCTCGACGCCGCATCTCGACGACGTCGTCCGGCTCGAGGACGCCTACGGCCGCGAGGGCACGAGCGAACCCTGACACATCTGTGGTAAGGTTGTGGGCGTGCGTGAGGCCCTGACCGTCGGTGCGGCGGCCGCGGAGACCGGCTGGTCGGCGCGGATGCTGCGCTATCTCGAGGATCACGGCCTCGTCGTCCCCGCACGGACGCGCGGGGGCTATCGCACGTACGGCCTCTCCGAGCTGAACCGCCTCCGCTCTCTGCGCGAGCTGCGGCGAACGTTCGGCCTCGACCTGGCCGATGTCGTGTTCGCCCGTCGGCTGCGGCGTGAGCCGGAGCTCAGGCGCGCGGTGGACAACTGGCTCGCACAGGCGGACGACGCCGGCTCATGGGTCGAATGGGAGCAGCGCAAGCACGAGCGGCTCCTGACGGCCTGACCCGATCGAAAGGAACGATTTGGCGACCACGAAGAACCACGACGTGAAGGACCTGGCGCTCGCGCCCGAAGGCGTGCGGCGCATCATGTGGGCCGACCGGCAGATGCCGGTGCTGACCGCGATCCGCGAGCGCTTCGAGCGCGAGAAGCCGCTCGACGGCTACCGCGTCTCCGCGTGCCTCCACGTCACCACCGAGACCGCGAACCTCATGCGGACGCTGAAGGCCGGCGGCGCCGACGTCGTGCTCTGCGCGTCGAACCCGCTCTCCACGCAGGACGACGTCGCCGCGGCGCTCGTCGACGAGTTCGAGATCCCCGTCTTCGCGATCAAGGGCGAGGACAACGACACGTACTACTCGCACATCATGGCGGCGGTCGACCACAAGCCGCAGCTCACGATGGACGACGGCGCCGACGTGATCAGCGTGCTGCACTCGACGCGGCGCGAGCAGCTCGGCGACATCATCGCCGGCATGGAGGAGACGACGACCGGCGTGATTCGCCTGAAGGCGATGGAGGCCGACGGCGCGCTCCAGTTCCCGGTCGTCGCCGTGAACGAGGCACGGACGAAGCACTTCTTCGACAATCGCTACGGGACAGGCCAGTCGACGATCGACGGGATCATCCGCTCGACCAACGTGCTGATCGCGGGCACGCGGTTCGTCGTGGCCGGGTACGGCTGGGTCGGCCGCGGCGTTGCGATGCGCGCACGCGGCATGGGCGCGCACGTGATCGTCACCGAGGTCGATCCGATGCGCGCGCTCGAGGCGCTGATGGACGGCTACGAGGTGATGCCGATGGTCGACGCGGCGAAGATCGGCGACATCTTCTGCACCGCGACCGGCGACAAGCACGTCCTCTCGGGCGAGCATCTCTCGTCGATGAAGGACGGCGCGATCGTCTGCAACACGGGCCACTTCAACGTCGAGATCGACATCCCGGCGCTCCGCAGCCTGGCGACGGAGACGCGCGAGGCGCGCAACTTCGTCGAGGAGTTCAAGCTCGAGGACGGGCGCCGCATCTTCCTGCTCGCCGACGGCCGGCTCGTCAACATCTCGGCCGCCGAGGGACACCCCGCGATCGTGATGGACATGAGCTTCGCGAACCAGGCGCTCGCGACGGAGTACGCCGTCCAGCACGCGTCGTCGCTCGAGAACAAGGTCTACCCGGTGCCGCGCGAGATCGACGAGGAGATCGCCCGCCTGAAGCTCGAGACGATGGGCGTGACGATCGACCAGCTGACGGAGGAGCAGGCCAAGTACCTCGCCTCCTGGGACGAGGGCACCTGAGCCTCGAGCCCGAGCAGATCGTGCGCCTCGAGCGGGACGCGGTCGTCCTGCTCGACCAGCGCAGGCTTCCGGACGACGTCGTCGAGGTCCGCTGCGAGACCGCAGCGGACCTCGCCGACGCGATCCGGACGATGGTCGTCCGCGGCGCGCCGGCGATCGGCGTCGCGGCCGCGTACGGCATCGCGCTCGCCGCAGCGTGCGGCGACGACCTCGACGAGGCGGACGCCGTGCTGCGCTCGTCGCGGCCGACGGCGGTCAACCTCGCGTGGGCGCTCGACGAAATGCGCGACGATCCGTCGGCCGAGCACGCACGGCGGATCCACCAGGACGAGGTCGACCGGTGCCGTCGCATGGCTGCGCACACCGCCGACCTGCTGTCGCCGGGCACGCGGGCGCTGACGCACTGCAACGCCGGCGGGCTCGCGACGGGCGGCTACGGCTCGGCGGTCGGCGCGCTCCTGACGGCGTTCGAGCGCGGGCTCCTCGAGCACGTCTGGGTCGACGAGACGCGTCCGCTGCTGCAGGGCGCCCGCCTCACCGCGTGGGAGCTCGAGTCGGCATCCGTCCCGCACGCGGTGATCGCGGACTCCGCGGCCGCGTCGCTGATGGCGCGCGGCGAGGTCGACTGCGTCGTCACCGGCGCCGACCGGATCGCCGCGAACGGCGACAGCGCGAACAAGATCGGCACGTATTCGCTCGCCGTCCTCGCGCGGCACCACGGCATCCCGCTGTACATCGTGGCGCCGTCGACCACCGTGGACCTCGCGACGCCCGACGGTGCGGCCATTCCGATCGAGGAGCGCGACCCCGCCGAGGTCACGGCGCGCTTCGCCGCGCGGAACCCGGCCTTCGACGTGACACCCGCAGAGCTGATCGCCGCGATCGTCACGGAGCACGGCGTCCACCGTGCGCCGTTCGCCGAGTCGCTCGCGGGAGCGGTGGCGGCGTGAAAGCGGTCATCCTCGCGGCGGGATACGCGACGCGGTTGCGGCCGCTGACGGACACGTGGGCGAAGGAGCTCCTGCCCGTCGGCGGCGTGCCGATCATCGACCGCATCCTCGAGAACGTCGCTCGCGTCGACGACGTCGATCAGGTGCACGTCGTGACGAACGCACGCAAGGTGGCAGCGTTTCGCGAATGGGGCGCGGGCCGCGACGTCGTCATCCACGACGACGGCACGACGTCGAACGACGACCGCCTCGGTGCGATCGGCGACATGCTCTTCGTCGTGGAGCAGGCGGAGATCGACGACGACCTGCTGGTGATCGCGGGCGACAACCTCTTCGACTTCGAGATCTCCGACCTCGTCGCCTTCTGGAGCGCCAAGGGCAAGGCGAGCGCCGTGGCCGTCCGCGACGTGGGGTCGCTCGAGCTCGCGTCGCAGTACGGCGTCGTGGAGCTCGACGAGGACGGCCGGATGCATTCGTTCGTCGAGAAGCCCGCCGACCCCGTGTCGTCGCTCGCCGCGACCGCGACCTACGTCTTCCACCGCGCGCACGCCAAGCTCTTGCGCCCGTACCTCGAGGGCGAGCACGGCTCCGACCAGCCGGGGCGCTTCGTCGGCTGGCTGCAGCGGCACGAGCCGGTGTACGGCTGGGTGTTCGGCGAGACGTGGTTCGACATCGGGAACCACGAGCAGCTCCTCGAGGCGGACAACCGCCTGCGCATCGCCGCCGGGCTGCCGCCGCGCGACACGTACTCGCCGGTCTAGAAGAAGTCACACATTCGTTGCGAAGCCGTCGCAGACACGCGACGGCTCTCCCCGTAGCGTCGCCGGGGTGGCTCGTCGACCTCGTCTTCCCGCCTCGCTGCGTCGCCTGCGGCGCCTCGGCGCCCGTGCTCTGCGAGGCGTGCATCCGCTCTCTGCGTTCGCCGGGACCGCCGTCGTGCGACCGCTGCGGCGCGCCGACCGTGTGGGCGGTGGCGCAGTGCCGCGAGTGCACGGGCAGGCGGCTCGGCTTCGCGTCGGCGCGCGCTGCGGTCACGTATTCGCGCGCCGGCCGCGCACTCTTGTCCGCCTGGAAGGAGCACGGGCTCCGCCGTGCGGCGAGCCTCGCCGCCGACCTCGTCGCAGAACGCGTCGAGCCGCCGGCGGCAGACGTCATCGCGTATATCCCGCCCGACTCCGACCGGCTGCTCGAGCGGGGCCATCACCCGGCAGAGGCGCTCGCCCGCGGCCTCGGCCGGCGGTGGGAGCTCGACGTCCGAGACCTGCTCACGCGGCAGGGCGCCCCGCGCGGCCGCCAGGCGACGCTCGGCCGCGTCGCCCGGCGCGCGAACGTGCGCGGCGCGTTTCGCTCCGCCGGCTCGCCGCCCGCCCGCGTGCTGCTCGTCGACGACGTCTATACGACGGGTGCCACCGCCTCGGCCGCGGCGACCGCGCTCCGCGCCGCCGGCGCGCGCCGCGTGGACGTGGTGACGTTCGCTCGCACCGTTCTTCGGTGAGAACCACGCTCGCAATCCGCGCTGGGTTGGCTAGGCTCAGAGCACCGGACAGCCACCACCGAAGGAGGCACGCATGAGGCTTCAGGTGAAGGGCAAGAACGTCGAGGTCACCCCCTCGCTCCGGGAGTACGCCGAACGAAAGCTGGCGAAGCTCTCGAAGCAGCTTGCGGAGCAGACGCAGGTGGAGGTCGAGCTGTCGGAGCAGAAGAACCCGTCGATCGCGGCGAGCGCCGTCGCGGAGGCGACCGTGTTCACGAAGGGGCCGACCCTGCGCGCGCGCGAAGCCTCGCCCGACATGAAGGCGTCGATCGACCAGCTCGTCGACAAGCTCGAGCGCCAGGTGAAGCGCTACCGCGAACGGCGGATCGTCGAGCCGCGGCGCCAGGCCGAGCACAACGGCGACGCGGCGTAGAGCCGGCCGCGCGCGTGGGGCTGTTCCGGCGTAGGAAGCCGCTCCACCGGCAGCTGGCGGACGACGCAGGGCTCGCGCTCGATCCGGCCGCGACGCGCGGCCCTGCCGCGGCGCCGCCCGGCTGGGACGGCGAGCAGCGCGGCGAGCCCGGCATCCACGGCGTCCCGCGCGCGCGGCGGTGGGACGTGGTCCTCGTCGCGCAGTCCGACGCGCTGCGGGGGGCGTCCGTCCATTTCGTGACGCTTCCCGACGGCACCGTCGTCGTCGACGAGGACGAGCCGGACGGCTCCGTGGCGCCGCTCGCCGACGCCGTCGAGGAGCGGCTCGCGCCGCCCTACCGCGCCGAGGCGGTGCGCCAGGACGGCTCCACGTGGAGCGTCGCCGCGCGGCGGATCGACGTGGCGGAGGAGCCGTCGCTCGACGGAGAGGAGGCGGAGCTCGTCGTCTCCGGCGGCGAGCGGACGCTGACGGTCGACGGCGAGCGTCGGGTCGCGATCCCGCTCGCCTTCGAGCGCGGCGGTGACGCCGTCTACCGCGCCCGGCGGCTCGACGGCACCCTGTGGGAGGTCGAGGCGACGCCGCTCTAGCCGCAGCGCCTGAAGCGGCGGCTCGCATGTGAACGCCGTCCTAAGGAACCGTGCGGGGAACGTGCGGCGCGGTACGAGCGGGGAGGCACCCGGTACCCTGTGCCCATGCCCGCCCTCGGCAGCCTCGAGAAGGCCCTGCGCTTCGGCGAGGGGCGCCGCCTGAAGCGCCTGCACGAGCAGGCCGCCTACATCGCGACGCTCGAGCCCGACTTCCAGAAGCTCTCCGACGAGGAGCTGCGCGGGAAGACGGTGGAGTTCCGGGAGCGGCTCGAGAACGGGGAGTCGCTCGAGGAGCTGCTGTTCGAAGCGTTCGCAGCGGTGCGCGAGGCGCGCCTGCGCGAGTCGGACCAGCGCATCTTCGACGTCCAGATGATGGGCGGCATCGCGCTCCACGAGGGCGACATCGCCGAGATGAAGACCGGCGAAGGCAAGACGTTCGTCGCGAGCCTGCCGCTGTACCTGAACGCGCTCGAGGGGCTCGGCTGCCACCTCGTCACGGTCAACGACTACCTCGCCGCCCGCGACGCGGAGTGGAACCGGCCGGTGTTCGAGCGGCTCGGCATCACGGTCGGCGCGATCGAGAACAACATGCCGTTCGACAAGCGCAAGGCCGCGTACGACGCCGACGTCACCTACGGCACGAACTCCGAGTTCGGCTTCGACTACCTGCGCGACAACATGGCGATCAGCCTCGACGGCGTCGTCCAGCGCGGGCACCGGTTCGCGATCGTGGACGAGGTCGACTCGATCCTGATCGACGAGGCGCGCACGCCGCTGATCATCTCGGGCGAGCCGACGACCGCGGCCAAGACCTACTACGACTTCGCGCGCGTCGTGAAGACGCTCGACGGGGTGCAGTCGAAGGGCACGAAGCTCGACGACGAGCAGCTCGCGCGCGAGCACGACTACCTCTACGACGAGAAGCACAAGACCGTCGCGCCGACCGAGTCCGGCATCGAGAAGGTCGAGCGCGCGCTCCGGGTCGACAACCTCTACAGCCCGAACAACGTCCAGCTCGTCAACCACCTGATCCAGTCGCTGAAGGCGCAGGCGCTCTACAAGCGCGACGTCGACTACGTCGTCCAGGAAGGCGAGGTCAAGATCGTCGACGAGTTCACGGGCCGCATCATGGAGGGACGCCGCTGGAGCGAGGGGTTGCATCAGGCGGTCGAGGCGAAGGAGGGCGTCGCGATCCAGGAGGAGCACCAGACGCTCGCGACGATCACCCTGCAGAACTACTTCCGCCTCTACGAGAAGCTCGCCGGCATGACCGGTACGGCGAAGACGGAGGAGAAGGAGTTCGTCGAGATCTACAACCTGAACGTGGTCGAGATCCCGACGAACGTCCCGGTGGCCCGCGACGACAAGAACGACCTGATCTTCAAGTCGGCGGAGGCGAAGTTCAACGCGGTCGTCGGCGACGTCAAGGAGCGCCACGAGAAGGGGCAGCCCGTGCTCGTCGGCACGATCGCGGTCGAGACGTCCGAGTACCTGAGCGAGCTGCTCAAGCGCCAGGGCGTGCCGCACACCGTGCTGAACGCGAAGGAGCACGCGCGCGAGGCCGAGATCATCAAGGACGCGGGCACACGCGGCGCGGTGACGATCGCGACGAACATGGCCGGCCGCGGCGTCGACATCAAGATCGACGACGAGATCCGTGGGCTGGGGGGCCTGTACGTCCTCGGCACCGAGCGCCACGAGGCGCGCCGCATCGACAACCAGCTTCGCGGCCGCTCCGGCCGTCAGGGCGACCCCGGCGAGACGCGCTTCTACCTCTCGGGCCAGGACGACCTCGTACGGCTCTTCGCCGGCGACCGGATCAAGAACATCATGGAGCGGTTCAAGCTCCCCGAGGACCAGCCGATGGAGGCGTCGATCCTCTCGCGTCAGATCGAGAACGCGCAGAAGAAGGTCGAGGAGCAGAACTTCGTCGCCCGCAAGAACGTCCTCAAGTACGACGATGTGATGAACGTCCAGCGCCAGGTGATCTACGAGCAGCGGAACCGCGTGCTGCACGGCGCCGACCTCTCGGAGGACATCCGGGAGGAGTGGCTCCCCGAGGTGATCTCGAACACCGTGTCGGACTACACGATGTCCGAGGCGCAGGACGAGTGGGAGCTCGGAGACCTCGTCTCCGCGCTCGACGCCATCTACGGCACCGGCGTCGCCGCCGACGAGCTGAAGGGTCTCGAGCGCGACCAGGTCGTCCAGGAGTTCCTCGACGACGCGCTCGACGCGTATGGCGAGCGCGAGAAGTCGATGGACGAGATCGAGCCGGGGCTCATGCGCGACCTCGAGCGGTTCATCGTGCTGCAGGTCGTCGACACGCGCTGGCGCGAGCACCTCGAGAACATGGACTACATGCGCGAGGGCATCGGCCTCCGCGGCCTCGCGCAGAAGGACCCGCTCGTCGAGTACCGCAACGAAGGCGCGATCATGTTCCAGGAGCTGAACCGCGCGATCCGTGAAGAGGTCGTCACGCTCCTCTTCCACGCCGAGGTGACGCCGCAGGACCAGCTCGAGCAGCAGCAGGCGCCGGCCAACGGCAACGGCGCGTTGAGCTACGAGCACCAGACGATGGCCGGTGCCGACGCGATCCTCGCGGCCGGCGGGACGTCGACGGCGGGAGCAGGGTTCGCGAGCGGCGGCGGCGTCGCGACGGCGCCGGTGGCGCAGAAGCCGAAGGTCAACTCGGACTTCGAGAACGTCGGGCGCAACGATCCGTGCCCGTGCGGCTCCGGCAAGAAGTTCAAGAAGTGCCACGGCGCCTAGCGGCGCCCGCGCTCCTCGACGACCTGGTCCGGCTCGAGCCGCTGACGCGCGCGCTCGTCCCCGACATGCGCTGGGTCCTCGAACGCGACGCGGACACGGCGGCGTTCACGTACATCCCGACGGAGCCGGACGAGGCGTTCCTCGAGCGGTGGGTGGGCCGGTACGAGGACGGGTGGGAGGACGGTTCGTGCGCGGGGTTCGCGGTCCGGGACGCGGACGGCGACGCGGTCGGGTTCGCCGCGTTCGTCCGGCTCGACCTCGACGGACGGCAGGGGGAGCTCGGCTACGT
The DNA here is from genome assembly GCA_036518135.1 of Gaiellaceae bacterium. Taxonomy (GTDB): domain Bacteria; phylum Actinomycetota; class Thermoleophilia; order Gaiellales; family Gaiellaceae; genus PALSA-600. The sequence goes on along the minus strand of DATDNT010000107.1, from coordinate 11,855 downwards.
GATCGCGCCGGCGGCGCGCGGCCGCGGCATCGCCACGCGCGCGGTCGACCTCCTCACGCGCTGGGGGCTCGACGAGCTCGGGCTGGAGCGGATCGAGCTCCGGATCGACCCGAGAAACGCCGGCTCCGAGCGGGTTGCCGAGCGCGCGGGCTACGCGCGGGAGGGAGTTCTCCGCAGTCTCGCCTTCAAGGAGGGCAAGCGCGCGGACGTGGCGATCTGGTCGCGCCTCCCCGCCGACTAGGCTGTCAGCATGTCGCTGGCCGAACGCCGGCTGCTGGCGCGCGAAGCGACGATCGCGACCGCACTTGCCGCAGCACTTGCCGCACTGCTTCTCTGGGCGACGCCGCCCGGCATCGACTGGTCGGCGCACGCGTACCAGCGCACCTTCCTGCTCGAGCACGGCTTCGCGATCTGGAACAACTTCTGGTACGCGGGGCGCTACTCGTTCGTCACGTACAGCCTGCTGTACTACCCGCTCGCGGCCCTGCTCGGGATCCGCGTGCTCGCGCTCGCGTCGGTCGCGACGGCGGCGTTCGCGTTCAGCATCGTCGTGTTCCGGCAGTGGGGGCCTGCATCACGCCTCTCGAGCCGCTCGTTCGCCGTGCTCTGGGCGGGCGTGATCGCCGCGGCTGCGTTCCCGTTCGCGCTCAGCATGTCGTTCGCGCTGCTCGCCCTCTGGGCGCTGCAGGAGCGGCGGCGCGGACGGTTCGCGCTGTGCGCCGTGCTGACCGTCGCCGCGAGCCCGCTCGGGTTCGTGTTCCTCGTCGTCGTCCTCGCCGGTGTCGTCTTCGCGCGCGGGACGCTGCGCGACGCGCGCGTACAGATCGCCGCGGTCACGCTGTGCGTGATCGCGGAGCTCGTGCTGTGGCGGCTCTTCGGCGACGGTGGCACCTTCCCGTACGGTCTGCTGCAGCTCGCGCCGTCGGTGCTCTTCGGCGTGGTCGGCCTCGTCGTCACGCGCGGTGTGCCGCAGGCGCGCGTCCTGCGCGGCGTCTTCTGGATCTACCTCGCCGTCTGCATCGGCGCATACCTCGTGCCGTCCGCCGTCGGCTCGAACGTCGAGCGTCTGCGCTACGTCGCGCTGCCCGTCGCGTTGATGCTCGGTGCGCTCCGCGCGTGGCGGCCGCTGTGGCTCCTCGTGCCGGCCGTCGCGCTCGCGGCCGTCTGGAACGTCACGCCGATCTTCATCTCGCTCGCGCGCGCGAGCACCGATCCCGAGGCCTCGCGCACGTACTGGCAGCCGACGATCACCTACCTGCACCACCATCTGAGCCCGTCGTTCCGTGTCGAGGTCGTCGACACCGCCGAGCACTGGTCGGCGGCGTACCTCCCGGAGGCCGGCATCCCGATCGTGCGCGGCTGGTACAGGCAGAGCGACTTCCCCCAGAACGAACTGCTCTACGACAAGAAGCTCGGGGCGCGCGGCTACGAGTCGTGGCTCCGGCGGATGGGCGTCCGTTACGTCGTGCTGCCGGATGCGCCGCCGGACTACAGCTCGCGCAACGAGGCGCGGCTCGTCCTCTCGGGCGCGACGTCGCTCGTGCCGGTCGCCTGGACGGACCACACGACGATCTACGAGCTCCCGAAGGCGACGCCGCTCGTCACCGGTCCCGGCGCAGCGACCGTCCTCTACCTGTGGCCGCAGCGGATCGTCGCCGAGGTGCAGCAGCCGGGTGCCTACCGCTTCCGCGTCCGGTGGTCGCCGTATTGGTCGTCCTCGGCCGGCTGCGCGTCGCGAACCGCCGACGGGATGACGCGCGTCGTCGTTCGGCAGCCGGGCCTCGTCGAGCTGAGCTTCGCGCTCAGCGTGCGGCGTGGCCTCGAAACGCTCACCGGTACCATCCCCGCGTGCTCGAAGACGGCAGGACGCTGACGGAACAGCTCGAGGAGCTCGGGACCCAGATCGAATGGGTCCGTGAGTACCTTTGACCCCGCTTCGCTCGAAACTCGCCTCGTAGGGCTCGAGGAGCAGATGAACGCGCCGGGCTTCTGGGACGACCAGAATGCCGCGGCCAAGGTGTCGGCGGAGCACGCCCGCGTGTCGCGGCGGCTCGAGGGCTACCGCCGCCTCGAGCAGGACTACGGCGATGCCCGGGAGCTCGCCGAGATGGACGGCGGCGAGATGGAGGACGAGATCGCCGCCACGCTCGTCCCGCTGCGGCGCGAGGTGGAGCAGCTGCAGGAGGCGGCGCTCTTCGACGGCGAGTACGACGCGGGCGACGCAGTCGTCACGCTGCAGTCCGGCACCGGCGGCACGGACGCGCAGGACTGGGCCGAGATCATGCTCCGGATGTACGAGCGGTGGGCGACGAACCGCGGGTTCAAGGTGGAGCTGCTCGAGACGAGCCCCGGCGAGGAAGCGGGGATCAAGTCCGCCACGTTCACCGTCCAGGGGGAGAACGCGTACGGGATCCTGAAGGCGGAGCGCGGCAAGCACCGCCCCGTCCGCCTGAGCCCGTTCGACCAGGCGCACCGCCGGCACACCGCGTTCTCGACGGTGATCGTCGCGCCGCTCCTGCCCGACGACGCCGACGTCGAGATCGACGACGGCGACCTGAAGATCGACACGTACCGCGCGCAGGGCGCCGGCGGCCAGCACGTGAACAAGACCGACAGCGCCGTCCGGATCACCCACCTGCCGACGGGGATCGTCGTCGCGATCCAGAACGAGCGCTCGCAGTCGGCGAACAAACAGACGGCGATGCGGGTTCTGAAAGCGCGCCTCGTGGAACGACAGGAGGAGGAGAGAGAAGCGCTGTTGGCGAAGGAGCGGGGTGGTTCCGCCGACACCGGCTTCGGCGGCGAGTCGATCCGGTCCTACGTCCTGCATCCGTACCAGCTCGTGAAAGACACACGCACCGGTTATGAAATGGGGAACACGCAGGCAGTCCTCGACGGCGAGCTCGACCCGTTCATCCGTGAGTACCTGTTGGCACGAGCGGCCGGGAGAGTCGTCTAGGCGGTGGGGTACAATCCCCGCCACCTTCGCACCAGGTCGCCTCGGTAGGCGGTGACCATCCGACCAGTGCAGGAACCCGAGATGACAGCCACGCAGACGACGGCATTGATCGACGAGCCGGTGCTCGTGCCTCGCCCGTCGGCGGCGTCGATGATCGTGTTCGACGCCGTCACGAAGGTGTACGAGCCCGACGTCGCCGCCCTGCAGGACGTGACGTTCCACATCGACAAGGGCGAGTTCGTGTTCATCGTCGGCGCGTCGGGCTCGGGCAAGTCGACGCTCGTGCGCCTGCTGCTGAAGGAGCTCGAGCCGACGAGCGGCAAGATCGTCGTCGGCGGCCGTGAGCTCGGCCGACTGAAGAAGTCGAAGGTGCCGATGCTCCGCCGCAACATCGGGTGCGTGTTCCAGGACTTCAAGCTGCTGCCGCGCCGCACGGCGGCCGAGAACGTCGCCTATGCGCTGAAGGTGCAGGGCGAGTCGAATGCGGCGATCCGCAAGAAGGTGCCCGAGGTCCTCGCGATGGTCGGGCTGTCGCACAAGATGAACTCGCACCCCGATGAGCTCTCCGGCGGCGAGCAGCAGCGCGTCTCCATCGCGCGCGCGTTCGTCAACCACCCGCCGCTCCTCGTCTGCGACGAGCCGACCGGGAACCTCGACCCCGACACGTCCGTCGGGATCATGCAGCTCCTCTACCGGATCAACCGCGCCGGCACCACGATCCTCATGGTCACCCACGACCGCGAGATGGTCGACAAGATGCGCAAGCGCGTGATCCAGCTGGAGGGTGGCCGCCTGGCGCGCGACGAGCGCCGCGGCGGCTACGCAGGCGAGTAGGCATGGGCGGTCGCGGCAAGCTCCTGTTCGCGGAGGCGTGGCGCTCGCTGGGCGCGAACCTCTCGACGACGGTGGCGGCGACGATGACCGTTCTCATCGGGATGTTCCTGCTCGGCCTCTTCATCGCGCTCGGGACGTGGACGGTCTCGTGGTCCAACCACGTGAAGAGCGAGCTGGTCGTGAAGATCAACTTCGCAGACAGCGCGACGGTGCGTCAGAAGAACGACTACGCGCGGACGCTGTCGCAGAACCCGTACGTGAAGGTCGGCGGCGTCAGGTACGTGTCGAAGGAGGAGGCGCTTCGCAACATGGCGAAGCGCTACCCGGAGCTCGTCAAGAACCTGACGTCGAACCCGCTGCCGGACTCGCTGTGGGTGACGCCCAACAAGGCGGAGAACGTCGACAAGCTCTACGCGTCCGTCTCCGGCAAGAACCAGGCGCCGTTCGTCGACAAGGTGAACGACGGCAAGAAGATCTCGCACAGGATCCTCCAGGTCGCGCACGTGATCGAGGTGGTGTTCACCCTTGCCACGCTCGTTCTCGTCGTCGCGTCGATCCTGCTCATCTCGAACACGATCAGGCTGTCGATCTTCTCGCGGCGGCGTGAGATCGAGGTCATGAAGCTCGTCGGCGCGACGAACTGGTTCGTGCGCGGGCCGTTCATGCTCGAAGGCCTGCTCTGCGGCGCCGCGGGCGCGCTGCTCGCGATTTTCTTCCTCGTGCTCGGGAAGGCGATCGCGCTGCCGGCGATCCTGCCGCACCTCTCGGGCGACTCCGACGTCCATGCGTGGGCGTTCCCCGTCGTCGCGCTCATCCTGCTCGGGACGGGCCTCGGCCTCGGCGCTCTCGGCTCGGGCCTGACGATCCGCCGCTTCCTGCAGATATAGAGGGTCGCCTCGTAGTCGAGGTCGGACGCCGCGGCAGGCTCGTCGTCGGCGAGCCGTACTTCACGCCCGGCGTGCCGCTCGTCCTCGAGTCGAAGGGGATCGGCGACCTCGACGCGGGCGACCTTGCGGTCGTGCGCACCGGGCGCGGCCGCGCGAAGGTCGAGCGGTCGCTCGGCCCGGCGGCGCGCATCGAGAACGTCCTCGAGGCACTCCTCGTCGAGAAGGGCGCGCGCGCTCCGTTCGAGCCGCACACGCCGCCCGAGCCCGACCCCGAGGGGCGCGTCGACCTCCGCGACCTGACGACCTTCACGATCGACCCCGACACCGCGAAGGACTTCGACGACGCGCTCTCGTTCCGGCGCGAGAGTGACGGGATCCGCGCGTGGGTGCACATCGCGGACGTCTCGTACTTCGTCGGCGCCGGCACGCCGCTCGACCACGGCGCCGCGCGGCGCGCGTTCTCGACGTACGTGCCCGGCACCGTCGCGCCGATGCTCCCGCACGAGCTCGCGGACGACCTGTGCTCGCTCAGGCCGCAGGAGGATCGTCTGTGCGTGACCGTCGAGATCGCGCCCGACGGCGCGCCCACCTTCTACCGCTCCGTCATCCGGTCCGACGCGCGTCTGACCTACGGCGAGGCGCAGCGCCGCGAGGCGCCGGAATTGATCCTCGAGCAGCTGTCGCTCAACGACGAGCTGGCGTCGGCGCTTCGGGCGAAGCGCTTCCGGCGCGGAGCGCTGCAGGTGCAGACGCCGGAGGCGAACTTCCGCTTCGAGGACGGCCAGGTCGCGGAGGCGTGGCTCGAGGGCGAGCCGCACGCGCACATGCTCGTCGAGGAGCTGATGATCCTCGCGAACGAGCTCGTCGGTGCGTTCCTCGCTTCACGGAACCGCGCCGCGCTCTACCGCGTGCACGAGCGGCCGGATCCTCAGTCGATCCTCCACCTCGTCGCGAAGCTCGCCGATCTCGGCGTGCCCACCCCGCCTGTCCCCGATCCGCTGCTGCCGCAGGATGCTGCGCGGGTCGCGGGCGAGGCGTCGAAGCTCGTCGCCGCCTACAGCGAGCAGTCGGGCCGTGGGCGCGTTGCGTTCCCGTCGCTCGTCCTCCGAGCGCTGAAGCAGGCGCGGTACGACCCCAGGAATCTCGGCCACGCCGGCCTCGCCTCGACGGCGTACTGCCATTTCACCTCGCCGATCCGGCGCTACCCCGACCTCGTCGTGCACCGCGCGCTCCTCCGCGAGCTCGGTCTCGCCGACGACCCGCTGCCGGACGACCTGCAGCACCTCGCCGAGCACACGTCCGAGCGCGAGCGGGAAGCGGCGCAGACCGAGTATCTCGCCGACGAGATCTGCCTCGCGTGGCTGCTCGACCGGAGGCTCTTCGAGCTCGGGTGGGACGAGCCGTGGGAGGGGGAGATCGTCGGCCTGATCGGCAGCGGCCTCTTCGTGCGCTTCGGCGAGGTGTTCGAGGGGTTCCTGCCGGCGCGGCGGCTGCACGGCGAGTTCTTCGAGATCAACGACCTGGGCACGGGGCTCGCCGGCCGGACGACGGGCCGCACCTACCGCCTCGGCGACCCGATCACGGTGCGCGTGGAGCAGATCGCGCGCAACGACGGCAAGGTCGAGCTCGCGCTGCCGTAGCGGCAGCGGCGTAGGCTCCGTGCGTGCCGTACGCGTGGAGCGGCATCGAGTTGCCGCAGGAGCCGCTCGGGTGGATGCACTCGGGCGTGGCCGTTACCGACGAAGGCGTCGTGGTCACGCATCCGGCGGAGCCGACGCTCCTCGTCTACCGGGGCGGCGAGGTCGTTCGTTCCTTCACGGTCGACGGGCTGCTCGAGCCGCACGGCTTCCTCGTCGACGGCGACGCGATGTGGATCTGCGACGTCGGGTTCAAGCGGCGCGTACGCGGCGGCGACTTCGAAACGGAGCGCGGCCGCGGCCGCGTCGTGCGCGTCGACCGCACCGGCGCGATCCTCTCCGAGCTGCACGATCCCGCGGACGGCTGGTCGCCGACGGCGCTCGCGGTCGCGGGCGACGTCGTGTTCGTCGCCGACGGGTACGGCCGAAGCCTCGTGCACCGGTTCGACCGCGACGGGGAGCACCTGGAGACGCTCTCGGGCGAGGAGGGCGCCGGGCGTTTCGACTGCCCGCACGGGGTGCTCGCCGTGCGCGGCGGCGAGGAGCTGCTCGTCAGCGACCGGGCGAACGGGCGGATCCAGGTCTACGGCGCGAACGGTGCGTACCGTCGCACGATCGGCGAGCGCGTCGTCGTCACGCCGACCGACATGGTCGACCTCGGCGACCGCATCGCCCTGACCGACTTCACGATCGCGCAGGTGACGATCGTCGATCTCGACGGACGGCTCGTGGAGGTCGTCGGCGCGAATGCGGCGGCGCCGGCCCGCGACGGCTGGCCGAACGCCCGCACGGCGTCCGGTGACCTGGTGCGGCCGCAGCTCGAGCCGGGGCTGTTCAACAGCCCGCACACGATCGCTGCCGACGCCGGCGGGAACCTCTACGTCACGGAGTGGCTGCTCGGCGGACGTCTGACGATGCTCTCGCCGAGCTAGACGAGTCGCCGCTCCTGCGCCCAGCGCGTCAGCTCGTGACGCGTCGAGAGCTGCAGCTTCCGGAGCACGCTCGAGACGTGCGCCTCGACCGTCTTCACCGACAGCGAGAGGCGCGACGCGATCTCCTTGTAGAGGTAGCCGCGCGCGATCAGCTGCAGCACCTCGCGCTCGCGCGGCGTCAGCGTCTCGAGCTCCGGGTCGGCGCCGAGCGGCTCGCCGCTCCGGAACGCGTCGAGCACGAAGCCGGCGAGCCGCGGTGAGAACACGGCGTCGCCGTCGGCAACGCGGCGGACCGCATCCGCAAGCTCGTCGCGCGAGATCGTCTTCGTGACGTAGCCGCGCGCGCCGGCGCGGATGACCGCGATCACGTCCTCGGCGGCGTCGGAGACCGAGAGCGCGAGGAACTTGACCGCGGGCCGCTCCGGGGCGACCGCCGCGATCACGCCCTCGCCGCCGCCGTCCGGCAGGTGCACGTCGAGGAGCACGACGTCGGGGTCGAGGTCGCGGATCAGCGGCGTCGCCTCGGCGACCGAGCCGGCTTCGCCGACGATGTCGACGAGGCCGGCGAGCTCGCCGCGCACGCCGGCGCGGAACAGCTCGTGGTCGTCCACGAGAACCACGCGGATCATCTCGGCATCCTCAGCTCGATCTCCGTTCCTTCGCCGGGGGTGGACGCGATCGTCGCCGATCCGCCGGCGCGCTGCATCCGCGCCTCGACCGACTCCGCGAGGCCGCGGCGGTCGGCGGCGACGGCCGCGCGGTCGAACCCCACGCCGCGGTCGCGCACGAACACGCCGACTCCATCGTCGGCGATGTCGGCGAAGACGGAGATCTCGTCGGCCTGCGAGTGCTTCGCGGCGTTCGCCATCGCCTCGCGCGCGGCGAGCACGAGCTGCGTGAGAGCGTCGTCGAGGGGGGCATCGCCCGAGGACGCGAGCTCGACCCGCACCGAGAACCCGCTCTCGACGTCGGCGACCGCCTCGGCGAGCGCGTCGGCGAGCGTCTGCGCGTCGCCGTAGCCGCTGCCGTAGAGCCAGCGGCGAAGCTCGCGCTCCTGGCGGCGCGCGAGCGACCGCACGCGCTGCTCGTCTCCCGCATCGCGCTGCACGAGTGCGAGCGTCTGCAGCACCGAGTCGTGGATGCGCGACGCGATCTCCGCGCGCTCCTCGAGCCGGATCCGCTGACCGCGCTCGGCCGACATCTGCCACAGCCACGGCCCGAGGACGAGCGCGAGCGCGCCCGCGAGCGCGCCCGGCGCGAGGAACGCGCGCGACGAGCCGAGGTGGTCGAGCATCACGACCGCGCCCGCCATCGTCAGCGCGATCCCGGGGATGAAGAGGGAGCTTCCGCCGGGGCGGAGGGTGGCGCCGCGGCGCGCGAGGAGCGCCACGCCGGCGACCATCAGCCCGAAGCCGAGCGTCGCGGTCACCGGGACGCCGAGCGCGCCGAGCAGCGCCATCAGCGCGAGCGCGAGGATCAGCACGGCGATGATCGGCCGGCGGCCCGTCGTCCACGCCCACAGCGAGAGGTAGAGGAGGATGCCGGCGCCGCCCGCGAGCGCGAGCACGGCGAAGACGAGGCGCACGAGCGTCGGGTCGACCCGAAGCGCGTCCGCGACGCCGCCGCACACGCCGGCGAGGACGCGGTCGTGCTCGCTCCGCTCGAACGGGAGTGCGGGGATCTGCGTCACTGCGCCCGCTGCACCTCGATGTGACCGGCGCCGACGTTCGCGACGACCGTCAGCGTGCTGCCGCCGCCGGTGACGAGGCGCGCGTTCGTCCCGTCCTCGTGGTGCCCGAGCGCGTCGATCGAGCCGGCCTTCACCCGCGACGCGACCGTCAGCGGAGTGTTCTGCGGGACGGTGATGCGGAGGTTGCCGATCCCGACGGAGGCGTCGACGGTGGCGGGGACGCCGGAGGGCAGGTGCGTGAGGTCGAGGTCGAGCTTGCCGATGCCGAGGTGGTAGCCGCCGGCGACGGCTGCGACCGTCGTCGGCTGGTAGGTGTGGGAGCCGACGCCGTCGCCGAGGCTGACGTCGAACCAGGCGAAGGCGGCGATGACGGCGGCGAGGCACGCGACCGCGATCGCGATGAATACGGCGAGGATCGCCGCGGCGAGCCCACGCCTCCCCGACCAGAGGAGGGCGAGTCCGGCCACGATCACGATGAACCACGCCGCCCCGGCGCTCGGCCAGGACGACGCGCGGGCTAGCAGCGACAGAACTGCGACCGCGATCAGGCCGAGCGCGATCAGCCGCACCGGATGCTCGCGGCGGTTCGAGAGGATGTCTTCGGCGATGGAGGTGGGCTCGCCCTGCTTCGGCATGACGAGGACGGCCGCGATGTAGACGAGGATGCCCGACCCGCCGAGCACCGTCAGGACGACGAAGCCGAGGCGGAAGACGGCAGGGGTGAGGTCGAAGTAGCGGCCGAGGCCGCCGCAGACGCCCGCGAGGACGCGGTCGTCCCTCGAGCGCTCGAGGCGCTTGACGATCGGTGTGGTGATGGTGTGTTCGCTCATGCTTCGAGGGTGCCGCGGGCGGCCTCTCCGCACCATCCGGAATCACCCTGGTCCGACCCTCAACGGTACTCTCGGCCCCGGAATGGCCGAGAAGACGATCGCGGAGAACCGCCGTGCGCGCCACGACTACCAGTTGCTCGAGCGCGTCGAAGCAGGCCTCGTCCTGACCGGGACCGAGGTGAAGTCGCTGCGCGCCGGGCGGACGACGATGGCGCAGGCGTACGCCGACATTCGTGAGGGTGAAGCGTGGCTCAACGGCCTGGAGATCGCGACGTACGAGCAGGGGAACCGCGCGAACCACGAGCCGATCCGGCCACGCAAGCTGCTGCTCCACCGGCGTGAGATCGACTCGTTGTACGGGAAGGTGCGCGAGAAGGGCCTGACGATCGTCCCGACGAGGCTGTATTTCAAGGATGGGCGCGTGAAGGTGGAGCTTGCGGTGGCGCGCGGCAAGGAGCAGCGCGACAAGCGGCGCGACGTCGCCGAGCGCGACGCGAAACGACAGATCGAGCGCGCGCTGAAGGCAAGCGGTCGGAGGTGATCGCCGCTACCGTGCGGGCGTGAAGGCAGGCAGCCTCCTCGCGGTCCTCGCGGTCGCTCTCGTCGCCGCAACCGCGGCTCTCGCCGCTGCGCCGGCGGGGACACCGGATCCCGCGACCATCGTCCTCACCGCCGCGGACTTTCCGGGGCTTGCGAAGGACAAGGCGGCGAAGAACCAGCCGACCGGCGGCACGATCATCGCCGACCGCGAGAACGACATCGCGTTCACGAAGCCGTACGGCGCGTCGAGGTTCGTCGAGCTCGACAGCGAGGCCGCGATCGAGCGCGACGTGGCCGCCGCCGGGGGCGATTACGCGAAGCTCGCGAAGACGTTCTCGTCGAAGACGTTCCGGACCGGGCTCGCGAAGGAGCTCGCGGGCGCCGCGAAGGTGAAGCCGACGACCGTCAGGGTCGTCACGGTGAGGCCGCACGGCCTCGGCGTCGGCGACAGCTCGATGGAGGTCGGCTACGTCGTCTCCGTGAAGAAGGCGTCCCTCAACTTCTCGATTTCGATCGTGCGGCTCGATCGCGCGATCGTCCTCAACATCGCGTTCGGGCTGTCGAAGAAGGTCGTCGCCGCGGACGCCATCGCGTTCGCGCGGCTCGCCGTCGCGCACGCGACCGCCGCGCTCGTCCCGATCGCGATCGCGGTGCCGACGGTGACCGGCACGCCGCAGCAGGGCCAGACGCTGACTGCGACGCCCGGCACCTGGGGCGACACGCCGACCGGGTACGCCTACCAGTGGCAGAGCTGCGACCCGACGGGGGCGACGTGCACGGACATCGCCGCGGCCACCGCCGCGACCTACGTCGTCCAGCCGACGGACGTGGGGCGGACGCTCCGCGTCGACGTCACGGCGACGAACCGCTTCGGAAGCGTCCCCGCGACGTCCGCCGTCACCGCGCCGGCCGGCTGATACGCCCGTCCCGGGCTACAATGCTCCCGTACGGAACATACGGGGGCGCCATGGCTTCGACGTGGTCGGTTCTCCGGGTGAGCTGCAAGCGGAGGTCTCCGGTCGGCCTCCTAAAACAACCGGAACCAAACGCAAGTGCGGAGAACAACCTCGCACTCGCTGCCTAGTCTGAGCGACTAGACCAGCGTGTCGCCCCGGGCAAGCCCGCGTCCCGGTGGCGGCATCAACGAGCGGGCTTGGCGCCGAGGGAGAGCCACTCGCCGGAGGCGCGACATTTCAGGAGGGCTAGTCCGTCGGTAGGTCGGTCGCACACCGGCCGGCGGATGAAGCGAAAGGGCGGCCTAAGCTTGTAGACGCTCAGTCCGGTGCGTCCGCGGACGCGGGTTCGATTCCCGCCGCCTCCACCTCATACGAACGATGCGAAAGGGACGCGGAAACGCGTCCCTTTCCATAGGAAGCGCCCGCGCGCCGGGTTTATGTCGCATCGCTCTTGCCTGTTCCACGGCAAGCGCTCAACCTGTCGAGCGCCTTGTCGAGGATCTGCTCGTGTTGCGCGGCCTGCCATGCCGGCCGCGCCTGCGCAAGGCGGGAGCGCGCGTCGTCGGGGGAGAACCACGTCGGCTTCCTGT
>DATDNT010000106.1:0-13220 GCA_036518135.1 Gaiellaceae bacterium | reverse complement strand
GCTGTGCCGCCCTCGATCTGCCCCTCGACCTGCTGCGGGTTCACGGCCTTGCCGATGTCCTGCGCCGCGCCGATCCAGACGATCCGCGACAGCCCGAGGTCGACGTCCACCTCGGCGACGACCTTCATGGCGCAGGTCGCGAACGCGACGTGGGCGCGCTCGCCCGTGATCTGCCCCGTCTCGGGGTCGAGCGGCGTCGTGCGCGGGTGGCGGTAGATCTTCTCGACGTCGACCTCCTCGCCCGGCCGCCGCTCCTGCTCCTCGAGCGCGGCGCGGCAGGCGTCGCGCACCGCCCCCGCCGCCATCCACGTCATCCGCGACGCCGAGGCCGACCCCGAGGACTCGACCGTCGCGGTCTGCGACGGGGCGAGCCGGACGTCCTCGATCCCGAGCTCCGTGCGCGCGACCTGCAGGATCACGCCGCTGACGCCCTGGCCCACCTCGGCGGCGGCGCAGTGCACCTCGGCCCACCCCTCGGGCGAGATGCGGACGCGCGCCGCGCAGTAGTCGTCGAAGCCCTCGGAGTAGGCGATGTTCTTGAAGCCGACCGCGAACCCGACGCCGCGCTTCACGCCCTCGCCGTTCGTCGTGTTGCCGGCGCCGCCCGGGAGGCGGATCACGTCGCGGGGGAGCGGCTCGGCGGGGGGCGGCTCGAGCGCCGCGGCGGCGCGGATGCACTCGGCGACCGGCATCGAGCCGGTGATCACCTGGCCGGTCGGCAGCACGTCGCCGGGCTTCAGCGCGTTCAGGAGCCGCAACTCGACCGGGTCGAGCCCCAGCTCGGCGGCGAGCTTGTCCATCTGCGCCTCGGCGGCGAACGCGGTCTGCACCGCGCCGAACCCGCGCATCGCCCCGCACGGCGGATTGTTCGTGTAGACCGCGGTCGACTCGATCAACGCGTTCGGCACCTCGTACGGCCCGACGCAGAACGACGCCGCGTTCGAGCAGACGGCCGTCGACGACGACGCGTACGCGCCGCCGTCGAGCAGGATCCTGAAACGGACGTTGACGAGCTTTCCCTCGCGCGTCGCACGATGCTCGACCCACATGCGGGCGGGGTGCCGGTGCACGTGGCCCGTGAACGACTCCTCGCGGTTGTAGACGATCTTCACGGGACGGTTCGTGTGCAGGGCGAGCAGCGCGCCGTGGATCTGCATCGACAGGTCCTCGCGGCCGCCGAACGCGCCGCCGACGCCCGCCAGATGGATGCGCACCTGCTCGAGCGGCACCCCGAGGCACGGCGCGACCTGCGCGCGGTCGACGTGCAGCCATTGCGTCGCGACGTAGATGTCGACGCCGCCTTCTCCGTCCGGCACCGCGAGCCCCGACTCCGGGCCGAGGAACGCCTGATCCTGGATGCCGACCTCGTAGGTCCCGCTCACGGCGACGTCGCCCTGCGTCTCCGGATCCCCGTGGCGGATCACCATGTGGCGCACGACGTTCGCGCGGTCGTCCTCGCGGTAGCCGTGGCCGCGGGTCGGCTTCTCCGGGTGGAGGTCGTCCGCCTCGAGCGCGCGCTCCATGTCCGCGATCGGCTCGAGCGGCTCGTACTCGACGCGGATCGCCTCGGCCGCGCGGCGTGCCTGTTCGGGATGCTCGGCCGCGACGATCGCGACCGCCTCGCCGTAGTAGAGGACGCGGTCGATCGCGAGCACCGGCTGGTCGGGGAACTCGAGGCCGTACGTCTTCTGGCCCGGCACGTCCTCGTGCGTGAGCACGGCGTGCACACCCGGCATCGACACGGCCGCGGAGACGTCGACCGAGAGGATGCGCGCGTGCGCATGCGGGCTGCGCAGGGTGTGGCCCCACAGCATCCCCGGCACCGACAGGTCGCTCGCATACGCGAACTCCCCCTTCACCTTCGGCGGCGCGTCGACGCGCGGCACGAGCTCGCCGACGCGCCCGACCTGCAGCTGACGCGCCGTCTGCGTCACGCGCGCGCCGCCTGCCGAACGGCGTCGAAGATCTTCGCGTACCCGGTGCAGCGGCAGAGGTTCCCCGAGAGCGCCTCGCGGATCTGGTCGTCGGACGGGTCAGGGTGGCGCCGTAGGAGATCCGCCGTCGCGACGACGAGCCCCGGCGTGCAGAACCCGCACTGCACGGCGCCCGCGTCGACGAACGCCTGCTGCACCGTGTGCAGCCCCTCATCGGTTGCGAGCCCCTCCACCGTCGTCACCTCGTGGCCGTCCGCCTGGGCGGCGAGCACGAGGCACGCACAGACGAGGGTTCCGTCGAGGAGCACCGAGCACGAGCCGCATTCACCCTGCTCGCACGCGTTCTTGGAACCGGGGAAGCCGAGCTTCTCGCGCAGCGCGAACAGCAGCGACTCGCCCTCCCAGCAGTCGGCCTGGTGCTCCTCGCCGTTGATGCGAACGGTGATCCTCATGCCATGACCCGCTTCAGCGCGCGCTCCGTGAGGACGCGCAGCGCGTGGCGTCGATAGCGCTCGGTGCCGCGCACGTCGTCGATCGGCGACGCCGCCGCCGCGACGCGCTCCGCGAACGAGTCGGCCTCGTCGCGCGGCGCGGTCACGAGCACGGGGCGGGGCGCGGCGGAGCCGAAGCAGGCGCGGAGCTCGTCGCCGCCCGAGACGGCGAGCGATACGACCGCGATCACCATCGCGTTGCGCGGCCCGATCTTCATGAACGTCTGCGGCGCCGCGGAGGGGTGCAGCCAGACCGCGGTGATCAGCTCGTCCGGCTCGAGCGCGTTGCGCTTCACGCCGGTGACGAAGTCCGCGACCGGCACCCGGCGCGCGCCACGGACAGACGCGCACTCGACCTCGGCGGCCTCGATCACGAGCGGCGGGATCGCGTCGCCCGCCGGCGACGACGTCCCGAGATTGCCGCCGATCGTGCCGCGGTTCCTGATCTGCGGCGAGCCGACGGTGCGCGACGCCTCCGCGAGCGCCGGGAGCACCTCGCGGAGCGGCCCGTGCTCGATCTCCGCATACGTCAGCCCGGAGCCGAGGCGCAGCGATCCGTTCTCCCGGGACCACCCCCGGAGCTCCGCGACCTCGTTCAGGTTCAGCATCTCCTGCGGACGCGCGCGGTCGAAGTTCAGCGCGACCATGACGTCCGTGCCTCCCTGGATGGGCCACGCGTCCGGATGCCGGGCCTTCGCACGAAGCGCCTCGTCGAGGCTGGTCGGGGTCAGGACTTCCACGATCGTGAAGGGTACGGTTCTCGGCTAATGAGCGCACCCCTTTCGCGCCGTCTCGCCGTCGCGCGCGGCGACGAGCCGGCCGACCTCGTGATCCGCGGCGGCAAGGTCCTCTCGGTCTTCACGCGCGAATGGCTCGAGACGGATGTCGCAATCGTCGACGGCCACGTCGCAGGCCTCGGCGAGTACGACGCGCGAGAGACGCTCGACGCGACCGGCCGCTGGGTCGTCCCCGGATTCATCGACGCGCACATGCACCTGGAGTCGTCGAAGCTCCTCGTCGACGAGTTCGCACGGCTCGTGCTGCCGTTCGGCACCACCGCCGTCGTCGCCGACCCGCACGAGATCGCGAACGTCCTCGGCACCGACGGCGTGCACTGGCTGATCGACGTCTGCGACGACATCCCCCTCGACGTCTACTTCATGGCATCGTCGTGCGTGCCGGCGTCGCACTTCGAGTCGCCGCGGCGCGACCTGACGCCCGGCGACCTCGACGCGCTCCTGCGCCGCCGCCGCGTGATCGGGCTCGCCGAGATGATGAACTTCCCCGGCGTCATCTCCGGTGCCGACTCGGAGCTCGCGAAGCTGCACCTCGCGCGGCACGTCGACGGGCACGCGCCGGGCGTCCTCGGGCGCGCGCTGAACGCTTACGCCGCCGCCGGCATCGGCTCCGACCACGAGGCCTACACGGCCGACGAGGGCCGCGAGCGGCTCCGCGCCGGGATGTGGCTGCTGATCCGCGAGGCGACGGCGGCGCGCAACCTGCACGCGCTGCTGCCGCTCCTCGCCGAGTACGGGCCCGGCCGCATCGCGTTCTGCACCGACGACCGGGAGCCGGAGCACATCGCGGCCGACGGCCATATCAACGGGATGGTCCGCGACGCCGTCGCCTACGGGATCCCGCCCGAGGACGCACTCGTGTGCGCGTCGCTGAACCCGGCGCTCTGGCACGGCCTGCAGGGGCTCGGCGCGGTCGCGCCCGGCTACCGCGCGGACATCCTCGTCCTGCCCGACCTCGAGCGGTTCGTTCCGGAGGTGGTGCTGAAGAACGGCGCGCCCGTCGAGGAGTTCCCGCGCGCGACGGTGCCGGACTGGGTGAAGCACACGGTCCGGATCGGCGCGTTCGGGCCGGAGATGTTCCGCCTGCCGTTCGAGGGCGGCGAGGCGCGCGTGATCGGCGTCATCCCCGGCCAGATCGTCACGGACTCGCTCGTGGCGACGCCCCCCGTGCGCGCGGGCGAGGCGCTGCCCGACCCGGAGCAGGATCTCGCGAAGATCGCGGTCGTCGAGCGCCACCTCGGCACGGGCCGCGTCGGGCTCGGCCTCGTGCGCGGCTTCGGGCTGAAGCGAGGGGCGATCGCCTCGACGGTGGCGCACGACGCGCACAACGTCGTCGTCGTCGGCATGAACGACGCCTCGATGGCCGCGGCCGTTCGGCGGCTCGCGAACCGCGGCGGCGGGATCGTCGTCGTCGACGGCGCCGAGGTGCTCGCGGAGCTGGCGCTCCCCGTCGCGGGCCTCCTGTCGGACGAGCCGCTCGAGCAGGTCGTCGCGGAGGCGCACGCGCTGGAGGCGGCCGCGCAGGAGCTCGGGTGCACGCTGCAGGCGCCGTTCCAGCACCTCTCGTTCCTCGCGCTCTCGGTGATCCCGTCGCTGAAGCTCACGGACAAGGGTCTCGTCGACGTCGACCGCTTCGAGCTGGTGGGATTGCACGCGTGATCCTCGGCAACGCGTGGGTCGTGACGATGGACGACGCCGGCACGGAGCACCGGCGCGGCTGGGTGCGCATCGAGGACGGCCTCGTGGCGGAGGTCGGCGACGGCGACGCGCCGGAAGGCGCGGAGGACCTCGGCGGCGCGATCGTCACGCCGGGGTTCGTCAACACGCACCACCACCTCTACCAGACGCTGACGCGGGCACGCGCGCAGCAGGCCGACCTCTTCACGTGGCTGAAGACGCTGTATCCGCGCTGGGCGAAGATCGACGAGGAGATGGAGTACGCGGCGGCGAGGTGCGGCCTCGCCGAGCTCGCGCTCTCGGGGTGCACGACCGTCTTCGACCACCACTACGTCTTCCCGCGCGGCGTGTCGGGCCTCGTGGAGGCGGAGGTGCGCGCGGCGCAGGAGCTCGGCGTGCGCATCGTCGCGTCGCGCGGCTCGATGGATCTCGGCGAGTCCGACGGCGGGCTCCCGCCCGACTCGCTCGTCGAGGACATCGACACGATCCTCGCCGACACCGAGCGCCTGCACCGGCTCGCGGACGGAGCGATGGTGCAGATCGCGGTCGCACCGTGCTCGCCCTTCTCGGTGACGACGCGGTTGATGGAGGAGTCCGCCGAGCTCGCGCGCACGCTCGGGCTGCAGCTCCACACGCACCTCGCCGAGACGGTCGAGGAGGACGCGTACTGCCGGGAGATCTACGGGTGCACGCCGGTCGAGTACCTCGAGCGCGTCGGGTGGATCGCGGACGACGTGTGGTGCGCGCACTGCGTCCACCTCTCCGACGAGGACGTGCAGACGTTCGGCCGTGCGGGGATGGGCGTCGCGCACTGCCCGACGTCGAACATGCGGCTCGGCGCCGGGATCGCGCCGGTGCGCCCGATGCTCGACGCCGGCGTGCGGGTCGGGCTCGGGGTCGACGGCAGCGCCTCGAACGAGCGCAGCGACATCTTCGTCGACGTCAAGAACGCGCTGATGGTCGCGCGCGCCCGCGGCGGGCCGGAGGCGCTGACGGCGCGGGAGGCGCTGCGGCTCGCAACCCGGGGCGGCGCCGAGGTGCTGCGCCGTGACGACATCGGGCAGCTCGCGCCGGGGAAGCGCGCCGATCTCGCCGTCTGGCGCACCGACGGCCTCGAGTTCGGCGGGGCCGAGGATCTCGCCTGCAACCTCGTCGTCAGCGGACCGCACCGTGTCGACCGGCTGATCGTCGACGGACGCGACGTCGTGCGCGACGGCTCGCTCTTGACGGCGCGCGTCGACGAGATCGCGGCCGAGCACCGCACCCAGGCCGCTAGGCTCTGGGCCGCGTGACGACCGTCTCGACGCATGTTCTCGACACCGAGCGCGGTGTCCCGGCCACCGGGATCCGGATCGAGCTCCTGCGTGCGGACGGCACGCTCGCCGGCGAGGGGGTCACGGACGACGACGGCCGCATCCGCGACCTCGCAGAGACGGATCCGGGCACGTACCGCATCGTCTTCCACCCGGACTCGCCGTTCTTCCGGCGCGTGGAGCTCGAGATCGAGCTCGGCGACGGCCATTACCACGTTCCACTCCTCGTATCGTCGTACGCGTGCGCGACCTACCGCGGCAGCTGACCGTCGAGGAGCTGGCGGAGCTGTTCGAGGGCCGCACCCGGTTCGTCGAGCTGCTCGCGGCGACGGAGCACCCGCTCGACCACGCGCGCGAGGTGGCGCACGAGCTGTCCGACGACGACAAGAAGCAGATCCTCGACGCGCATCCCGCGATCGGCGGCACGCCGACGTCGGAACGGTCGAAGCGCGAACAGGGATCCGACGACGACCCCGAGGTGCTCGCCGAGCTCGCGCGGCTGAACGCGGAGTACGAGCGAACGTTCGGCTTCCGGTTCGTCGTCTTCGTGAACCGGCGGCCGCGACGCGAGATCGTCCCGATCCTGCGCGAGAGGATGCAGCGGTCGCGTGAGGAAGAGTTGTCGACGGCGGTGGACGAGCTCGTGCAGATCGCGATCGATCGATGGCGCAACTCCTAGCTCTCAGCGACTACTGGTGGGGGTGGGGGAACCTCCTCTTCCGCTGGCTGCACGTCGTCGCCGCGATGGCGTGGATCGGTGCGTCGTTCTACTTCATCGCGCTCGACAACCACCTCGAGCCGCCGAAGGATCCCGACGACCGGAGGCGCGGCGTGGGCGGCGAGGCGTGGGAGATCCACGGCGGCGGCTTCTACCGCGTCGAGAAGTTCATGCTCGCGCCCGAGCGGCTGCCCGAGCCGCTGCACTGGTTCAAGTGGGAGGCGTACACGACGTGGCTCTCGGGCTTCGCGCTCTTCATCTGCGTCTACTACTCGAACGCGCGCGCGTACCTCATCGACACGACCGTGGCGGACCTGACGCCGTGGGAGGCGATCGCCATCTCGGTCGCCGGGCTCGTGGTCGCGTGGCTCGTGTACGACGGCCTCTGCCGCGCGTTCGCCGACGAGGAGGGCGTGCTCGCGGTGCTGGTCTTCGCGTTCGCGTGCCTCGCCGCCTTCGGTGCGTGGCACCTGTTCTCGGCGCGCGCCGCCTACCTCCAGGTCGGCGCGATGATCGGAACGATGATGGTCGGCAACGTCTTCTTCGTGATCATCCCGAACCACTGGAAGCTCGTGCGCGCGAAGGAGGCGGGGCGCGCGCCCGATCCGCGCTGGAACAAGGCCGGCAAGACGCGGTCGGTGCACAACAACTACCTGACGCTCCCCGTGCTCTTCGCAATGCTCTCGAACCACTTCACGTTCACGTACGGGCACGAGCAGGGGTGGATCGTCCTCGTCGCGCTGATGGCGGTGGGCGCGCTCGTGCGGCACTACTTCAACCTGCGCCACCGTGGGCTGAACGTGTGGCCGATCCTCGGCGTCGCGGCGGCGGCGATCGTCGCAATCGCGCTCGTCATCCGGTGACGGTGTACGTCGCGCTGCTCCGCGGCGTGAACGTCGGCGGACGCTCGAAGGTCGACATGAAGGAGCTGAAGGCGCAGGTCGAGTCGCTGGGCTGCGGCGACGTCGGCACGTACATCAACTCCGGGAACGTGCTCTTCCGCGACCGGCGCGCCGCGTCGACGCTGACGCGCGTCCTCGAGGAGTCGCTCGGCCGCCGCGTCGCCGTCCGCTCGCTCGCGCAGGTGGAGGCGCTGTGCGCACGGATCCCCGACGACTGGACGAACGACAAGGAGCAGAAGACGGACGTCGGGTTCGCTCTCGACGGCGGCGACGATCTGGTGTGGCACGCGCTGCGCAAGGACCTCGCGCCGCGCGAAGGCCCGGCGTGGGAGCGCGAGGTGACGGCGCGAAACGTGAACACCGTGCGCAAGCTGCGCGATCTGATGCGCAGCATGTAGGGTCTCGCGCGTGCTGGAGATCGTCGCAGCGGGGATGCGCTTCGTCGCGCGGTGGGAAGAGGAGCTCGCGCCGAACACGGTCGCGGCGTTCAAGGCGTCCCTCCCGATGGAGGAGCGGATCATCCACTGCCGCTGGAGCGGCGAGTCGAACTGGATCCCGTGGGGCGACCGCGACTTCGGCATCGGCCCCGAGAACGCGACGTCGTACCCGCACCCGGGCGAGCTCGCCCTCTATCCCGGCGGGCAGTCGGAGACCGAGCTGCTCTTCCCGTACGGCTACTGCTCGTTCGCGTCGAAGGCCGGCCACCTGTGGGCGAACCACTTCGCGACGGTCGTCGAGGGTGCCGAGCAGCTGAAGGAGCTCGGCCGGCTGACGCTCTGGGAGGGCGCGCAGCCGATCTCCTTCCGCGAGATCTCGTAGCGCCCACGTCGGCTTCGGACGTGTCCCGCTCGCCGCGCGGCGTCAGACGTTTGGCTGACCCGCGTCAGACGCCCGCTACCGCTCTTCGCGCACGTACGGGACGCCGAGCGCGCCCGGCGCGCCGAGGCGGCGGCGGGCGCCGGCGCTCGAGACGAGCACCAGGACGACGACCGTCATCACGTAGGGCAGCGACTGGAAGAGCTCGGGCGGGATGCCGCTCAGGATGCCGCGCGCCTGGAACGTGAACGGGATGCCCGCGAAGGCGCCGAAGAAGTACGCGCCGATCAGGCACAGCGTCGGCCGCCAGAACGCGAAGATGACGAGCGCGATCGCGATCCACCCGTAGCCCGACGTGATCCCGTCGACCCACTGCGGCGTGATCATCAGCGTGAAGCACGCGCCGCCGATGCCCGCGAGCGCGCCGCCCGCGACGGTGTGCGCGTAGCGGTATGCGGTGACGTCGATCCCCATCGCGTCGGCGGCGGCGGGCGACTCGCCCACCGCGCGCAGGTTGAGGCCGAGCCGCGTGCGGTTCAGGTAGAGCGCGACCAGCGCCACGACGACCCACGACGCGTACACGAGCGCCGAGTTGTCGAGCAGGATCGGCCCGATCACCGGCGCCTTCTGCCATGAGTGCGGCAGGAACGGCTGGAAGAAGTGCTTTGCCGGCTGATCCGCGAGGTTGAGGTCGTTGCCGAGGTACGACGAGAGCCCGGCCGCGCCCGCGAAGATCGTCAATGCAAGACCCGACACGATCTGGTTCGCGCGGAGCGTCACGACGAGGAACGCGTGGATCAGCGCCATCGACCCGCCTGCGATCGCGGCGACGACGATCGCGAGCGTGGGCGAACCCGAGCGCTGCACGCACCAGAACCCCATCACGGCGCCGACGAGCATCATCCCCTCGACGCCGAGGTTGAGAATCCCCGAGCGCTCCGCGAGCAGCTCCCCGAGCGCGGCGTAAAGAAGCGGCGTGCCGTAGACGACCGCCGACGAGAGGACGACGACGAGGATCGAGTTGTTGATCCCGGACGCCGCGACGATCATGCGGCGACCTCGGCCGCGTGCGCGCGCGACCGCGCGAAACGGATGCGGTAGCGGATCAGGATCTCGCCGCCGAGCGCGCAGAAGAGGATCAGCCCCTGCATCACGCCGACGAGCCCGGAGGGGAAGTCCGCGCCCTGCAGCGCGAACCCTGCGTTCTGCAGCCCGCCGAGCAGGAACGCGATCACGCAGACCGCGAACGGGTTGTAGCGCGCGAGCGCGGCGATGACGATCCCCGCGTAGCCGTAGCCCGCCGCCGTGAGCCCTCGTGGGTCGAGCGTGTGCCGGACGTCGCCGTCCTGGCTCGCGCCGCCGATGCCCGCGATCGCGCCCGACAGCGCCATCACCGCGAGGATCTTCCGCCGCGTGCGCATTCCGGCGTACCGCGCGGCCCGCGGCGAGTCGCCGATCACCTGCACCTCGAACCCGAAGCGGGTGCGCGTGTACAGCAGCCACAGCCCGAACGCGATCACGACCCCGAGCAGCAGGCCGAACGGCACGTAGAAGCTCGAGATGTGCTCGACCGGCCAGTTCGCGGCCGCAGGGAGGTTCTTGCCCTGCGGGAACACCTTCGCCGTCGGCGTCGACGTGTCGCGCCAGTACGACTCGGAGTCGAAGATCAGGTAGTCGATGACGAGCGCGGCGACGTAGTTGAGCATCAGCGACGTGATGATCTCGTTGGTCGACAGGAACGCCCGGAAGAAGCCGGGGATGAGCGCGTACGCGGCGCCGCCCGCGGCGCCCGCCGCGATCATCGCGGCGACCGACAGGAACGAGTGGCCCTCGCCCAGCCAGATGCCGATGCCGGCGGCGGTGATCGCGCCGATGTAGAGCTGACCCTCGCCGCCGATGTTGAAGAGCTGCATGCGGAACGCGGCGGCGGCGCAGAGGCCGGTGAAGAGGAGCGGCGTCGCGGAGATGAACGTCTGGTTCAGCGCATTCGTGCTGCCGAAGCCGGTCGAGAAGAGCCGCGAGAACGTGTGGCCGGGCGCGTGGTGCGTCACGAGCAGCACGAGCGTCATCAGCGCGAACGCGACGACGACGGACCCGATCGGGACGGCGAACATCAGCCACCTCGGCTGCTCGAGGCGGCGCTCGATGCGGATCATGCGGCCCCGCCGGCCATCAGAAGCCCAATGTCCTCCACCGTCGCCTCACCCGCGTCCCGCTCGCCCACGATCGCGCCTTCGTAGATGACCGCAACGCGATCGGCGAGCGCGAGGATCTCGTCGAGGTCCTCGGAGATCAGCAGCACGCCGACCCCGGAGGAAGCCGCTTCGCGGAGATACCGATGGACCGTCTCGATCGCCGCGACGTCGAGGCCGCGCGTGGGCGAGGCCACGACGAGGACGCGCGGCTCGCCCTGGAACTCGCGGGCGAGCACGACCTTCTGCAGGTTCCCGCCCGAGAGCTGGCGCGCCGGCAGGTCGGGCCCGCCGCCGCGGACGTCGTAGCGGTGGATGAGGGCGGCGGCGTGCTCGCGGATCGTGCGCAGCCGCAGCAGCGGCCCGAAGGCGACGTGGCCGCCGCGGTACGACTTGAGGACGACGTTCGACGCGATCGAGAGCGACGGCGCGACGCCGGTGTGCAGCCGGTCCTCCGGCACGTGGGCGACACCGGCGCGAATCGCCTCGCGCGCGTCGCCGCCGCGGAGCTTCCGGCCGTCGACGGCGATCTCGCCCTTCGCAGGCGGGCGCATCCCCGAGACGGCCTCCGCGAGCTCGCGCTGCCCGTTTCCGGCGACGCCCGCGATGCCGACGATCTCCCCGGCTCGCACGGTCAGGTCGACGCCGCGCAACGCGTCGTCTCCGCGGTCGCCCGCGACCCACAGCCCGCGTACGTCGAGCACCGGCGCGCCGACCGCCGAGTCGCGCGGCACGCGCTCTGCGAACGACACGTCGCGGCCGACCATCAGCGCCGCGAGGGAGCGCGGCGTCGCCGAGGCCGTGCGGACGGTGCCGACCGTCTTGCCGTCGCGCAGCACGGTGACCCGGTCGGACACCGCCTTCACCTCGTGGAGCTTGTGCGAGATGAAGACGATCGTGCGACCCTCCTCCGCCATCACGCGGAGCGTCTCGAAGAGCGACTCGGACTCCTGCGGCGTCAGCACCGCGGTCGGCTCGTCGAGGATCAGGATCTGCGCTTCGCGGTAGAGCGCCTTGAGGATCTCGACGCGCTGCTGCTCGCCGAGCGAGAGCTGCCACACGCGCGCCCGCGGGTCGACGGCGATCCGGTAGCGCTGGCCGAGCTCCGCGACGCGGCGCTCGATGCGGCGCGGGTGCACCATGAACTTCTTCCCCTCGCCGCGGTGGTCGCCGAGGATCACGTTCTCGGCGACGGTGAACGGCGGCACGAGCCGGAAGTGCTGGTGCACCATCCCGATCCCGTGCTCGAGCGCCTCGCGCGGCGAGTGCAGCTCGACGTGCTCCCCGCGCAGCAGGATCTCGCCCTCGTCGGGGCGGTACAGGCCGGTGAGGATGTTCGAGAGCGTCGACTTGCCCGCACCGTTCTCGCCGAGGAGGGCGTGCACCTCGCCCTCCGCCGCCTCGAAGTCGACGCCGTCGTTCGCGACGACGCCGGGAAACCGCTTCGTGATCCCTCGGAGCTCGACGGCTGCAGGCATGGGAAAAGGGCGGACGGGGACGCGCCCCGCCCGCCCGATTCAATCAGTTAGCCCTTCGGGCTCCCGATGACGCCCTTCACGAGGTAGCTCATCGAGTACAGGTCGTTGAACGAGGGGCGGTGGCCCTTCGGGATCCGGACCTTGCCGTGCTGGTCGTAGATCGGCCCGCTGAACTCGTTCCACTTGCCGCTCTTGATGAGGGCCTCCTGCTGCGCGATCAGCTTCTTCGTCGCGGCGGAGACGCCCTTGCCGAACGGCGCCAGCTTCGTGAAGCCGTCCTTGAGACCGCCGTAGTAGTTGCCGGTCTTCCAGGTGCCGTTCATCGCGGCCTTCGTGCGCTTGAGGTAGTACGGGCCCCAGTTGTAGACGGCACCCGTCAGCCACTCCTTCGGCGCGAACTTCTGCGCGTTCGAGTCGTAGCCGACCCACGGGATCCCCGCGGACTCGCAGTACTGGCCTGCGGCCGGGCTGTCCACGTTCTGCCCGATCACGTCGGCGCCCGCAGCCTTCAGCGACTCGGCGGCCTTCTTCTCCTTGTCGGGGGCGAACCACGAGTTCGTCCAGACGATCTTCACCTTCGCGCCCGGGTGCGCCTTCTGGACGCCGAGCGTGAACGCGTTCGTGTGCCGGATCACCTCCGGGATCGCGAACGGCACGACGTACCCGACGACGCCGGACTTCGTTGCGGCGCCCGCGGCGATGCCGGAGAGGTAGATCGCGTCCTCACCGGCGCCGTAGTACTCCGACATGTTCTTCTGGATGATCGTGCCCGTCGCCATCTCGAACTTGACGTCCGGGTACTTCTTCGCGGCCGCCGCCATCGCCGGCTGGAAGCCGAACGACGTCGCGAAGATGATCTTGTTCCCGTCACGGACGAGCTGGTCGATCACCTGCGCGACCTG
>DATDNT010000105.1:0-13364 GCA_036518135.1 Gaiellaceae bacterium | reverse complement strand
GACTCGACTTCTCGCACCATTCGCAGAACCTCGGCGGCGGCACCGCGGCAGCAATCGCGGGGGCGCAAGTCGTCCTCGAGGCGGTCGCGCTCGTAGCGATCCTCGTTGCGTTCATGCGCGGCGCGAAATCGCGCGAGCGGTTCCTCCGCTACGCCGCCGCGGTCACGTTGGCGTTCGTCGTCTTCGGCAAAGTCCTATCGCCGCAGTACCTCATCTGGGTCGCGCCGCTCGTCGCTGTAGTCCCGGGCCGCCGCGGTCGCCGCGCGATGTTCCTCGTTGCGCTCGCTCTGATCGCGACGCAGGTGTGGTTCCCGCACCGGTACTGGCGGCTGGTGCTGCATTTCGACGCGCTCGCGTCGTGGGCCCTACTCTTCCGGAACCTGCTCCTCGTCGCGGCCCTCGCGCTGCTGATCCTCCCACGCGGCCGACTCGCTAGGTTCCTCGCGTGAAGCCGATCACCGTGATGGTCACCGCCTCCGGAGCGCCCGGGACGGCGGCGCTGCTCAACGCGCTCCGCCGAAACGGCGAGCGCGAGGTTCGCCTCGTCGGCACCGACATGAGCGAGCGCTCCGTCGGCCGCCACCTCTGCGACGCGTTCCACCTCGTGCCCGGCGGCGCCGACCCCGCGTTCCCCGACGCGATGCTCGAGGTCGCGACGAAGGAGAACGTCGACGCGATCCTCCCCCAATCCTCGTTCGACCTCGAAGGGCTCGCCGCGCACGTCGACCGCTTCCCGATGCCGGTGCTCGTCTCGCAGCCCGACGCGATCAACCGCTCGAACGACAAGGCGGAGACGTACGAGTTCCTGCACCGGATCGGCGTCCCGGCGCCGGAGTTCCGCCGCGTGAACGGAGCGCGGCAGGTCGACCAGGCGGCGCGCGAGCTCGGCTACCCGGACCGGCCCGTGTGCTTCAAGCCCGTGTTCTCCTCCGGGAGCCGCGGCTTCCGCATCCTCGACCCGACCGTCGACCGCGCGCACCAGCTGCTGAACGAGCGCCCGGGGTCGGTGGCGATGCGGCTCGAGGAGGCGGTCGAGCTGCTGCCCGACGAGGGCGGCCCAGACCTGCTCGTGATGGAGCTCGCGACGGGCGGCGAGCGCACGATCGACGGCATCGGCAACGGCCGCGAGATCGTCCTCGGCCACCCGAAGACGCGCGAGGCGATGCGCGCCGGCCTCGCGATGTACTTCGTCACGCTCGACGATCCGCCGCTGATGGAGCTCGCGAATCGGATCGTCGCCGAGCTCGGCATCGAGCACTTCTTCAACATCCAGCTCGTCGGCGACTACGTGATCGAGATCAACCCGCGCATCTCCACGATCGTCTACCAGGAGGACCTGAACCTCCCGTACCTCGGGGTGAAACGTGCGATCGGCGAGATCTCTGAGGACGAGCTACGGTCCTACGCGTCGCGGGTGCGGCCGGGAAGGACGGCGCTCCGCTACTTCGACCAGCTGGAGTTCGACGCATGACGTGGAACGACGAGAACATCATCCTCGCGCTGCAGGGAGACGACCCGGACGTCGCGGTCGAGGCGGCCGAAGCGGTCGCCGCCGCCGCCGGCTTCCCCGGCGAGCGGCTCGGCGACGACGGCCGCGAGTGGGCCGAGACGCACGGGGTGCCGCCGGACGAGCTCATCGAACGCGCGCTCCGCAAGGTGAAGGATCTCTGCGCCAACGAGGTGGACGACGCGACGCTCACCGAGCTGCGCGACCTCCGCTACCGCCTCGGCGACGCGATCGCGAAGTGACCCTGCGGGTCACCCACTGCCCGGTGAACACCGCCGGGATCCCGTGGGAGAACGTGCAGGCGCTGAGGCGAAAGGGGATCGACGCCCGGCTCGTCGTCTTCGAGCGCGGCAAGCTGCATCACGAGGCGGACTGGTCGCTCGACCGCCACGGGCCGTTCGCACAGAGGCTCGCGCAGCAGTTCGCGGCGTTCGCGCGCCTCGCGCCGAAGACCGACGTCTTCCACTTCTACTTCGGCCTGACGCTGATCCCGAAGTCGCTGCAGTTCCCGCTGCTGCGCGCGCTTCGCAAGAAGAGCGTCTTCCACTATCTCGGCTCGGACATCCGCGGCAAGACGCCGCACGAGCTCGCGTTCGGCAAGCGCGCCGACGCCGAGATCGTCGGGAGCTACGACGCGACCCGGTGGGTGCCGGAGGCGCACGTCGTGCCGCCCGGGCTCGACCTGCGCGAGTTCATGCCGCGCCCGCCAAGTGACAACCCGCGCCCGCTCGTCGTGCACGCACCTTCGAACCGCGAGAAGAAGGGCACGCGCTACGTGATCGAGGCGTGCGAGCAGCTCCCCGTGGAGCTCGACGTCGTCGAAGGAGTCCCGCACGAGGAAGCGCGCGAGCGGTATGCCCGCGCCGACATCGTCGTCGACCAGCTGAACGCCGGCTGGCACGGCGTCTTCGCGCTCGAGTCCATGGCGCTCGGAAAGCCCGTCGTCACGTACCTGAAGCCGGACGTCGTGGAGCGGAGCGCCGAGGGCTACGGCATCCGCATCCCGATCGTGCCTGCGACGAAGGAGACGCTCGTCGACGCGCTGCGCCCGCTCGTCGAGCAGCCCGCCCTCCGGAAGGAGATCGGCGCGCAGAGCCGCGCCTACGTCGAGCAGGTGCACGACATCGACCGCGTCGCCGACCGCCTGGTCGACATCTACCGTTCCCTCTAGGTGTCCCTCGCCTTCCAGATGCGGCGCCTCGCGCGCCACTCGGCCGTGTACGGCGTCGGCGGCCTCGTGTCGCGGATCCTCGCGACGCTCCTGCTGCCGCTGTACACGAGCTACCTGAAGCCGTCGGCGTTCGGCCGCGTCGAGATCGTCACCGCGGCGACGGCGGTGCTCGCGATCGTCCTCCAGATGGGCATCTCGTCGGCGTTCTTCCGCTTCTACTTCGACGAGAAGGAGCACGCCGGGAAGCTGACGGTCGTCCGCACGTCGTTCTGGTTCACGATGGCGATGGCGACGCTCGGGCTCGTTCTCGGGCTCGCGTTCGCGCCGCAGGTCTCGCACTGGCTCGGCCTCGGCAACGACCCGTGGCTCGTCCGCGCCGGCGCGGTCGGGCTCTGGGCGCAGACGAACTACGCGCAGCTGACGAACCTGTTCCGCGCCGAGGAGCGGTCGACGGCGTACGCGATCGCGAGCCTGGCGAACGTGCTGATCACGGTCGCCGCGATGGTGCTCTTCGTCGCCGTCTTCCACTGGGGCGCGGTCGGTCTCGTCGTCGGCAACTTCACCGGGACGCTCGCCGTTTACGTCGCGCTCGTCCTCTACCGCACGGAGCAGCTCGGCCTCGAGTTCGACCGTGGCCTGTTCCGCAAGATGCAGCACTTCGGCATGCCGCTCGTTCCGTCGGCGCTCGCGCTGTGGGCGATCAACTTCGTCGACCGCGAGTTCATCGTGTGGTTCAACGGACGCAAGGAGGTCGGCGTCTATTCCGCCGCGGTGAAGATCGCGTCCGTCATCACCTTCGTGATGATCGCGTTCCGCACGGCGTGGCCCGCGTTCGCGTACTCGATCGAGGACGAGCGCGAAGCGAAGCGGACGTACGCGTTCGTGCTGACGTATCTGCTCGCCTTCGCGTCGTGGGTGTCGCTCGCGCTCGGCGCGCTCGCGCCGTGGTGGACGCGCCTCCTGACGGGCGACCCGAAGTACCTGCGCGCCGAGAAGGGGATCGCACCGCTCGCGTTCGCCGGCGCGGTCTACGCCGGGTACACCGTGCTCGCGATCGGCAGCGGCCGCGCGCGCAGGACGCAGCTGAACTGGGTGGTCACCGGCGCGGGCGCGCTCGTCAACGTCGGCCTGAACTTCTGGCTGATCCCCGCGTACGGGATGGTGGGCGCCGCGATCTCGACGCTCGCCGCGTACGTCGCGCTGTTCGTCGGGATGACGATCTACGCGCAGAGCGTCTACCGCGTCGACTACCAGTGGCGGCGTGTCGTCACCGCGGTCGGCGCCGCCGTCGCGCTGAACGTCGTCGCGCGCGCGACCGGCCTCGGCTTCGCGCCGTCACTCGCGCTCGTGGTCGTCTACCCACTCGCGCTCGCGCTGCTCGGGTTCTACCTGCCGGCGGAGCGCGCGCGGCTCAGGCGCCTGGTCGCCGCCTGAAGCGCTTGGCGCCGGCGCCGGCCGCGCCGAGCGCCGCGAGCAGGATCGCGAGGCCGCCGAGGATCAGGATCGGCGTCGGGATGCCGCCGCCCGAGCCGCTCGTCGGCGCGGCCGCGACCGTCGAGGTGTTCGACGGCTGCGAGTTGCGCGACCGCGGCGCCGGCGTCTTCGTGGAGAGGGTCGCAACCGCCGGCGAGACGTTCCCCTTGCCGCCCTTCCCGACGGCGGCGGGGACGTGCTTGCCCCTCGCGCGCTCGAGCGCCGCCTGCATCGCCGAGCGGATGTCGTCGGCGAGACTCGAGTACGTGAGCGCGTCCGAATGGATGTGCTTCAGCGCGTCGCGGTAGCACGCGATCGGGTAGGTCGTCGCGATCTTCCCGTCCGGGTACCAGTCGTTGTAGATCTTGTTCCGGCACGGCGTCTTCGCGTTCGCGGCCTGAGGCACGACGAACGCGAGCGCGACCAGGATGAGGAGCGCCCGCTTCATTCGCCGCCATGTTCCCGGCGCGATCCGATCATCCACCCTGGAAGCGGTAAGGCTTTCGTTAAATCACGCAGGCGTCGTGGCACGACCCGGCGACCTGCACGGTCGCGAGGTGGCGGGCCTCCGTGTCGAAGACGGCGAGGCTGCCGCCGAGGAGCGACGGCGTGATCACGCGGCCGCGCGCGAACTGCACGTTGTACGACCCCGGGGGCACCGGCCGGTCGGCGAGGATCCGCCCGCGCAGGGTCGTCATCCAGAGCGTCGCGGAGTCGCCGCTCGTCACGAACGCGCGCCCGCTCCCGAACGTGACGTGCTGCGGCGGCTTGTCGGCGACGTGCTGCGTGCCGGCCACCGCGAGCACGTTCTCGGCGCCCGAGGTGACCCACAGCCGCCCGTCGGGCGCAAGCCCGACGTCGTGCGCCGGGAACCCCGGCGTCAGCATGCCGACACGCCGGAGCGGCGACGTGTCGACGACGGCGACGTGCTCCGACGCGGAGCCGAGCCCCGCCCACAGACGGCGCCCGTCGTGGGAGATCGTCACGTGGCGCGCCCAGCCGGGCAACGGAACGCGCCCCAGGACCGTGCCGCGCTCGACGTCGATCGCGGTGACGCCGCTCCGGCCGGAGTCGGTGACGAACGCGTGGCGGCCGTCGGGGTGCGCGGCGACATAGCGCGGCTCGACGAAGTCGCGCAGCACGTGGTGGACGCGATCGCGGTCGACGATCGAGACGGCGCCGGTCGCCGTGTGGCACAGGACGGCGCGCGACCCGACGGTCTCGATCGCGCGCGGGTCGGGCAGCGTCGGCACCGAGCCGACGACCCGGAACGAGTGGAGGTCGACGACTGCGAGCCGCGACTCGGCGTCGCAGGTGACGAGGGCGACGGTCTCGCCGAGACGGCGCACGGCGAGCGGAGCCGCCGCGGCGACGGCGAGGAACTGGCGGCGGTTCATGCCGGAAATACGTCTGGGAAGGTCCCTGGGGTCCCGTTACGGTGGATGCGTGAGCCATCCGGAGCTGGCCGCGGAGCAGGCGTACGTCGACCGCGCGTACGAGCATCTCGAGCGCATGCGCGACACGATCGCCGGCGCCGCCGACCGCGTGCACGGCGAGGTCGCTCAGGTCGCGATGGAGGCATGGGCGGCGCGGCGGCTGCGGACGTTCGAGGACGCCGACCGGGGGCTGTGCTTCGGACGTCTCGACGTCGAGACGCTGCAGCACCCGCTGTACGTGGGGCGTCGCTGGGTGCACGACGAGGAGCGGCGCCAGCTCGTCGTCAACTGGCAGGCGCCGGCCGCGCGCGCGTTCTACACCGCGACGCCGCAGGACCCGCACGGCGTCACGCTGCGGCGGCGCTTCCGCACCGACGGGCGCAGGCTCCTCGACATCACCGACGAGACGCTCGACGGCTCCGTCCTCGACGGCGCGGCGGTCGGCGACTTCCTGCTCGAGGAGCTCGAGCGGAACCGCGACGCGCACATGCGCGACATCGTCGCGACGATCCAGGCCGACCAGTACCGGCTGATCACACATGACCCCGACGGCGTGCTCGTGATCCAGGGCGGCCCGGGCACCGGCAAGACCGCGGTCGGCCTCCACCGCGCGAGCTGGCTGATCTACACGCTGCGCGAGCGGCTACAACGGCGCGGCGTGCTCGTCGTCGGCCCGAACCCGACGTTCATGGAGTACGTCTCGCACGTGCTGCCCGCGCTCGGCGAGGACGCGGTCGAGCAGCGGGCGGTGTCGGAGCTCGTCGACGGCGCCGAGGCGACGCGGCGCGACCCACCGGAGCTCGCGACGCTGAAGGCCGATCTGCGCATGGCCGACGTGGTGCGCGAAGCCGCCGAGCGCGCGCTCGTTTCGGAGCCGGTCGAGCTCGTGCTGCGCCTCGAGGGATCGTTCGTAGACGTCAAGGCGCGCGAGGTGCGCGAGCTCGTCGAGCAGGCGCGCGCGGAGCTCGGGACGGGCGCCGCCGGGCGCGAGCGGTTCCGCATGAGCCTTCTGCGGCGCTTCTACGAGAGCTACGGGGCGATCCACGGCGCCGGCGCGGTGCGCAGCTTCGACGAGGTCGAGAAGGCGCTGCGGGCGAAGGGCTACCTCGACTCGGTGCTGAAGGCGGCGTGGCCCGTCGTCTCGCCGGAGAAGGTCGTGCGGTCGGTGCTCGCAGCCGACCCGCGGCTGCGCCGCCGTGGCACCGGCTGGTCGGACGGGGACATCCCGCTGCTCGACGAGGCGCGGACGCTGCTCGCGGAGCCGCCGCGCGCGTACGGCCACGTGATCGTCGACGAGGCGCAGGACCTGACACCGATGCAGCTGCGCATGATCGCGCGGCGCGCACGCGAGGGCGCGCTGACGATCCTCGGCGACGTCGCACAGGCCACGGGCGCCGTGCGCTACTCCGACTGGAGCGACGTGCTCCCGCATCTGCCGCGCTCTGACGAGGCGGTGGTCGAGGAGCTCCGCCACGCCTACCGCGTGCCTCGCGAGATCATGGAGGTCGCGCTGCCGCTCCTCGACACGATCGCGCCGAATGTCGCGCCGCCGATCTCCTACCGCACCGGCGCCGACCCGCCGGTCGTGCGCCGGGTCGAGGAGGAGCACCTGCTCGCCGAGGCGTTCCGCGCCGCGGCCGCGGCGCCGGACGGCCTGCTCGCGGTGATCGTGCCGGAGGAGCTTGCGGGCGAGGTTCCCTCCGACGAGCTCGTGCCGGTGCTGACGCCGCGCGAGGCGAAGGGCCTCGAGTTCGACCACGTCGTCGTCGTCGAGCCCGCGCTGATCGACCTCCGCGAGCTGTACGTCGCGCTCAGCCGGCCGACGAAGACGCTGACGGTGCTGCACGCACGCCCGCTCCCGCAGGAGCTGCGAAGAGCAGCGGGATGAACGCGAGGATCGCGACGGCGCCGCCGAGCCACGGCAGAGACGGCGACAGCGCGAGCGCGCCGCCGCTCGCCGCCGGGCCGCCGGCGAGGCCGAGCGAGAAGCTGATGCCGAAGAGCGCCATGTAGCGGCCCATGAGGTGCGGCGGCGCGAGGTCGGCGACGAAGGGCTGGACGCCGATCGCGTGCAGACACTCGCCGATCCCGAACGCGATCCCGCCGACGCCGAGGACCGCGACCGCCGCGGCGGTCGAGCCGACGTGCGCCGCGGCGAGCGTGACGAGACAGCCGACGCCCCACGCCGCGCACATCAGCGCGAGGACGGCGCGGCGGCGGACGCCGCGCAGGATCCGCACGAGCGGCAGCTGCACGACGATGATGAAGATCGTGTTGATGCCGAAGACGGCGCCGATCGCCTTCGTGCTCACGCCGGCGTCGTGCCGCGCGAAGATCGGCATCGCGTAGCCGAACAGGGTGTAGCCGACGACCACGAACACGAAGTTCGCGGCGACGACGGCGAGGAACAGGCGGTGCCGCAGGACGAACCGGTAGCCGCGCGGCGCGTCGTCGGCGGCGTGCGCGGCGCCGCGCGCGTTCGGGACGAACGCGACGAAGCAGAGGTACCCGAAGAACGTCGCGGCATTCAGCAGGTAGAGCGTCTGGAACGACCGGAGCGTTCCCGAGGCGACGATCGCGCCGGCGACGACGCTGCCGAGCCCGATGCCGAAGTTGATGGAGACGCGGGCAACCGTGAACGCGGCGATCCGCTCCTCGCGCGTCGTCAGCGCGGTGACGAGCGCTCCCGCGGCGGGCCCGGTCATTCCCGCACCGAGGCCGGTGACGGCGGAGGCGACGAAGCCGTGCCACGGTGCCGTCACGAACGCGAGCGAGCCGTAGCCGATCCCCTGCAGCGTCGAGCCGACGAAGAGGAGCGTCTTGCCGCCGACGCGGTCGACGAGCGAGCCGGCCGGCCCCGTGCAGAGGACGTTGACGGTCATGATCGTCGAGACGATCAGCCCGGACGTCGGCAGGCTGAACCCGCGGTGGTCGTGCAGGTAGATGAGCTCGAACGGCAGGACGAGCCCGAAGCCGAAGAAGTTGACGACGTTCCCGAGCTGGATGAACCAGACGACGCGGGGCAGCGACGGGATGCACTCGCGGACGAACGCGCGCATCCCGCGATCCTGTCACGGATCGATATACGTCGCGATATTCGGATCGGCGATATCTACGTCAGGTAGTACACGGCGAGGGTCACGCCGAGCGCGATCCCGACGATCACGGTCAGCGCCAGCATGATCCCGCCGAGCACGATCGGCAGGGTCGCGGGCGCGTAGCCGTCCTTCGCGATCTCCTCGAGGTGATGCTCCTCGGCGACCAGCTTGTCCACGAGCGCGGTCATGGCCGAAGTGTCGCACCGAACGTGGCGTTTGTCACGACCGTAGGAGCTGCTGCACCTCCTCGTCGCTCGTCGGAGCGAAGTCGCGGTACCACGCGCCGACGGCGACGAAGGGCCGCGGCGACGCGAGACACACGACCTCGATCCCGTCGCCGCGCAGCGCGTCCACCGTCTCGTGCGGCGCGACCGGCACCGCCACGACCCCGCGGCCGAGCGCGGCGAGCGCCGCGCGTACGGACGCGCCGGTCGCGAGTCCGTCGTCCACGAGCACCGGCGTCCGGTCGCCGATCTCGAGCGGCGGCCGCTCGCCGCGGTAGAGACGCTCGCGCTCCTCGAGAGCGGCCAGCTCGCGCGCCGTCACCTCCTCGAGGCGCTCCTTCGGAACGCCGTCGTTCAACACGCGGATCCCGCCGGAGGCGACTGCGCCCATGGCGAGCTCCGGCTGCCGCGGGTGGCCGAGCTTGCGCACGACGAACACGTCGAGCGGCGCGCCGAGAGCGCGCGCGACCTCCCACGCGACGGGAACGCCGCCGCGCGGCAGTCCGAGGACGATCGGGTTCTCGACGCGACCGGCGAGCTCGGCGCCGAGCGCGCGGCCGGCCTCGCGCCGGTCCGCGAACGGGAGGATCACGCCACGACGCGGTACACCTGGAACACCTCGGCGTACTCACGGTTCACGTTGGTGCCGTGCGTGCGCGCAACGTTCCAGACGTACTCCGCGTTCGCGTAGCGGCGGTGCTGCTGCGACGCGTACTTCTCGAGCGCCGCGACCTTGCGCTCCACGTGCCGCTGCTCGAGCGCGAAGTACGCCTGGTAGCTGAAGTCGAAGTTGTTCCACGGGATCTCGTAACCGAGGATCGTCGTCCGCTTGAACGCGCGGAGCCCTTCGGTCGCGATCGTCTGGTGATCCTGGTGCACGTCGTGCAGCGACGGCTGGAAGACGCAGTCGGGCTGCCACTCGTTCCAGATCTCGATCAGGAGCTCGAGGATCTCCTGCCGGTGCTCGGGGAACGTCCGGACGTCGAAGTCGTGCACGGTCAGGTTCTCGGGCGCGATCGCAAGCTCGGCGGTCGCCTCGCGCACCTCGCGCGCGAGCGTGTCCGGCGCGAAGCCGGGCGGCAGCGAGCGCGTCGCGATCGAGAACGCGACGTAGCGAACGTCGGCGCCGTTCTCGACGAGGCGCGCCATCGTGCCGCCGCAGCCGAACTCGCCGTCGTCGGTGTGCGGCGCGAGGACGAGCGCACGCTTGACCGCGTCGATCACGGCTTCGCCACCGCGGTGAGGGCCATCAGCCCCCAGAACGTCGGGTCTTCGAACAGCGCGTTGTAGAAGATGCAGTGCACGAGGATCGCGACCAACCCTAATCCGAACGCGAGCCGCGCAGCCCCGTCGAAGTCGGTCGTGATGCGCGCGAACGCCGTGCGGAGGACGCACCACACGAGCCAGAGGAAGAGGAGCAGGCCCGGGATCCCGAGCTCCGCCGCCACGGTCACCGGCGTCGTGTGTGACGCCGCGGCCTTCGGCTCCTTCCCCTTCAGGTGCGCGAGGTCGGCGTACGCGCGTCGAAAGCCGCCGACGCCGACCCCGATCACCGGATGGTGCGCCGCGACCTTCACGCCCTTCGACACGAGCGTCGAGCGGCCGCTCGTGACGTGCGACAGCGACGCCTTGTGCCGGACGGCGGGCGACACTGCGACGGCGACGACGATCAGCGCGACGGCGGCGCCGACGAGGAGGAGGCTCGACCGGCGCCACACGACGACGGCGGCGACGAACACCGCCGCGATCAGCGCGAGGAAGCTCGACTGCGAGAACGACGGCAGCAGGCCCGCCCAGGTGATCGCGATCACGAGCGCGGCGGCCGTCTGCCAGAGCGCGTCGCCGCGGCGAAGGAGGATCACGACGAGGCTCGCGAGGATCGCGATCACGAGGAAGCGCCCGTAGATCGACGGGTCGTAGAAGACGGAGTTCACGCGGTAGAACCAGCCGCTCGGCGCGTACGCGTTGTCGACGCGCACCTTCGGGTTCCAGAAGATGTTGCGCGTCTCGTACTGCACGATCCCGATCACGGCGAACACGAGCCCCATCAGCGCGAGCTGCACGTAGAGCGTGAGCACCCAACCGCGCGACCACAGAAGCCGCGCGAGCGCGATCGTCAGGAGCCCGAACGGCAGGACGAAGAAGAGCAGCTCGATCGCACCTTGGCGGACGTCCTTCGACCAGAGGAGCGACACGCCGTCGAAGCCGACGAAGAGCGCGAGCGGCGTCGCGAGCGGCCCGAGCTCGCGCGCGCGGCCGTCGTCGCCGAAGAGCTCCCACGCGAGCGCGACCGCCGCCACGGCGACGACGCCGTACAGCGGCAGCAGCAGGTTCGCCTGCGTCGACCCGACGTGCACCGGGAACCGCGCCGGGACGCAGGCGAGCGTCGCGAGCGCCAGCAGCCACGGCACGCGCAGGACCACGAATGCGCCGACGACCGCGGCGACGACGCCGAGGACGGCGGCCGCCGCGAGGAGGCGGTGGTGGCCGTGCGGCGCGAGGTACACCGTGAGCCCGGCGCACCCGACCGCCCAACCGGCGAGCCCCGCGACCCGCAGGTCGCGCCGGTTCGCGGCGATCAGCAGCGCGAGGCCGATACCTCCGATCGCGCCCGCGATCTGCGCCGCGACCGCGCTCACGCGACGACGACCGCACAGACGGCGGTGTGGTTGCCGGCGCTGACGTACAGCCGGTACACACCGGCGCTCTTCGGCGACGTGAAGTGCAGCGTCCCCGACCGCTGGACGCCGGAGCGCCCATGCAGTCGCCACTCGACCGTCGGTGCGTCGGTCGAGACGCGGAGCGCGAACTTCCGTCCCGGCTTGACGACGACGCGCTGCCGCGCGAGCACGACGTACCGGATCTGCGCGATCGCGACGGGCACCGCCTTCGAGCGGTTGCCGGCGCGGTCCTGCGCGGCAACCGACAGCAGGTAGCGGCCCGGCCGCAGCCCCTTCCCGCGACGCCTGCCCGACCAGACGAGCACGCCGGTGAGCTTCTGGCCGTTCGTGTAGACGACCTGCTTCCCGCGCAGCAGGAGGATCCCGTGCGCCGGCTCGTTCACCGTGTACGGGATGCGCAGCGAGTCGCCGTGGCCGTCGCCGTCGGGCGAGATGATCGGGTACTTGTTCGCGAGGTGCGCCCTGATCTTCGGCGCGACGGTGTCGAGGCGGATGTCGCTCGGCAGCACGATCGTCCGGTGCGACCGGACGAGCTTCACGACGGGCCGGTAGACGCCGTCGCGCGCGGCGATGCCCGACGGCGTGAACGCGTCCCACACGACGCTGACGAGCTGGCGCGGCCGCGTCGCGCGGTTCTTCAGGAGCTCCGTGACCTTGTGCCCGTCGGTGCTCTCGATCCAGACGTCGATGCGCTCGCGCGTGCGCACGCGGAAGGCGATGTTCGCGACGGGATGCGCCTTGCCGTTCGGCGAGAAGAGCGGGTCGACCCTCGTGCCGTAGATCGGCGACCGCTCGAGCTTCGCGCCCTCGGTGAGCGCGAACGCGCCGGCCGTGGCCGCGAGCAGAGCAAGGACGATCGCCGTCGACAGGACCCGGGCCACGCCGGGCGATTGTACGTCGCGCTAGACCGTGAACGGGATCGTCGCGAGCGACTTGTTGCCCTGCGCATCGACGGCGATGACGCGCACGGTGTAGGTCGCGCCGGCTGTCACGAGGTTCGCGGGGATGCGGATCCGGAACGTGACGGTGCGCGGCACGAGCATCACGTAGTGGATCGTCTTCGTCTGCGGGCCGTCGACCGGCGTCCCGATGACGGTGCCGCTCTGCGTGAGCAGGAGCTGGTCGCCGTGCGCGTCGAGGACGCTGAAGTACAGCGCCGCCTGCTCGTCGACGCCGAGCGTCGCGCTGACGTACACCGCCTTGCCGTCGCGCGCGGGCTGTGTCTGCGGCGTCGGCGCCTTCTCACCGGCGGCCGCGCGACGGAGGCCGGGCGGGCCCGTGTGGTTGTGGTTCGGGTCGCCGAAGCCGTAGCCCGGGCGGTACTGGTCGCCGCCGGCGTTCAGCTTGAGCGGCGTCTGTGTCGTGTGCGTGACGACGACGGTGCGCACGGCGTTCGCGACCGCGGTCGCCGCATACGACACGCCGCCGACACCGAGGAGCGCGGCCAGCACGATCGCCGTCAGCCCGGTGAGGAGCACCGCGGCGCCGCGGCTACGCGGCGCGTGCGGGACGGCGGCGAGGATCCCGTCGACGAGGTCGGTGGGCGGGATCGGGCGGAGGCTGCGGAGCTGATCGTCGATCACAGGGGTTTCTGCCAGGGAATATCGGCGAGAGCAGCCATTTCCTTACGCAGCGCATCCCTCGCTCGGTGAAGGATGACGTCGACGTCATCCTCGGTTCGGTCGAGCACCGCCGCGATCTCCGGCGTGCTGAGGCCGGCGCCGTGATGGAGGGCGACGGCCTCGCGCAGCTCGGGGTCGAGTGCCTGCACCGC
>DATDNT010000104.1:0-17424 GCA_036518135.1 Gaiellaceae bacterium | reverse complement strand
CGATCCGCGCGACGCCGTCGCGCTCGCGGCGCGCGCCGGCGCCGCCGTCGTCGGCGGCGCGGGGCCGTACGAGGCGCAGCTAGCCTTGGACCGGTGAGCGCGCGCGTCGCCTGGATCTCGCTGACGCCGGTGAAGGCGACGAAGCTCCACCTGGTGGACGAGGTGGAGGTGCTCGAGTCCGGCGTGCGCGGCGACCGCCGGTTCTACCTCGTGAACGAGCGCGGGCGTCTGATCAGCGACAAGGACTGCGGCCGCCTCCAGACGGTGGTCGCGCGCTACGACGAGGACACGGACACGCTGTCGATGACGTTCGACGGCGACGACGTCACCGCGCCCGTCGAGCGCGGGGAAGAGGTGTCGACGACGTTCCACCGGCGCCCGCGCGCGGCGCGCCTCGTCGTCGGCCCGTGGGCCGAGCGCCTGTCGGCGCTGATGGGAGAGCCCGCGCGCCTCGTGGAGCCGGAGCTGCCGGCGCCCGACCGCGGCCGCGGCGGCGCCGCGACGCTGCTCGCGACGTCGTCTCTCGGCGCGCTCGGCGCGCAGCTCGGCGTCGACGGGATCGACCACAGGCGCTTCCGGATGAACTTCGGGATCGACGGGGTCGATGCGCACGCCGAGGACGCGTGGCGCGGGCGCCGCGTGCGCGTCGGCGACGCAGTTCTCATCCCGCAGGGCCACGTCGGGCGCTGCGCGATCACGACGCAGAACCCGGACACGGGCGTCGTCGACCTCGACACGCTCAAGGCGCTCGCCGCCTACCGCGGCGCCCTCGACGCGACGGAGCCGCTGCCGTTCGGCGTGCACGCCGCGGTGCAGCAGCCGGGGCGCGTGCGGGTCGGCGACCCGATCGAGCTCCTCTAGGGCGAACGTCGGCACCCGGATGGGGGATTTCGCCGCCGCATGGTCCGGCAGGGGTTTACGAGTGGGACGAAGTGGGATACAGTGGGGGATAGTGGACCATGCTGCTGGGTGAGCACGACCATTCGCTCGATGAGAAGAACCGCCTCACACTCCCGTCCAAGCTCCGCGGAGCGTTCGACGAAGGCGTGGTGGTGACCCGTGGGCTGGACGGGTGTCTCTACGCATACCCCCGGCGCAACTGGGAGCAGCTGGCCGAGCGCATCCAGGCGCTGGACCCTCTGGCGGAGGCGTCGCGCAAGATGCGCCGCCACTTCTTCTCCGGGGCCGCGCACGGTGAGCTGGACAAGCAGGGGCGCCTGGTGATCCCGCAGTCCCTGCTCGACGGCGCGCGAATCACGCGCGAGGTGACGGTGGCGGGCGTCTACGACCACCTCGAGATCTGGGACCGGGCCGCCTGGCGGCAGCAGCTGACAGAGGTCGAAGGGAGCGCGGAAGATGTTGCCGAGCGTCTTGCCAACTGAGACCGATCACGTCCCCGTCCTCGCGGACGAGGTCGTCGCGACCCTCGACCCGCGCCCGGGCGAGACGATCGTCGACGGCACGTTCGGCGCGGGCGGCCACGCCACGCTGCTCGCGCAGCGGCTTCGCGGCGACGGCAAGCTGATCGCGATCGACCGCGACCCGACGGTCGCGCCCTACTTCGAGCGCTTCCGTCGCGACACGGGCGTGAAGGCACGTCTGCACCACGGCGAGTTCTCGACCGTCCTGCAGCACCTCGCCGAGAACGGCGTGCGTGCCGACGTGGTTCTGCTCGACCTCGGCGTCTCGTCGATGCAGATCGACCGCCCCGACCGCGGCTTCTCCTACGCGATCGACGCGCCGCTCGACATGCGCATGGACCCGAGTGCCGAATATTCGGCGCGGGATCTCGTCAACGACGAGAGCGAACGCGACCTCGCGGACATCTTCAAGCGCTACGGCGAAGAGCGGTACGCGCGGCAGATCGCGCGCGCGATTGTCAGGCGCCGGGCGCAGCAACCGTTCGAGCGCACCGGCGACCTCGTCGAGGTGATCAAGGCCGCGATCCCCGCGCCGGCGCGGTTCGGCGAGGGCCATCCTGCGAAGCGCGTCTTCCAGGCTCTGCGGATCGAGGTCAACGACGAGCTCGGCGCGGTGGAGCGCGCGCTGCCCGCGGCGCTCGAGATGCTGCGCCCCGGCGGGCGCCTCGGCGTCATCTCGTTCCACTCGCTCGAGGACCGGATCGTCAAGCAGTTCCTGCGCAAGCAGGAGCAAGGGTGCACGTGCCCTCCGGACTTCCCCGTCTGCGTCTGTGGATCGGAGCCGACGATTCGCGCGACACCGCGCCGCGCGATCCGCCCGTCGCAGGCGGAGATCTCGCGCAACCCGCGGGCGCAGTCGGCGCGGCTCCGCGTGGGGACGAAGGCCTGATGGCGGCCGTCGCCCATCCCGTCGCGCGCCGGCGCGCGCGGACGAAGTCGAAGCACGCCCGTGCGGGGATCCTCTGGATCGTCGTCGGCGGGATTCTCCTCGCAGGTGTCGTATTCGTGAACGTGGCGGTGCTGCAGCTCAACCTGCGCCTCGACTCGGCGAACGCCGACCGGTCGAAGCTCATCGCGCAGAACGCAGCGCTGCAGACGGATTACTCGCGGCTCATCTCGTCGCCCCGCATCTCCGCGGCGGCGACGAGGCAGCTGGGCCTCGTGTACTCGGATCCGTCGACCTACGGTCACGTCGACCTCGCGAGGAAATGAGCGCCGACAAGCGCGCGAACCGGCGCATCCGCCTGATCCTCGCCGCGTTCGTGGTGGTGTTCGCGGCGGCGCTCGCGCGCGCGGCGTGGCTGCAGGTCGTGAACGCGTCGGCGTACAGCGCCCAGGCGCAGCGGATGCACGAGGAGACGACGACGACCCCCGCGGGCCGGGGGTCGATTCTCGACCGGTCGGGGCTCGAGCTCGCGATCGGCGAGCAGACGACGACGATCTACGCCGACCCGCACATGGTGACGGAGCCGCAGCGGATCGCGATGGTCGCGCACGAGATCCTCGGCGTCGACGCGAACGCGCTCTACCCGAGGCTCCTCGACAAGCACACGCACTTCGTCTACATCGCGCGGTTCGCCGACGACCAGGATGCGAACAAGTTCCTCGCCAAGGGGTTCCTGGGCGTCAACTCGTATCCGGAGGAGAAGCGCGCGTACCCGCAGGGCAGCGTCGGCGCCCAGGTGATCGGCTTCGCAGGCACCGACGACCACGGGCTCGGCGGGCTCGAGCTCCAGTACGACAAGAAGCTCGCGGGCAAGCCCGGACGGCAGACGATCGTCCGCGACCCCGCGGGCCGCGCGATCGATGTCATCAGCGCGACGCCCGAGCGCCAGGGGCACGACGTCTTCACGACGATCGACAGCCGCATCCAGGCGAACGCGGAGTCGGTTCTCCGCACGACCATCCACGATTGGGCAGCGAAGTCCGCGACTGCAATCGTCCTCGACCCGCACACCGGCGCGATCCTCGCGATGGCGCAGGCGCCCGGGTACAACGCGAACGACGCCGGCGGCGTGCCGTACGCGGTCCAGCGAAATCGCGCCGTCACCGAC
This sequence comes from Gaiellaceae bacterium, assembly GCA_036518135.1. Classification (GTDB taxonomy): domain Bacteria; phylum Actinomycetota; class Thermoleophilia; order Gaiellales; family Gaiellaceae; genus PALSA-600. Next base: position 13,949 of record DATDNT010000104.1, on the reverse strand, counting down.
ACCTACGAGCCGGGCTCGGTGTTCAAGCTCGTCACGGTTGCCGGCGCGCTGTCCGACCACCTGGTGACGCCGTCGACGACGTACCGACTCGACTACTCGATCCACGTCGCGGACAGGACGATCCACGACGCCGAACTGCGCGGCACGGAGAACATGAGCGTCGCGCAGATCCTCGCGCGGTCGTCGAACGTCGGTGCGATCACGATCGCCGAGAAGCTCGGGCCCACCGAGCTGATGCGGTGGATCGGCCGCTTCGGCTTCGGCAAGACGACCGGCATCGACTTTCCCGGCGAGAGCGAGGGACAGGTGCTGCCGCTCGACCAGTGGTCGGGGTCGACCATCGGGAACGTGCCGATCGGGCAGGGGATCGCCGTCACGCCGATCCAGGTCGCGTCGGCGTACGCGGCGATCGCGAACGGCGGCGTGTGGGTGCGACCGCACCTCGTCGACCGGGTCGGCGGCCGCGCGTACCGCGACTTCCCGCACCGGCGCGTCGTCAGCCCCGCCATCGACGAGCAGCTGAAGACGATGCTCACCGGCGTCGTCGACGAGCACGGCGCGACCGGCAACGCGGCCGCGATCCCCGGCTACAGCGTCGCCGGCAAGACCGGCACCGCGCAGGTGCCGGGACCGCACGGCTACACGACCGGCAAGTACGTCGCGTCGTTCGTCGGGATGGTTCCCGTGAAGGACCCGCGGCTCGTCGTCCTCGTCGTCGTCGACGATCCGACCAGGGCGATCTTCGGCGGCGTCGTCGCCGCGCCCGCCTTCGCGGAGATCGCGAAGTTCGACCTCCAGTACCTGAACATCCCGCCGGATCAGCCGATCACGCACTGACGTGCGGCTGACGATCCTGCACACGAACGACATCCACGGTCGAGAGGAGCGGATCGCCCAGATCTCGACGATCGTGCACCGCGAGAAGGCGGCCGCCGGCCATCCCGTTCTCTACCTCGACGCGGGCGACGTCGAGGAGACGACGAACCGTCTCTCGAACCTCACGAAGGGCGCCGCGATGCATCGCCTGCTGTCGCTCGCAGGCTGCGACGCCGCCGCGGTCGGCAACGCGTGCTGGCTGCGCTACGGGCCAGCGTCGGTGACCGAGCACGCGCGGGTGTCGTCGTACCCGCAGCTCGTCGCGAACTTCACCGGCATCGATGGAACGGTGCCGTCGGTGCTGCTCGGCGAGGTCGGGATCTTCGGGCTGACCGACCCGTTCGACCGCTTCGCCGACGACCTCGAGTGGGGCTTCGAGCGGCGCGACGTCGTCGAGGCGGGAAGGGCGAGCGCACGAGACCTCCGGGAGCGCGGAGCGAAGCTCGTCGTCCTGTTGTCGCATCTCGGCTACGAGCACGAGTTCCCGCCCACCGACGATCGCCGGATCGCGCCCGAGCTTCAGGACGACGTCGACCTGATCGTCGGCGCGCACTCCCACCACCTGCTTCCGGAGGGCGACCGTGTCGGACGCATCGTGATCGCGCAGGCGGGTTCCTACGGCGACCACATCGGGCGGATCGAGATCGACGGCGACCGGATCGTCGCGAGCGTCGAGGCGGTCGACGCAGATCCGGACCCACGCATCGCCGACGAGGCGGCGCGCATCGAGGCGGAGACCGCCGAGTGGCTGCGCGAGACGATCGGGCGGATCGACGAGCCGCTCGACGCGCGCGGCATCGCCGAGCTCCTGCGCGTGCGCGCGGGCGCCGACGTCGGACTCTTCAGCGAGGGGCAGACGCTGGGCGTCGTGCCGGCCGGCGTCGTCACGCGCGGCGCCCTCTTCGACGCGTCGGAGACCGGTGCGAATCCCGGCGTCACGCGCATGACGGGTGAGCAGCTGCTCGACGTCCTCAGGCGCGGCAACGACCCCGCGTTCCAGGCCGAGACCTCCGGCGCGCTGCGCGGACGGCAGCGCGGGCGCCTCGAGCTCGCCGGCCCGGAGCTCGATCCCGCCCGCGAATACCTCGTCGCAGGATCGGACTGGGAGCTCGCTCCCTACGGCGGCTACGTCCGCGAAGAGTGGGGTCTCGCGGTCGAGTACGAGTTCCCGATGATCATCCGCGAGGCGATCGAGGAGCACCTGCTTCGCGGTTGACTCCATCCGGCCGGGGGTTTTCACTAGCGGCAACCCCCCCACGACCAGGAGGTCGAGTTGGACACCCACGTGCGCGACGACGAAGCCGATCTCGCGCAGTTCGGTTACCGCCAGGAGCTCCGGCGCTCGCTCGGCGTCTTCAGCTCGTTCGCGGTCGCCTTCAGCTACATCTCGCCGTCGACCGGGATCTTCACGCTGTTCGCTCTCGGGCTCACGACGATCGGCGGCGTGTTCATCTGGAGCTGGCCGATCGTGGCAGTCGGGCAGCTCTGCATCGCACTCGGGTTCGCCGAGCTCTCGAGCCACTATCCGGTCGCGGGCTCGGTGTTCCAGTGGACGAAGTACCTCGCCGGCAAGACGTACTCGTGGTTCGCCGGCTGGATCTACCTGTTCGCAGGCATCCTCACCGTTACCGCCGTCTGCGTGACGCTGCCGCTCGCGCTGATCCCGGCGTTCGACAACATGGGCTGGAACGTGCAAAACAGCCTGCACAACCAGCGCATCGTCGCGATCATCACGCTGTTCGCGATCACGATCCTGAACATCTTCGGGGTCAGGCTGGTCGCGATCATCAACAACACCGGCGTGCTGTTCGAGATCCTCGGCATGGTCGTGTTCGCGTTCGTGCTCGCGCTCTTCCACCACCATCAGTCCGGCGCGGTCATCTTCCACACCGGTGGTACGAGCCTCACGATGGGGACGTTCCTCGTCGCGATGTTCATGTCCCTCTTCGTGATCTACGGCTTCGACACAGCCGGCACGCTCGCGGAGGAGACGAAGGATCCGCGGCGGGAGGCGCCGAGGGCGATCATCGGCTCGATCGTCGGCGCGTTCGTGATCGGCGCGATCTTCCTGTTCGCGATGCTGCTCGCGATCCCGAACCTCGGCGGCGCGATCAAGAACGGCTTCGGCCCTGCGCAGATCATCGACGCGAACTTCGGCAACGCGTTCTCGACGGTGTTCCTGCTCGTCGTGTCGGCGGCGATCTTCGTCTGCTGCCTCTCGATCATGACTTCCACGGTCCGCCTGTGCTTCGGGATGTCGCGCGACGATGCGCTCCCGGCGTCGAAGACGCTCAGCTGGGTGCACCCCGGGTTGCACACGCCGGTGTGGTCGTGCGTGGCGATCGGTGTGCTCGCGTTCATCCCGATGCTGCAGTACGCGGGCGCAGGGATCATCGCGATCGCGGCGACGGGGATGATCTACCTGAGTTACTTCATCGGGAACATCGCGCTCATGCGTGCCCGGCTGCGAGGGTGGCCGAAGAAGACCGCGCCGTTCTCACTCGGGCGGTGGGCGATGCCGCTTAACGTCCTGGCGCTCGCGTGGGGCGGCGGCATGCTGATCAACTTCGCGTGGCCGCGCGCCGCGACCAACCCACGGCCGAGCGAGCTCCCCGGCACGCTCGACTTCCACTGGGCCTGGCTGAACCACAAGCCCGTGTTCTGGACGGTCGTGATCGTGATCGCGCTCGTCGGCGGTGCGTATTTCACTGCCGTGCAGCGGCGAAAGCCGGCGCACCTGCAGGCGCCGGAGGGCGAGGCGGCGGTCGAGGCGCCGCCGGTCGCGGCGCTCTGAGCGGTTGCAGCGGGGGCGGCGCCGGCCGCCCCCGCTAGCGTTGAGGAGATGGACCTCAGCAGTCTCGGCGTCGAGATTCGCGACCTCGCCTACGACACGCGCACCGTCGCCCCGGGCACGCTCTTCTTCTGCGTCCCGGGCGCGAACGCCGACGGTCACGACCTCGCAGGGGACGCGGTCGCGCGCGGCGCCGTCGCGCTCGTCGTCGAGCGAAGCCTCGACGTCGACGTGCCGCAACTCGTCGTCCCGAGCGTCCGCGCCGCCATGGGGCCGATCGCAGCCGAGTTCTTCGGACGACCGTCCGACGAGCTGGAGGTGGCCGGGATCACCGGCACGAACGGGAAGACGACGACGGCGTTCCTGTTGCACGCGATCCTGCGAGGTGCGCTGCTGACGAACATCCGCCGCGTCGTCGGCGGCGAGGAGCGTCCGACAGGCCTGAACACGCCGGAGGCGATCGACCTGCAGCGCCTGTTCCGCGAGATGCTCGACGCGGGCGACCGCACGTGCGTGATGGAAGCGACGTCGATCGCCTCGGCGAAGGGGCGGCTCGCGTGCACCCGCTTCCGCGTGCTCGTGTTCACGAACCTGACGCAGGATCACCTGGACTTCCACGGGTCGATGGAGGATTACTTCGCCGCGAAGCGCGCGCTGTTCGAGCAGGCCGATACCGCGGTCGTGAACGTCGCGGACGAGTGGGGGCGCCGCCTCGCCGCCGAGCTCTCGGACGCCGTGACGTTCACGCCGGGCGACGAGCTCGGCGCGGAGCTCCGGCTGCGCGGAACGTTCAACCGCGCGAACGCCGCGGGAGCGATCGCCGCGGCGCGCGTCCTCGGCGTCGCCGACGCTCGTATCCGGGCCGCGGTCGAGTCGGTGCACGGCGTCCCCGGCCGGTTCGAGACGGTCGAGGCGGGCCAGCCGTTTCCGGTGATCGTCGACTACGCGCACACCCCGGACTCGCTCGAGAACGTCCTGCGCGCGGCGCGCGAGCTCGCGGAGCGGAACCTGATCGTCGTGTTCGGCGCCGGGGGCGACCGCGACCGCGACAAGCGACCGCTGATGGGTCGCGTCGCCCACGACCTCGCCGACCGCGCGATCGTGACCACCGACAACCCGCGCTCCGAGGACCCGCAGACGATCGCCGAGGAGGTCGCGGACGGCCGGCTCGAGATCGTCGTCGACCGGCGTGCCGCGATCGCGGCTGCGCTTGCGGACGCGGGGGAGGGAGACGTGGTCGTCATCGCCGGCAAGGGCGCGGACACCGAGATGGAGGTCGGCGGGCGCTTCGTCCCGTTCGACGACCGCGTCGTGGCGCGGGAGATCCTGACCGCATGATCCCGCTCGAGCTGAACGTCATCGAGCCGCTCGGCCGGCTCGTCGCGCGGCCGTGGGCGGACGTCGTCACGGGGATGCAGGTCGACTCGCGGCGCATCCGGGAGGGCGACCTGTTCGTCGCCGTCGGCGGCGGTGAAGACTTCGTCGAGCACGCGCTCGCGCGGGGCGCCGCCGCGGCTCTCGTCCCCGAGGATGCGTTCGCCGCGCTGGCCGCGGTCGCGGGCGAGGTGCGGTCGCGCTCGAAGGCGCGCGTCGTCGGCATCACAGGCTCGACCGGGAAGACCTCGACGAAGGACATCCTCTACGCGATGTGCGCGCCGCACCGGCGCACGATCGCGAACGAGGGCAACTACAACACCGAGGTCGGTGTCCCGCTCACGATGTGCCGCATCGAGCCCGACACGGAGGTGTGCATCAGCGAGATGGGCATGCGCGGGCTCGGTCAGATCGCGTGGCTCGCGTCGTTCGTGAAGCCGGACGTCGGCGTGATCACGAACATCGGGCCCGTGCACCTCGAGCTCGTCGGCACGATCGAGAACGTCGCGAAGGCGAAGGCAGAGCTGCTCGAGGCGCTCCCTGCGGGCGGCATCGCGATCGTCCCGGAGGAGCCGCTCCTCGAGCCGTACCTCGATCGCCGCGACCTCTTCGTGAAGCGCGTGCGCGGCGACGAGCCGCTCCCGTTCGCCACGTCGTACTCGGCACGGCATCAGCTCGTGAACACGCGGCTCGCCGCCGCGGCGGCCGAGTGCCTCGACGTGCCGCTGCCGGAGGGCGAGCTGCACGTCGAGTTCTCGAAGCTCCGCGAGGAGGAACGGCCGCTCCCCGGCGACGGTCTGCTGCTGAACGATTGCTACAACGCGAACCCGGTGTCGATGCGCGCGGCGCTCGAGCACCTCACGGAGCGCGCGCATGGGCGCCGCCGCGTCGCCGTCCTCGGCGGCATGGCCGAGCTCGGCGACGCGGCGCCGCGGTATCACGACGAGATCGCCGCGCTCGTGCGCGAGCTCGGGATCGAGCACGTGATCGCGGTCGGCGAGCTCGCGCGGCTGTACGGCGGCGAGTGGGTCGCCACGGCGGACGATGCGGCGGCGCGGCTGAACGCGGAGCTGCGCCCCGGCGACGTCGTGCTCGTGAAAGGCTCGCGGTCGGTGGGACTCGAGGTCGTCGCGGAGAAGCTAACCGCGTAATGGCACGCGTCCTTGTTGCGGCGCTGGTCGCGATGATCATCGCGATCCTCAGCGGTCCGACGTTCATCGCGTTCCTGCGGCGGAACGAGTTCGGTCAGCACATCCGCGAAGAGGGCCCGGAGCGGCACCGCGACAAGCAGGGCACGCCGACCATGGGCGGGCTGCTGATCATGATCGCGGCGACGATCGCCTTCCTGCCGCTCTCGGACTACACGCTGCCCGCGCTGACCGTGTTCGGCACCGCGCTCGCGTGCGGGGCGGTCGGGTTCATCGACGACTACACGAAGCTGCGCCACCAGCGGTCGCTCGGCCTCGAGGGGCGCTGGAAGATGCTCTTCCTGATCCTGATCACCGCGGCCGTCGGCGCGGCCGCACACCACCAGCACCTCTCGCACCACGTCTACGTCCCCCTCGTCGACGTCGCCGTCCCGCTCGGGCCCCTCTGGTACGTCCTCCTCTTCCTGATCATCGGCGGCGCCGTCAACGGCGTGAACCTGACCGACGGCCTCGACGGGCTCGCCGCCGGCACGTCGATCATCGCCCTCGCGACGTTCACCGCGATGGCCGTGACGATCTTCATCCGCTCGGGGCCGCCGCGCATCCAGAACCGGCTCGACGTCGCGATCATCGGTGCGGCGCTGATCGGCGCGGCGATCGGCTTCCTCTGGTTCAACGCCTTCCCGGCGGAGCTCTTCATGGGCGACACCGGCGCGATGGCGCTCGGCGGGGCGATGGCGGCGATGGCGATCATGATGAAGGTCGAGCTGCTGATGATCTTCGTCGGCGGGATCTTCGCGATCGTCGCGCTGTCCGTGATGCTGCAGGTGCTGAGCTTCAAGTACTTCGGACGCCGCATCTTCCTGATGGCGCCGCTGCAGCACCACTTCGAGCTCAAGGCCTGGTCCGAGACGAAGATCATGGTGCGGTTCTGGATCGTGACGGCGATCTTCTGCTCGGCCGGCTTCGCCCTCTTCTACAAGTACTTCCTGCACTTCCGGCACCTGTGAGGTACCTCGTCTACGGCGCCGCGCGGTCCGGCCGCTCCGTGATGGAGCGTCTCGACGACGTAGTGCTCGTCGACCGCACGCTCCGGAACGAGGACGACCTCTCGCTCCTCGACGGCGTCGACGTGCTGGTGAAGTCGCCGGGCGTGCCGGGCGAGCGGCCGCTCGTCGCAGCCGCGCGCGACCGTGGGATCCCGGTCTGGTCGGAGGTCGAGCTCGGCTGGCGGCTGCTGCCCCACGCGCGGTGGGTCGGCGTCACGGGCACGAACGGAAAGACGACGACGACGGCGCTGCTCGGTGAGATGTTCCGCGCCGCCGGGCGCGACGTCGCGGTCGCCGGCAACATCGGCGTCCCGGTCACGTCGGTCGAGCATGCGGACTGGGTCGTCGCGGAGCTGTCGTCGTTCCAGCTCGAGGACGTGCACGAGCTCGCGCTCGAGGTCGCGGTGCTCCTGAACCTGGAGCCCGACCACCTCGATCGGTACGCCTCGTTCGACGACTACCGCGCCGCGAAGCTCCGCATCTTCGAGCGCGCGCGACACAAGGTCGTCCCGCGCGGCATGCGCCTCGACGGGATCGCGTTCTCGGCCGACGACGAGCTGCCGGCGGAGCCGCTGATGCGCGGCCGGCACAACCGGGAGAACGCGGCGGCGGCAACGGCGGCGGCGCGCGCCGCCGGAATCGGCGACGAGCACATCGCAGCCGCCCTCCGTGCCTTCCCGGGCGTCCCGCACCGACTCGAGCTCGTCGGCGAGCGCGACGGCGTCCGCTACGTGAACGACTCGAAGGCCACGAACGTCGCCGCGGCGCTCACCGCGGTGCGCGCGTACGCAGACGAGCCGGTGCACCTCATCCTGGGCGGCTCGCCGAAGGGCGAGGACTTCGCGGCGCTCGCCTCGGCGATCGGCCCGAACGTGAAGTCCGTGCACCTGATCGGCGCCGAAGGGCCCCGGATCGGCGCAGCGATCCCCGGCTTCGCAGACGAGACGCTCGAGCGCGCAGTGGCCCATGCGACGGAGCTCGCGGAGCCCGGCGACGTCGTCCTCCTCAGCCCCGCGTGCGCCAGCTACGACCAGTTCGAGAACTTCGAGCAGCGCGGGGAGGCGTTCAGGCGATTCGTCCCATAGTGCGAGGAGATGGCCGGGAGAAGAAGACGGCGTAGCCGAGCCAGATAGGAGTCGCCTCGCGCGGCGCGAACCCTCCGGGGAATGCGCCGTCGCGAGCTCGACTCACGCCTGCTGATCCTCGTCACGCTCGCCCTGGTCGCGTTCGGGCTCGTGATGGTCTACAGCGCGACGTCCGCGGCTGCCGCCGTCGGCGGCAAGGATCCGAGCTACTACCTGAAGCGCCAGGGAATCTACGCGGCGCTCGGGATCGTGCTGATGATCGTCGCGCAGCGCTGGGACTACCGCCGGCTGCGGCACCTCGCACCGATCCTCGTGCTCGGGTCGCTCGTGCTGCTCGTCGCGGTGCTCGCGATCGGGCCGCCGGTGAACGGCGCGCGCCGGTGGATCTCGCTCGGCCCGGCGGTCTTCCAGCCGTCGGAGCTTGCGAAGCTGGCGCTCGCGATCTGGGCGTCGTCGTACTTCGCGAAGCGAAGCCCGCCGCGCGACCTGCGGGAGCTATGGCGCCCGGTCGGCGCTCTCACCTGCGTGTTCGCGCTGCTCCTCGTGCTCGAGCCGGACCTCGGCACGACGATCGCGCTCACGATCATGCTCGTCGGCATCCTCGTGGTGTGCGGCACGCCGGCGCGCGTGCTCGTGCCGGCCCTCGGCATCGCGTCGTCGGCTGGGCTCGCCGCGATCTGGATGAAGCCGTACAGCCGCGCGCGGTTCTTCGCGTTCCTGCACCCGGCGCGCGACGCCGCCGGCACCGGCTACCAGATCCTGCAGGCGCAGATCGGGATGGGGTCGGGCGGCGTCTTCGGGAAGGGCCTCGGCCAGGGCGTCCAGAAGATCTTCTACCTCCCGGAGGCGCACACCGACATGATGCTCGCGAACATCGGCGAGGAGCTCGGGCTCGTCGGCGTCGCAGCCGTGATCGGCGCGTACGCGCTGTTCGCGTACGCGGGGCTCGACGTCGCCGCGCGCTGCAAGGACCCGTTCGGCAAGCGGCTCGCCGCCGGCCTCACAGTCCTCGTCTGCGGGCAGGCCGCCGTCAACATCCTCGCGGTGATGGGCGCCGCGCCGCTCACCGGGATCCCGCTGCCGTTCCTCTCGTACGGCGGCTCCAGCCTCGTGGTGCTCCTCGGCGGGGTCGGGATTCTCCTTAACATCGCTCAACGTGGCGGTGCAGCGGCAGCTTCGGTGCCTGATCGCAGCCGGCGGGACGGCCGGGCACGTCCTGCCCGCGCTCGCGGTCGCGCGGGCACTGACCGAGCGCGGCGCACACGTGACGTTCGCCGGGTCGCCGGATCGCGTCGAAGCGCGTCTGGTTCCTGAGGCGGGCTACGAGCTCGACACGTTCCGCATCACGGGGTTCCCGCGCCGCCCTTCGCTCGCGCTCGCGCGCTCGCTGCTGCTCGCGGGGTCGGCCCCGCGCGCGTGCAGGCGCATCCTGCGCGCGCGGCGCCCCGACGTGGTGCTCGGGGCCGGCGGCTTCGTCGCCGGGCCGATGGTCTTCGCCGCGTCGACAATGCGCATCCCGACGGCGCTGACCGAGGCCGACGCGCACCTCGGGCTCGCGAACCGGCTGGCGGCGCCGTTCGCCGACCGCCTGCTCCTCGCGTACCCGCTCGAGACCCGATGGCGGCGGAAGACGCGCGTCGTCGGGCGGCCGCTGCCGCAGGCGCAGCCGGTGACGCGCGAGGAAGCCCGCGAGATCTTCGAGCTGCCGTCCGAGGGGGCGGTGCTCGGCGTCTTCGGCGCGCTCGCGGGCGCCCGGACGCTGAACGAGTTCGTCGTCGAGACGTGGGGTGCGCGCGGTCCCGCGATCCTGCACCAGACGGGGCGGCGCGACTACGAGCTCGTGAAGAGGCGCGTCGGGCGGCCCGACTACCGCGTGATCGACGAGACCGACCGCTTCTTCGCGGCGCTGACCGCGTGCGACCTCGTGCTGGCGCGTGCGGGCTCGTCGGTCTGGGAGATCGCGGCGGCGGGACGGCCTGCGATTCTCGTCCCGTACCCGTTCGCGACGGGCGATCACCAAGCGGCAAACGCACAGCACTTCGTGCGGGCGGGCGGCGCGATCATGGTGCGCGAGCTCGACCTCGACGACGTGCCGGAGCTCGTGCGAACGCTGCTCGACGACCGCCCGCGCCTCGACGCCATGGGCGGGGCGATGCTTCGCGCGGCGCGGCCGAATGCGGCCGACGAGATCGCCGACGAGCTCGTCGCGCTCGCGCAGAGATGACCGGCCGCCGCCTCTGGTTCGTCGGCATCGGCGGCGCCGGTCTGTCGGCGTACGCGCAGCTCGCGCGTGCGTGGGGGGCGGAGGTCGGCGGCTGGGACCGCGTCCGCACGCCGTACCTCGAGCCGCTCGCCGGCGTCACCGTCGAGATCTCGCCCGAGCCCGTCGTCCCGGACGGGTGGGAGGCGGTCGTCTCGTCCGCGTACCCCTCCGTTCCGGGGATGCGGCGCAAGGAGTTCCTGCGCGAGGTCGTCGCATCGCGGCCGACGATCGCCGTCAGCGGCTCGCACGGGAAGGGGACGACCGCCGCGATGATCGCGTGGGTGCTGCGCGAGACGGGCCGCGACCCCGCGTGGCTCATCGGCGCGCCGGTGCCGCAGCTCGGCTCGAACGCGGGCTTCGGCAGCGGGCATCTCGTCGTCGAGGCCGACGAGTCCGACCGCACGGTGTTCGCCCTCGCGCCCGAGATCGCCGTGATCACGAACCTCGAGCTCGACCATCACACCGAGTATGCGTCGGCCGCCGAGCTCGTCGCGGAGTTCGACCGGTGGCTCGCGTCGGTGCCGCAGGTGGTCCGGGATGCGGCGCCGTACGGCGGCGAGCTGGCGCTGCCGGGCGAGCACAACCGGCGCAACGCCGGCTCTGCGCTCGCGGCGCTCGACCTCGTCGGCGTGCCGCCGGGCGAAGCGGCGGGGCCGCTCGCGCGGTTCACCGGCACCGGACGCCGCTTCGAGGTGCACGAGGCGAACGGCCGCACCGTCGTCGACGACTACGGCCACCATCCGACGGAGGTCGCCGCCGCGATCGCGGCCGTGCGCGAGCGGTTTCCGGGCGCGCGCCTGCGCGTCCTCTTCCAGCCGCACCTCTACTCGCGCACGCGCCACCTCGCCGGTGAGTTCGCGGAGGCGCTCGCCGGCGCCGACGACGTGACCGTCACGGACGTCTACCGCGCGCGCGAGGAGCCGATTCCCGGCGTGACCGGCAAGCTCGTCGTCGACGCGCTGTCCGACCGGGGCGTCGTCGCCGCGTGGACGCCGACGGTCGAGCAGGGCGTCGCGCGTCTCGATCGCCGCGCGCAGCCGGGCGACGTGCTCCTCGTGCTGGGCGCGGGTGACGTCGACCGCGCCGTCGGCATGCTGGGAGCGTGATGGAGGAGAACGTCGCGCTCGCGCGCTACACGACGATCGGCACCGGCGGCCCCGCGCGCTGGTTCGCGAAGCCCGAGACGCTCGAGGAGCTGCAGGACGCGCTCGGGTGGGCGCGCGACCGCGGCGTCGCCGTCGAGGTCGTCGGCCTCGGCTCGAACCTCCTCGTGCACGACGACGGCGTGAACGCGCTCGTGCTGAAGCTCGCCGGCGGGCTGGCCGCGGCGCGCGTCGAGGGCGACGTGCTCGTCGCAGGAGGGGGCGCCGCCAACGCCGTCTGTCTGCACCGCGCCCGCGCCGCGGGTCTCGGCGGGTTCGAGTTCGCGTCCGCGATCCCCGGCACCGCCGGCGGCGGCGTCCGGATGAACGCGGGCGCGTACGGGCGCGAGTGGAAGGACGTGATGATCGACGCGGTCGTCGTCGACGCCGGCGGCGCGCGCACGCTCACCCCGGACGAGCTCGAGCTGTCGTACCGCCATTCGACGCTCGCGCCGGGCCAGGTCGTCGCGCAGGTGCGGTTCCGGCTCGACCCGTCGACGGAGGCAGACGTGAAGGCGAGGGTCGCCGAGTTCCTTGCGCAACGGAAGGCGACGCAGCCGACCAACAAGCGCACGTTCGGCAGCGTCTTCAAGAACCCCTCGCCGGAGCTCGGCGCGGGCCGTGCGATCGAGGAGTGCGGCCTGAAGGGCCACCGGATCGGCGGCGCGCTCATCTCGCCGGTGCACGCGAACTTCATCGAGAACGGCGGCGGCGCGACCTCCGCCGACTGCGTCGCGCTGATGGCGGAGGCACGGCGACGCGTCCAGGACCGGTTCGGCGTCGAGCTGCACCACGAGGTGCAGTTCCTCGGGCCGCTCGAGCTCCCGCCGCTGTAGGGGATGGGGGCGAGGCGGCGAAGTGAGCCGCGTGGCCGCCCGCCGTAGGTCGACCGCCCGCGCCGCGGCTCTGCCCGCGCGCCGCAGCGTGCCGGAAATCCGTGCCGTCGTTCCCTCCGGGCGGTCGGTGCTCGTCGGCCTCGCGCTGCTCGTGCTCGCGGGCGTCCTGTACGCCGCGGCGCGCACGACGTCCGTGTTCGCGGTGCAGACGCTCGAGGTCCGCGGCGGGACACCGGCGCTCCGCGCGCAGGTCCGCGCTGCGCTCGCGGCCGAGCGTGGCAGGAGCCTGCTCGCCGTCGACGGGACGACGATCGGCCGGCGACTCGACGCGCTTCCCGGCGTCCGGAGCTTCACGTACGACCGCGCCTTCCCGCACACGCTCCGCGTCGTCGTGCGGCGCGAGGTGCCCGCGCTCGTCGTGCGCCGCGTCCCCGGCTCCGACGGCTTCCTCGTCGCCGCGAGCGGGAAGGTGCTGCGGCTCCTGGCGCACCCGCACCGCTCGACGCTGCCGCGCCTCTGGGTGAAGAACACCGTGCCGCTCGTCGCGGGCGAGCCGCTGCCGCCGGCGCTCGCGCCCGCCGCCGCGGCGCTCGCCGCCGTCCGCTCCGCGGCGCTCCCCGGCGGTGTCCGCACGGTGCGGGTGACGGGGGAGGAGCTGACGCTGACGCTCGGCGGCGGCCTGCAGGTGCGGCTCGGCGACGACGGCGACCTTCGCCTGAAGCTCGCGATCGCCCGGCGGATCCTGCGGCTCACCGGTGCCGCGGCAACGGGCGGCGGTTACCTCGACGTGTCCGTCCCGGAACGCCCGGTGCTCGCCGTCAACCCTCGAGTCGGAGGTTGAGATCGAGGGTTAGGGAAGTCGAGTTGCAGGGTTTTCGCGTTGACATGGCAGGAAACCGTCCCTACTCTCCCGAAGGAAGGAGGCGCTCGACAGCCCCACCCTGCACTCGAGCTTGAGGTCGAGCCACATTCAGATGAGAGATCGCTCCGGCAACTACCTGGCCGTCATCAAGGTCGTCGGCGTCGGCGGCGGCGGCACCAACGCCGTCAACCGCATGGTCGACGCAGGGCTGACGGGCGTCGAGTTCGTCGCCGTCAACACGGACGCGCAGGCGCTCCTCGGGTGCGACGCCGACGTGAAGATCCACATCGGTGCGAAGGCGACGCGCGGTCTCGGCGCAGGCGCCGACCCGACCGTCGGGCGCGAAGCCGCGATGGAGTCGCGCGACGAGCTGAAGGAGGCACTGAAGGGCGCCGACATGATCTTCGTCACCGCGGGCGAGGGCGGCGGCACCGGAACCGGCGGGGCGCCGATCGTCGCGGAGATCGCGCGCGAGCTCGAGGCGCTCACGGTGGGTGTCGTGACGCGGCCGTTCTCGTTCGAG
>DATDNT010000103.1:0-28165 GCA_036518135.1 Gaiellaceae bacterium | reverse complement strand
GGCGTAGTTAACTGGGTTCTCCGCCGACCCACCTCCCCCTTTCGAGGGGCGTTGTCCACAGGCGGTGGATAACCCGTAGAAAGAACTGAAGAGGGTCGCCCGTCAGGGGGCGGCCCTTTTCACGGTCCCGGGAAGCGCCTGCAGACCGCCGAAGAGCGCTAGTTGATGAGGCCGCGGCGGAAGCCGACGGCGACGGCATGCGCGCGCGAGCGCGCCTGGAGCTTCGCCAGCAGGTGCCGGACGTGGCTCTTGACCGTCTCCTCGCTGAGGAACAGGCGGACGCCGATCTCGCGGTTCACGAGGCCGTCCGAGATCAGCTGGAGCACCTCGATCTCGCGGGCGGTCGGCTCCTGGCCGAGCTCCTGCACGGCCGGCTGGAACGGGATGACCTCGGCAATGACGGCGTCGCGGCGCGCGGCGACCGACTCGAACCGGGCCGAGTGCTCGCGGTACCGCGACAGAATCTCGTTGCGCTGGGCAGCGTCCACGTGGGGGGTATCGGCACCCCGGCCGCACCCTTTAGAGGGATCTACCTCGAACGGGGGAACGGGCCGGGGCGGCTACAGGCGCACGAACCGCTTCCGACGGGCCCGTAGCTCCGCCGGCTCGGCCTCCTCGACGACGCCGATGCCGTCGTCGCGGCCCGTCGCGTGGAGGATCCGGCCGGCGCCCGCCCAGAAGGCGACGTGGTCGACGGGCTCGCCGTACATGGCGAGATCGCCGACCTCGGGCTGCGCGACCTCCACCCCGGTCGCGTCCTGCTGGTCGGCGTCGCGCGGGACGAGCCGCCCCGTCAGGCGGTAGGCGAGGTGGACGAGCCCCGAGCAGTCGATCCCGGCAGCGGACAGCCCTCCCCACTCGTATCGCGAACCCAGATACGTTCGCGCCACGTCCAACGGAGAATCACCGCACAGGTGCTCCACGCGGACCCAGCCCGGATAGCCGTACGACGTCGCGACGCGCGCCCACCCGTCGCGGCGCTCCTCGACCGCGAGCGCCTCGCCGCGCAGAGCCTGCGTCACCTGCTCGGCATCGTCGCGCGGCTGCGCGCGCACCGCCGCCACTTCGACCGCGCACCTCATCCGGCGTGACGCGCGACCTTCTCCTCGAGCATCGCCTTGACGCGCGGCCAGTCGTCGTCGACGACCGCGTACCACGCCGAGTCGCGAATCGAGTCCGGGAGGATCATGTGCTTGCGGAAGATCCCCTCGAACCTCGCACCGACGCCGAGCAGCGCGCCCCGGACGCGCAGGTTCCGCGCGTCCGTCTTGAACTCCACGCGCATCGCACCCCAGTCCTCGAACGCGTTCCGCATCAGCAGGTACTTCGCCTCCACGTTGGCACCCGTTCCCCACTGCGAGCGCTCGAGCCACGTCCAGCCGATCTCGACGCGACGGTGCATCGGCTCGACGTTGAGGTAACGCGACGAGCCGCGCTCGACGCCGTCGACGAGCACGACGAAGGGCACCTCCCTCTCGGCCTCGAGCGCCACGTCGAACCAGCGGTCGAACCCGAACGACCCCATGTTCGTGTAGCGGTGGATCGCCGGCTCGCGCTCGGCCGCCTCGCGCAGGCCGTCGCGATGGCGCTCGGCGATCGGCTCGAGGCGCACGATCCGTCCTTCGAGCGGCGTCGACGGCGGCAGCTCGCTCACGCGCGGTCCGCCACGAAGACGCACTTCCGGCGCGTCGCGGTGAACGGGTACGGCCCATCCGGCGCGAGCATCGGCCCGTACAGCTCGACGAAGGCGTCGAGGTAGGCCTGGAGGTCGCGCTGCGTCAGCCACAGGACGGCACCACCGCGAAAGATCCGGGACACGCTCGCGAACCGGGCTTGCAGATACGGCAGCCCACTCTCGGAGTCGAACCGCTCCGGGGGATCGTCGCCGAAGACCTCCCGCAGATGTTCGGGCGCGTTGTAGATGCCGACGAGCCTGCCGCCGGGCCGCAGCACGCGCACGAACTCCGCGAGAACGGCGTCGATGTCCTCCACGTGGTACAGCGTGTGGCTGCACGTGACGACGTCGAAGCTTCCGTCCTCGAACGGAAGCGACGCCGCGTCGGCGAGCTGCGCGTCGAGCCCGCGCCCGGCCGCAGCCTCCACCGCTGCCGGAGAGGAGTCGACCGCCACGACCTCGGGCGCCGCGTACAGGGACGCGAGGCGGCCGTCGCCACACCCGACGTCGGCGACACGCGTCGGGCGTACCTCGGCAACGGACGCGAGCAGCGTCTGCTCCTCGTCGAGGTCGTCGAACCGGAGCCAGCCGGTCCGATCGAGCCGCCGCATGCGCAGCCGATCGAGCGTCGCGTATTCACGCGAGACGACGGCCGGATCGTGGAGCGATTGACAGTAGCCCGCGACGGATATCTCAGGATCGTGCAAAGTTGCGCCAAGTATCGCGCTGTGAGGGAATCTCCGGTACCTGCCTTGGTCTCCCCTGAATGACGAATCCTCCCGAATTCCAGGTCTCGTCCGGCGGCGCACTCGCCGTGCAGCAGCCCGTGTCGATCGCGCGGAAGAGCCCAGGCCGGCTCTTCTGGGAGCGCTTCCGCCAGGACAAGGCCGCGCTCGGCGGAGGCGTCGTCATCGTGCTGCTCCTGCTGACCGCGATCTTCGGCGGGCCGCTCGCCGTCGCGATCACCGGCCACGGCTCGAACGACATCGTCCCGAACTCGCAGGACGCGTTCGGCGTTCCCGTCGGGCCGAACGGGCACCTGTGGTTCGGCGC
Source organism: Gaiellaceae bacterium (assembly GCA_036518135.1). Taxonomy (GTDB): domain Bacteria; phylum Actinomycetota; class Thermoleophilia; order Gaiellales; family Gaiellaceae; genus PALSA-600. The sequence continues at coordinate 25,437 of DATDNT010000103.1, read as the reverse complement.
CGACGCGGAGGGGCGCGATCTCTTCGTGCGCACGCTGTACGGCGCGCGTATCTCGCTGTTCGTCGGCGTCGTCGCGTCCGGCATCGCCGTTTTCATCGGGCTCGTCGTCGGACTGTGCGCGGGCTTCTTCGGCGGCCTCGTGGACACGATCCTGTCGCGGTTCGCCGACGTGCTGCTCGCCGTGCCGCAGATCCTGATCGCCGTCGGCATCGTCGCCGCGTGCTCGAGCACGAAGCAGGGGTGCCTCGCCGGGATCCTGCAGCCTGGCCTGCCGGTCGTGATCGCGGTGATCACGATCTTCTCCTGGTCGTACATCGCGCGCATCGTGCGCGGCTACACGCTGTCGCTGCGCGAGAAGGAGTTCGTCGAGTCGGCCCGTGCGGCGGGCGCGACGAACTTCCGCATCCTCTTGCAGGAGATCCTCCCGAACCTCGTCGGGCCGCTCATCGTCTACTCGACGCTGCTGATCCCTTCGAACATCCTCTTCGAGGCCGGCCTCTCGTTCCTCGGCCTCGGCGTCCCGTCGACGACTCCGTCGTGGGGCCAGATCCTCAGCGAGGTGTACACGAACGGTCTCTACAACGTCGCCTGGTGGCTCATGCTCTTCCCCGGCGCGCTCCTGATCATCACGACGCTCGCGTTCAACCTCCTCGGCGACGGCCTGCGCGACGCGTTCGACGTCAGGACGGAGCGCTGAGTGATCAAACCTGACAACGTCCCGTCCACGAACAACCAATCCCCCCGAAGGGAAGGAGGAGGCACCAGCGACATGAGGAGATATCTCCGACTCGCGGTCCTTGCGGCCGCACTCGTCGCGCTCACTGCGATGGCGGCAGGCTGCGGCTCCAAGAAGAGCTCGTCGTCATCGAACTCGTCCGGCTCGAGCTCCAGCTCGAGCGGGTCGTCCAACAACCAGGGCAGCGCGTCGTCCCCGTCGAAGAGCTACGACAACGGCTCATCGACGAAGGGCGGCACCTACACCGTCGGGTGGGAGCAGTCGTTCGGATTCACGGACAACTTCGATCCGACCGGCGAGTACCTCGGCAACGCGTGGGGCATCTACGTCAACCTGCTGATGCGCCCGCTGATCGGGTACAAGCACCTTCCGGGCGCCGCCGGGAACGAGCTCATCGGCGACCTCGCAACCGACGTACCGAAGCCGACCGACGGCGGTCTGACGTACACGTACCACCTGCGCAAGGGCATCAAGTTCGGCCCGCCGGTGAACCGCGTGATCACGTCGAAGGACGTCGCCTACGCGCTCGACCGCCTCGCCGACCCGAAGGACGGCGGCGAGTACGGCTTCTACTACACCGTGATCAAGGGCTGGGACGCGGCGTCGAAGACGTCGGGCACGCACATCTCCGGTGTGTCGACGCCCGACAACAACACGCTCGTCATCCACCTGACGCAGCCGACCGGCGACTTCAACTACCGCATGTCGATGCCGGCGACCGCGCCGATCCCGCCGGAAGTCGGGAAGTGCTTCCAGGGCAAGCCGGGCGACTACGGCCGCAACCTCATCTCGAGCGGCCCGTACATGATCGCCGGGTCCGCCGGGAAGTTCACCGGCTGCTCGTCCCTGAAGCCGTTCAGCGGCTACGCGGGCGCGAACGGCAACCACATCTCGCTCGTCCGCAACCCGAACTACGACCAGTCGACGGACCAGTACCGGAAGAACTATCCGGACAAGTTCCAGTTCGTCATCAACTCGAACGCGGACGACATCTTCAACAAGGTCGAGGCCGGCCAGTACGACGACGAGCAGTCGAGCCCGTCGCCGAAGACGCTGCGCCAGTACGCAACGAACCCGAACCTGAAGAAGCGGCTCCTGCCGAACGTCGGTGACCGCACCTGGTACCTGACGATGAACCTGACGCAGCCGCCGTTCGACGACATCCATGTCCGCAAGGCCATGAACTACATCATCGACAAGCAGTCGCTGCGCCTTGCCTGGGGCGGTGCGATCGAAGGCCAGATCGCGACGCACATCGTCCCGCCGGTCCTCTACAACAACGGCCTCGCCGAGTACGACCCGTACGGCACGCCGAACGAGGCGGGGGACGTGCAGAAGGCGATGGCCGAGATGAAGCAGTCGAAGTACGACCCGGGCCACACCGGCAAGTGCACCGCCGGTGCGTGCAAGGGCGTGCTGATGATCGGCGACACGCGGTCGCTCGACAACCGCATGATCCCGGTCATCCAGGCGGACGCAAAGAAGATCGGCATCACCTTCACGGTGCGCCAGATCAACGGCGCGTACACGACGATCCAGACGACCTCGAAGAACATCCCGTTCTCCGAGCGCCCCGGCTGGGGGAAGGACTACGCGGACGCGTCGACCTTCTTCGCAGAGCTCTTCGACGGCGGCGCGATCATCCCGCAGGGCAACACGAACTACTCCCTCGTGGGCGTCACGCCGGCGATGAACACGTCGAAGAAGCTGGGCCTGAAGGGCAACCTGAACAACGTCCCGTCGGTCGACTCCGACATCGCGGCGTGCCAGAAGAAGCTCGCTCAGGACCGCATCAACTGCTGGGAGGCCCTCGACAAGAGGCTCATGACGCAGGTCGTTCCGTGGGTGCCGTACCTGTGGTCGAACAACGTCACGATCGTCGGCCCCAAGGTCACGCACTGGAACTACGACCAGTTCAGCGACGGCCCGGCGTACTCGCTGGTGTCCGTCAAGTCGTAACGGGTACGAAACCGGGTGGGGCGCCGCACGGCGCCCCACCCGACCCTCCACCGAACGGAAAGACGACGACATGATCTTCTACATCGCCCGCAGGCTCGTCTGGACGCTCGTCGTGGTGTTCTGCGTCATCGGCATCACGTACGTCGTCTTCTACAAGCTCCCCGCCGGCAACCCGGCGCTGCGCTTCGCCGGCAAGTCGCCGACGCAGCAGGAGCTCACCGAGATCGAGCACCGCCTCGGGCTCGACCGGCCGTGGTACGTGCAGTTCGGCAAGTACGCCTACAACTTCTTCGCGGGCGACAAGTACGGCTGGCCCGGTCTCGGCTACACGTTCGCAAGCGGCACGTCCGTCAAGTCGCTCGTCTTCTCCCGGGCCCCCCGCACGCTGCTCCTGATCGCGGGAGCGGCCGTCCTCTGGCTCGTCTCGGGCGTCGCGATCGGAGTCCTCTCCGCGGTGCGAAGGCGATCGCTCACCGACCGATTCGCGATGGGGTTCGCCCTCTTCGGAATCTCGACGCCCGTGTTCTGGCTGGGGCTGATGATGCTCTACATCTTCTGGAGCAAGCTCGGCTGGGCCGGCGGCACCGGATACGTCTCGCCCGCCGACAGCCCGACAGGATTCTTCTCCCACATGATCCTGCCGTGGGTCACGCTGGCGCTCCTCTACGCCGCGTTCTACGCGCGGATGACCCGGAACAATCTCCTCGAGACGATGGGCGAGGACTACATCCGCACGGCGCGCGCCAAGGGCCTGTCCGAGCGGCGCGTGATCTTCAAGCACGGGCTGCGGGCGTCGCTCACCCCGATCGTCACGATGTTCGGCCTCGACATCGCGCTGCTCGTCGGCGGCGCAGTGATCACCGAGACCGTGTTCAACATCCAGGGCCTGGGCTACCTCGCGATCAACAGCGCGACGAACCAGGACCTGCCGATCGTCGCGGGGGTCGTCCTGCTCGCGGCCGTCGCAGTCGCGCTCGCCAACCTCGTCGTCGACATCCTGTACGCGTTCATCGACCCGCGGGTGCGGTACGCGTGAGCTCTGGCGACGGTTCGCTTCTCCTCGACGTCCGCGGCCTGACGGTCCGATTCCCGACGCCGGACGGGATCGTGCAGGCGGTCTCCGACGTCTCGTTCACGGTGTCGCGCGGCGAGACGCTCGGCGTCGTCGGCGAGTCGGGCTCGGGGAAGAGCGTCTCGAATCTCGCGATCATGGGGCTCCTCAACCGGTCGCGGACGTCGATCGCCGGCGAGGTGCTGTTCGGCGGGCGCAACCTGCTCGCGCTCCCGCCCGACGAGCTGCGGAAGATCCGCGGCAAGGACATCGCGATGGTCTTCCAGGACCCGTTCGCGTGCCTCCACCCGATGTACCGGGTCGGCGCACAGATCGCCGAGGCGTACAGCGCGCACAGCGACGGCGGGAAGGGCGTGGCATGGAACCGCGCCGTCGAGCTCCTCGACCACGTCGGCATCCCGAACGCGAAGTCGCGCGCGCGCGACTACCCGCACCAGTTCTCCGGCGGCATGCGCCAGCGCGCGATGATCGCGATGGCGCTCGTCCACAACCCGGACATCCTGATCTGCGACGAGCCGACCACCGCGCTGGACGTGACCGTCCAGGCGCAGATCCTCGAGCTGATCGAGGACGTCAAGCGCGAGTTCAACATCGGCGTCATCCTCGTCACGCACGACCTCGGCGTCGTCGCCGAGACGGCGAACTCCGTGATGGTGATGTACGCGGGGCGCGTCATGGAGTACGGCCCGGCCGGCGAGATCTTCTCGCTGCCGCAGCACCCGTATGCGTGGGGGCTTCTCGACTCGATGCCGAGCATCGAGAAGCGGCTGGAGTCGCTCGTGCCGATCGAAGGCTCGCCGCCGTCGCTGCTCTCGCCGCCGTCGGGGTGCCCCTTCCATCCCCGGTGCCCGTACCGCTTCGAGCCCTGCCCGACGGAGCGCCCGCCGCTGCAGGCGCCCGTCCCGGAAGCGCATCTCGATGCCTGCCATCTGCCCTGGGAGAAGAAGGTCGAGCTCGGCGCGCAGCGCGCGAAGAAGGTCGCCGCATGAGCACGAACGGCGCCACCTCCGAGAACCTCGTCGAGACCGAGCACCTGACGAAGCGGTTCGCGGTCAAGCAGGGCGTGTTCGCGCGCGGTCACGCGCAGGTGCACGCGGTCGAGGACGTGTCGTTCACGGTGCGCCGCGGCGAGACGCTCGGCATCGTCGGCGAGTCCGGCTGCGGCAAGTCGACGACGGCGCGCCTCATCCTCCGTCTCCTCGACCTCACCGGCGGCACCGTGCGGTTCGACGGCCACGACATCTCGCGCCTGTCGCAGCGCCAGCTGCGCCCGCTGCGCCGCGAGATGCAGATGATCTTCCAGGACCCGTACGCGTCGCTGAACCCGCGCAAGACGGTGGGCCAGATCGTCGGCGCACCGTTCGCGATCCACGGCGTGAAGGGCGCGAAGACGCGCGTGCAGGAGCTCCTCGAGACGGTCGGCCTTTCGCCGGAGCACTACAACCGCTATCCGCACGAGTTCTCGGGCGGTCAGCGTCAGCGGATCGGCGTCGCGCGTGCGCTCGCGCTGTCGCCGAAGCTGATCGTCTGCGACGAGCCGGTCTCCGCGCTCGACGTGTCGATCCAGGCGCAGGTGCTCAACCTGCTGCGGGCGCTGCAGAGCGACTTCAAGCTGACGTACGTCTTCATCACCCACGATCTCTCGGTCCTCCGGCAGATCGCCGACCGGATCGCGGTCATGTACCTCGGCAGGCTCGTGGAGATCGGCGACAGCGAGCAGATCTACACGCAGCCGAAGCATCCGTACACGGCAGCGCTCCTGTCGGCCGTACCGCGTGCCGGCGCCGACGCGCGCGAGCGGATCGTGCTGACGGGCGACGTGCCGTCGCCGATCTCGCCGCCGTCCGCGTGCGTGTTCCATCCGCGCTGCCCGCGGTTCCACCAGGGGCACTGCGACGTCGACCCGCCGGAGCTGCGCGAGCTCGCGCCGCGCCAGTGGGCGGCGTGCCATTACCCCCTCGAGCGCTGGCCGATGTCGGATGCCGAGATCCGGCAGGCAGAGGGCGCGGTGCGCGAGGACCGGCCGCACCTCGAGGGTGCGGCCCACGAGGTCTAGCCGATCGCCGCCAGCAGCGCCTGCTCGAGCATCCGGCGCGCCTCGCGCGACACGAGCGGCTTCGCGGCCGCCGGCTTGGCGGGCGGGGGCAGCGCGGCGCGCACCGACTCGGCCGTCACGCCGCCCTTCTCGAGCGTCGGCCGAAGGACGTCGTCCTCGAGCATGGCGAGGAGCACGTGCGCCGGCATCGTCTCGTCGGCGCCGCCTTCCTGAGCGAGCTCCTGCGCGCGGACGACGAGCTCCTTCGCGCGGGCCGCGAACCGCTGCCTGAACGGCGACGCGCTGCCGACGACCTGCTCGACCGTCTCGTGCACGGCGCGGCGCTCGACGAGCGCGCGCCGGAGCAGGATCACCGACTCGGCGCCGATCGACCGGCCGTCACGCTCCGCGGCCGCGCGCAGCTCCTCGTAGAGCTCGTCCGGGACGTTCCGCACGTGCAAGGTTGCCATCTGCTAGCAGAACGCTAGCGAAACGCGCGCATAGGTGTCTGACACCCTCAAGGTGTCAGACACCTCTCGGTCTACGCCGCGAGGCCGGCGAGCTCGCGCAGCGCGGCGAGCCGCGACAGCGCCTGGCCCTCGAGCTGCCGGACGCGCTCGCGCGTCAGGTCGAGCTCGTGGCCGATCGCCTCGAGCGTCCACGGCTCGCCGTCGAAGCCGAAGCGAAGCTCGAGGATGCGCCGCTCGCGCTCGGGGAGCGCGTCGAGCGCCTTGCGGATGTTCTGGCGGCGGAGCGACTCCTCCGCCTCGTCGAACGGGTCGGCGGCCTCGCGGTCAGCGAACAGATCGCCCAGCTCGCCTTCGTCGTCCGCGCCGACGGTCTGGTTCAGCGACACCGACGCCGACGCGGCGGAGAGCGCCTCCTCGACGTGCTGCAGCGGCAGCCCCGTCGCCTCGGCGAGCTCTTCCTTCGTCGCCTCGCGACCGAGCTCCACCTCGAGGCGCCGCGCGGCGCGCGACAGCTTCTGCTGACGCTCGACGACGTGAACCGGCACACGGATCGTCCGCGCGTGGTTCGCGACCGCGCGCTGCACCGACTGGCGGATCCACCAGGTCGCGTACGTCGAGAACTTGTACCCGCGGCGCCAGTCGAACTTCTCGACGGCGCGGTTCAGGCCGAGCGTGCCTTCCTGGATCAGGTCGAGGAACGGGACGCCGAGGCCGCGGTAGCCCTTCGCGATCGACACGACGAGGCGCAGGTTGGACTCGATCATGCGGCGCTTCGCGCGCAGGTCGCCGCGCTCGATCGCCTTGGCGAGGACGACCTCCTCGTGGGCGGTCAGCAGCTTGTGCTTGCCGACGTCGGCGAGGAAGAGCTGCAGGCTGTCGCCCGCGCCCGACGGCGTGTCGGCCTCGTAGATCACGGGCTCGGGCTGCGCCTTCGTGTTCTTCTCCTCGACGACCGGCTCGCGCACCTCGAGACCGATGCGCTCGAGCTCGCGGACGACTTCCTGGACACCCGGCTCGTCGAGGTCGTTCTCGACCGCGAACGCCTCGAGCTCGGCAGGCTCGACCCAGCCGCGCTCCTCACCCGCCTCGATCAGCGTACGGGCGCTCTCGGTCTCAAGCAGTTCGTTCAGCTGGCTCTGGGTCAAGTGTAAATCGATGTCCTTTCGTTTCTGCGAGCGGCACCGTAGACCTCCCTGTGCAGCCAGGGTACCGCCCTTTCGAACGCGCGCCGACGAAAGGCCATTCCGCCCGCGGCCTGCTGATTATGGACGCTTTCGAGACCGAAATGTTGAACAGGTGTGTTTCGAGTCCGTTACGACCGCTTCCGGCGCGGCTTGGCCGGATTGTCACGACGGATCTGGAGCAGCTCGTAGGCGCGCTCGGGCGTGATGGTTTCCACCGTGTCGCCGGCGCGGAGGCTCGCGTTCGTCTCGCCGTCGGTGACATAGGGCCCGAAGCGGCCCTCCTTGAGGACGACCGGTTTGCCGCTCACCGGGTCGTCGCCGAGCTCCTTCAGCGGCGGCGCCGCGGCGCGCCGGCCGCGCTGCCTCGGCTCGGCGAGCTTCGCAAGCGCCTCGTCGAGCGTGATCGTGAAGAGCTGCTCCTCGGACTCGAGCGACCGTGACTCCTTCCCCTTCTTGACGTACGGGCCGTAGCGCCCGTTCGCCGCCACGACCTCCTCGCCGTCGGAGTCGCCGAGTGCGCGCGGGAGCGTCAGGAGCCGCAGCGCCTCCTCGAGCGTCACGGTCTCCGGCGACATCGTCTTGAAGAGCGACGCGGTGCGCGGCTTGTCGTCGCCTTCGACGAGCTCGGTCACGTACGGCCCGTAGCGGCCGGCCTTGACCACGATCGTCGTCCCGGTCTCGGGGTCGACGCCGAGCTCGTGCTCCTGCCGCCCCTGCGCGAGCAGCTCCTCGGCGCGCTCCGCCGAGAGCTCGTCGGGCGCGACCTCCGGCGGCAGCGTCTGCCGATCCGCGCCGCGCTCGAGATAGGGCCCGTAGCGGCCGACGCGGACGACGATGTCCGTGCCGGGAAGCTCGACCGTGTTGATCTCGCGCGCGTCGATCTCGCCGAGGCGGCCTTCGACGAGCTCCTTGAGGCCGACGTCGCCGTCGGCGCCGAAGTAGAAGCGGCGCAGCCATTCGTCGCGCTTCTCCTCGCCGGAGGCGATCTCGTCGAGGTCGTCCTCCATCCGCGCCGTGAACTCGTAGTCGACGAGCTGTGGGAAGTGCTTCTCGAGCAGGTTGACGACGGCGAACGCGAGGAACTCCGGCACGAGCGCCTGCCCCTGCTTCCGCACGTAGCCGCGGTCGAGGATCGTCCCCATGATCGCGGCGTACGTCGACGGGCGGCCGATGCCGCGCTCCTCGAGCGCCTTCACGAGCGACGCCTCCGTGTAGCGCGCTGGCGGGCTCGTCGAGTGGCCGTCCGGCTGGAGCTCGGTCGCCGACAGCGTGTCGCCTTCGGCGAGCTTCGGCAGCAGGCGCTCCTCGTCGTCGCCGGTCGGCTCGTCGTGGCTCTCCTCGTACGCGAGCAGGAACCCGCGGAACGTGATCACGGTTCCGCTCGTCGAGAACTCGGCCACGCGGCCGTCGGCCGCCTCGCCGGTGATCCGCACCGACACGGTCTGGCCGCGCGCATCCTCCATCTGCGAGGCGATCGTGCGCTTCCAGATCAGGTCGTAGACGTTGAACTCCTCCGCGGAGAGCTCGCGGCGCACCTCGTCCGGCGTCCGGAACCGGTCTCCCGCCGGGCGGATCGCCTCGTGCGCCTCCTGCGCGTTCTTCACCTTGCGCGTGTACTGCCGCGGCTTCGCCGGCACGACCTCGGGCCCGTACAGCTCGCGGGCCTGGTCGCGCGCCGCGGCGAGCGCCGACTCCGACAGCGTCGTCGAGTCGGTGCGCATGTAGGTGATGTAGCCGTTCTCGTAGAGGCGCTGGGCGACGCGCATCGTCTGCTGCGACGAGAGACGCAGCTTCCTGCCCGCCTCCTGCTGCAGCGTCGAGGTCATGAACGGCGCCGCCGGCCGCCGCGTGTACGGCTTCTCCTCGACGGAGGTGACGCCGAAGCCCGCGCCCTCGAGCGAGGCGGCGAGCCCGCGCGCGTCGTCCTCCGCCAGCTGGACGATGTCCGCGTTTTTGAGCTGCCCCTGCTGGTCGAAGTCGCGGCCGGACGCGACGCGCCTACCGTCGAGGCCCGTGAGCCGCGCCTGGAACTCGCCCGGATCGAATGTCGCGACGATGTCCCAGTAGTCCGCGGCGACGAACTTCATCCGCTCGCGCTCGCGCTCGACCACGAGCCGCGTCGCGACGGACTGCACGCGTCCCGCCGACAGCCCCTGCATGATCTTGCGCCACAGGACCGGCGACACCTCGTAGCCGTAGAGGCGGTCGAGGATGCGCCGCGTCTCCTGCGCGTCGACGAGACAGTCGTCGATGTCGCGCGTCTCGTTCAGCGCGCGCTCGATGGCGGGCCGCGTGATCTCGTGGAAGACCATCCGCTTCACCGGCACCTTCGGGGCGAGGACCTCGCGGAGATGCCACGCGATCGCCTCGCCTTCACGGTCTTCGTCCGTCGCGAGCAGGAGCTCGTCCGCGTTCTTCAGCTTCGCCTTCAGGTCGGAGACGACCTTCTTCTTGCGGCTGTCGACGACGTAGAGCGGCTCGAAGTCGTTGTCGACGTTCACGCCGAGGCGCGACCACGGCTCGGCCTTGAACTTCGCCGGGATCTCGGACGCGTTGTGCGGAAGGTCGCGGATGTGGCCGACCGAGGATTCGACGACGAAGTCCTTCCCGAGGTAGCCGGCGATAGTCTTCGCCTTCGCCGGTGACTCCACGATGACCAGCTTCATTCCGCGCGCCAGCCTAGCGCCGGACCGCATTTAGGCGATACTCGCCGCCCGTGGCACGTCCGCCGAGGCCCTCCCCGCTCTATTCGCTGATCGCCGTCGTCTCGTGGCCGTTCGCGCGATTCCTGTTCCGCTACCGCGCCTCCGGCCGCGAGAACCTGCCACGCGAGGGCGGGTTCGTCCTCGCCGCGGGCCACGTCTCGAACCTCGATCCCTGGCCGCTCGGCCTCGGCGTCTGGCCGCGGCGCTTCCTGCGCTTCATGGCGAAGTCCGAGCTCTTCTGGTTCCCGCTCGGGCCGTTCATCGCAGCCTGCGGAGCCTTCAAGGTGCATCGGGGCCGCGCCGACCGCGAGGCGATCGAGACGGCGGTGCGCCTCGCGCGCGCCGGGCACGTGATCGCGATGTTCCCGGAGGGGACGCGCCGCCGCAAGGGCCTCCGCAAGAAGCGCCAGGCCCACGCGCACACCGGCGCGGCGCGGATCGCGATCGACGCGGGTGTGCCGCTCGTCCCGGCCGGGATCAAGGGGACGAACGGCCTGCGCCGGCTCGAGCATTGGCGGGTGCGGTACGGCGCGCCGATCGACGTGTCGGACGATCCGGCCGAGACGACGGACCGACTGATGGCCGCGATCCACGAGCTCGAGGCGTCGCTGTGAGCGGCGTCCTGCTGGCGATCGACGGTGATTCGCTCGCGCACCGCGCGTACCACGCGCTGCCGAAGTCGATCCGCTTCAACGCACTCGTCGGTTTCGCGAACTTCCTGATGCGGCTGTGGGAGGCCGAGCAGCCGGAGTCGGTGCTCGTCGCGTGGGACACGCTCGAGATCCCGACGTACCGGCACCAGGCGCTGCCCGCCTACCAGTCCGGCCGCGTGTTCGAGCAGTCGATCCTCGAGCAGCTGAACATGCTGCCGGCGCTCGTCGAGTCGTTCGGGTTCGCGGTCGCGAAGGGGGGCGGGTACGAGGCCGACGACTTCCTCGCCGCCGCGGCTCGCACGTGGCCCGGCCCTGTCCTCGTCGCCACCTCCGACCGCGACGCCTTCCAGCTCGTGAACGAGCGCGTGACGATCCTGCAGCCCGTGAAGGGCGTCTCGGAGCTCGCGCGCATCGGCCCGCCGGAGGTGCGCGAGCGCTACGGCGTCGAGCCGGAGCAGGTGCCCGACTTCATCGCGCTCCGCGGCGACCCGTCGGACAAGATCCCGGGCGCGCCCGGGATCGGCCCGAAGAAGGCTGCGGACGTCCTGAAGCAGCACGGGTCGCTCGCGCAGGCGCTCGCGGACGGCCGCTTCCCGCACGACGTCGACGACCTGCTCCTCTATCGCGACATCGCGACGATGGACGCGGGCGCGCCGCTGCCTGAGCTCGGACCGACTCCGCCCGACTGGAAGCGAGCGGCGAAGCACGCGTCGGAGCTCGGGCTCGGCAATCTCGCAGGGCGGCTAGAGTCGCTCGCGTGACGGAGTGGCTGCAGAAGGTCGGGCCGGAAGTCGGCGTCGACGTGACGCTCGACGACGACGAGATGGCCGCGCTCCTCAAGATCGCGCGCATCGCGGCGCACACGTCGGACGACCGCCGGAACGCGCCGCTTCTCACCTACCTCGTCGGTCGCGGCGCGAAGTCACCGCAGCAGATCCTCGAGGCGCTGCAACGGATCTCGTAAGTCACAGCGCGTTCGCCTACCTCCACCCCACGGGCGCCCATCCGGAGTCGCAGCAGCGAATCGCGGTGCTGCACCACCGATTTCCGTTCGTGCAGTGCAACCCCGCGACCGAGGAGGACGTCCTCCGATGCCACACGCGCGAGCTCGTCGAGCAGGTGCGGACGACGCGCGGGTTCCTCGACCCCGACACGCTCTGCACCGACACGACGTTCGACGCGGCGTTGCTCGCGGCGGGCGCGGCGATCGACGCGGTGCGGAGGAACGGCTTCGCGCTCGCGCGGCCGCCGGGCCACCACGCGGAGCGGGGCCGCGCGATGGGCTTCTGCGTGTTCGACTCCGTCGCGATCGCCGCGCGGTGGGCGCAGGTGGAGCTCGGGATCCGCAAGGTCGCGATCGTCGACTGGGACGTCCATCACGGCAACGGGACGCAGGACGTCGTCGCCGACGACGACTCGATCCTCTTCGTCTCGCTCCACCAGTGGCCGTTCTACCCGGGCACCGGTGGCCCATACGAGCAGGGGCCGACGCTCGTCAACGTGCCGCTGCGTGCGGGCCTGGGCGACGACGGCTACCTCGAGGCGTGGGAGACGGTCGAGAGCGCCGTCGGCGGCTTCGAGCCGGAACTGCTCCTCGTCTCCGCCGGCTTCGACGCGCACGCCGACGACCCGCTCGCCGACATGCGCGTCACGGCCGACGGGTTCCGCGAGCTCGCCCGGCGCGCGAAGGCGATGGCCCCGCGCGTCGCCGCCGTACTCGAAGGCGGGTACAACCTGCGCACGCTGCCCGACCTCGTCGAGGCCGCACTCGAGGGATTCAGCGGCCTCTAAATGCAAACGGCCGGCTCTCCCCGAGCCGACCGATTGCCGCAGGACGCCATATCCGATAACCGGTTCAAAGCATCGGCAGCCGGGCGCCGCGCTCCATCGCCCGCGCTGGGTGGTTCGGCCGCCGCCTATCCCTCACGCTGAGGGATTGAGCCGCTCGAGCGCCTCGCGGCGCGACGAGACGCCGAGCTTTGCGAGCAGGCTCTTCACGTGCGAGCGCACCGTGTGCTCGGAGATGAAGAGGCGCTGCGCGATCTCGTCGGTGCCGAGATGGCGGTCGAGGAGCAGCAGCACCTCGAGCTCCCGCGCCGACAGCACGCGCGCGACGTCGTCCGGCACATGCTTCGGCCCGCCGCCCTCGCGCACCTGGTCGAGGAGGCGGCGGGCGACGGCTCCCGAGAGCGCGGCCTCGCCGTTCGCGACGCCGCGCAGGAACGAGACGATCCGCTCCGGCGGCTCGCTCTTCAGCAGGTAGCCCGCGGCCCCGGCCCGAACGGCGCCGAGCAGGCTGTCCTCGTCCTCCGACGCCGTCAGGACGACCACCTCCGCGTCGGGCGCCGCAGCGCGGACGCGGGGCAGCGCCTCGAGACCGCTCATCTCGGGCATCGACAGGTCGAGCAGCACGAGGTCTGGCGTGAGCTCGCCGGCCTTCGCGATCGCCTCCTCGCCGCTCCCCGCCTGGCCGACGACGTCGAACCCGTGCTGCGACAGCAGCCCCGCGAGCGCATCGCGCGTGAGCGGGTGGTCGTCGACGATCAGGACGCGCTCGGTCATGCCTGGGCCTGATTCTGCCGATAGATCCGGCGATGCAGAACGACCGCTTCGAGGGATTCCTCTGGGGACAGGTGCTGCTCTTCGGGCTCCTCGGGGCCTCGCTCGCCCTGTTCCTGGCGTACCCGACGCTGCGCGCGCCGTACTCGCTGCCCGAGCTCAAGCTCGTGCTCGCGACGGTGTTCACGATCGCGAGCGCGCTCGTGTGCGTGCTGAGCGCGACCCGCTTCGGCGTCGAGGCGCGCCGGTACGACCTGCTCCTGACGCTCGGCTTCTTCGTGCTGTCGGCGTCGTGGGGGCTCTTCACCGTCGTGCCGGCGATTGCGCACCACTCGGCGACGCGCACCGAGCTGTGGGCGGCGATCGTCGGCCGCATGATCGGCTGGACGATGATCGCGGCGGCGCCGCTCGTCCACGGCCGCGTCCGCTACCGGCGCATCGCGTTCTGGAACGGGCTGCTCGTGTGCACCGCCGGGATGATCATCACCTGGGGCATGACGCTCTCGCTCGGCACCAGTCTCCCGAGCCTCGACCCGAAGCACGACCCGGGCGTGCCGATCTCGCTGACCGGCGCGCTCGCAGCGCAGGCGCTCGTGCACCTGCTCGCCGTGACCGGCTTCTCGAACCGCTTTCGCCTCCGCGGCGAGGACCTCGACTACTGGCTCGCCCTCGGCGCGACGCTCGCGCTGTTCGGCTCGCTGCACTTCATCTTCACGCCGCTCGTCAACGCGGGCGACGTCTCGCAGGGCGACTACCTCCGCCTGCTCTCGTACGGCGTGCTGCTCGTCGGCGTGTGGCGTGCGATTCGCAGCAGCGAGTTCGGGCGCGCGGTCGCCGACGAGCGCGCGCGCGTCGCGAGCGAGATCCACGACGGTCTCGCGCAGTACCTCTTCGCCGTGTCGACGCACGCGTCGATGCTCGAGGCGGGAGCCGACCCGAAGGAGATCGTGCCCCGCCTGAAGGAGGCGGCGACGGCTGCGCAGCAGGAGGCGCGCTACGCGATCCTCGCCCTGTCGTCCGCGTCCGGCCGCGCGCCGTTCGACGCGGCGCTCCGCCGGTACGTCGACGTGCTGACCGCAGATGGCGCGCTCGAGGTCGAGCTCGAGATCGATCCCAGGATCGCGCTGCGGCCGGACGAGCAGATCGAGCTCTTCCGCATCGTGCAGGAGGGCCTAGCGAACGCACGCAAGCACGCGGGCGCCGCACATGCGTGGGTGACGATCGCAGAGCGCGTCGGCGAGCGGTACGTCTCGGTGCGCGACGACGGCGCCGGTTTCGAGCCCGCCGACGCTGCGGCCGGCGGGCAGGGGCTCCGCTCGATGCGCGAACGCGCCGCGTCGATCGGGGGCGCGCTGTCGCTGCGCTCCGCGCCCGGTGCGGGCACCGCAGTCGAGGTTGTCCTTCGCGGCTAGCGGGAACCTCCCGCGTGGGCGAAGACGGGGAGCGGCGACAAGGACGACGTCACTCCGGACGAGGACGACCGAGAACGCACCCGTCTAGGCTGGCCGCGTGCGAGTCCTGTGGGCCAAGGCGCCTCTGCTCCTGCGCCGGCACCCACCGGTTCTCGCCGCGGTCGTCCTGACGGCCGCGCTCGCAGCGCTCGCCGCAGCCGCCCTCCCGCTCGTCCGCGCGGGCGTCGAGAGCGAGTCGCTCGCGGGCCAGCTCCGCTCGATGTCGCCGCTCGCGGCGGGCCTCGAAGTCGTCGTCGACGCGAACCGTCCGCGCGGCGGCGCCGCCCGGCGCCGCGCGGCCGCGAGCTTCGCGCGCTCGGTCGCCTTCCTCGGGCCGCCGGTCTCGTCCTCGCTCGGTCCTGCCGTCATCGGCGGCACGCCTGCAGCAGGAACCGAGGTCGTGGCCCTCGCGAGGACGGGCGCCGTCGACCACGTGCACCACATCGCGTCGGCGGGCGGCCCGGGCGTGTGGATCGCGGACTCGACCGCGAAGGTGACCCACCTGCGGCCGGGCGGCGAGATCCCGATCACCATCCGCGACTTCATCGGCCGGCCGGTGGTCGTGAGACTCCGCGTCGCCGGGATCTACCGCTCGCTCGAAGCGGACCGCGGTAACCCGTACTGGGCGAACTGGCTCCAGGACATCCGCAACCTCGGCCCCGACCCGGAGCCGCCGCCGCAGTTCGTGCTGATGTCCCATGCCACGTTCGACCGCATCGCGCCACGCGTGTACGCCTTCGTCGAGAACCGGTACGAGTTCCCGGTCGACCCGTCGGGCCTCTCGTTCGCCGACGCGAAGCGGCTCGACCGGCGCTTCTCGGCGCTGCAAGCATCGCTGCCGGTCTCCGCCGCGGGCTCGAGGCTGGGCTGTCGGAAGGACGACTGTCGCACGTCGTCGTCGTTGTCCGCGGCGCTTCAGGTCGCGGCGAGCGACGTGGCCGCCATCGCACCGACCGTCTCGCTCCTCTCCGGGATCGGCCTGGCGATCGCGTTCGGCATCGGCGTCGCGACCGGGCTGTTCCTCGTACGCCGTCGTGCCGACGAGACGCACGTCCTCTTCGTCCGCGGCGAGTCCCCGCTCGTCTTCGGTGCGCGCACCGCGGTCGAGGCCGCGCTCCCGGCGGCACTCGGCCTCGCCACCGGCACCGGCGCCGCACTGCTCGCGCTGCGGCTGCTCGCACCCGCGGGAACCGTGACCGGCGAGACGTCCCGGGGCGCGGTGCTCCGCGCCGCGATCGCGGTGCTCGTCGCAGTGATCTGCGTCGCCGGCGGGGCTGCTGCCGCGTTCCCGCGCCGCAGCGGCCCGCCGCATCCGCGCGTCCGGCTCCTCCGCCGCGCGCCCTGGGAGATCGTGCCGCTCGGCGCGGCGATCGCGTTGCTCTTGCTCGTCGTAGGCGGATACGGCCTCGCGCACGACCAGAACGGCGCCACGCACCCGCGGCTCGCGGTGTTCCTCGTCCCCATCGTCGCGGTGCTCGGCGTAGCCGGGCTCGCGGCGCGCGGCGCACGCGTGCTGATCGGGCGTCGGTCGCCGGCCCGGCCGGTGTTCCTGCTCGCCGTCCGACGGCTCGCGGCTGCGCGCGGCCTCCTCGTCGCGGTCGTCGTCGCGGCCGCGACGGCGTTCGGGACGTTCGCGTACGCGGCCACGCTCTCGTCGTCGCTCGGTCGCAGCGCCGCCGAGAAGGCGTTCGTGTCCAACGGCAGCGACGTCCAGGGGATCGTCGACCCTTCGAACACGATCACATCGCCCTTCGCGTTCCCGGTCGCGCTCGCCGAGGTCGACCAGTCGAACGTGTCACTGCCGGACGGGAGCCGAGCCGACCTCGTCGCAGGCGATCCCGCCGCGCTGCGGCGAGCGCTCCGCTGGGGGCCGTGGCCCGACGACCCGCGCCGGCTGCTGCCGCGCCTCGAGAGAGGCGGCACGCCGATCCCCGCCGTCGCGACGCCCGGCGCGCCGCCCACCGACGCGATCGTCGATCAGGGCGCGCGGGTCCCGATCCGCGTCGTCGGGCACGCACCCGTTCCCGGATCGAGCGCCGGGCGGCCGGCGTACCTCGTGCCCCGCGCCGCGTTGCGCACAGCAGCGGCGCGGCTCCACTTCCTCGAGCCGGCGCCCCTCGCGAACGGCCTCCTCTGGGCGAAAGGCGATCCGGCACGAATCATCCCGCTGCTGACCGCGTCCAACCTCGCGCCCACGTACCTGACCACGCTCGACCACATCGCGAGCGACCCGTCGGTCGCGGCGGCGAAGCGCAGCTACGGCTACGTCAAAGTGATCGGCGCCGCGGCCGCAGCGCTCGCGCTCGTCGCCCTCCTCCTCTATCTCCAGGCGAGGCAACGGGCGCAGCTGATCGCGTCGGCGCTCGTGCGCCGTATGGGGATCGGCGCGGCGGCGGACGCGGCGGCTGTCGCGCTCGAGGCCGCGGTCGTCGTCGCGTTCGCGGCGATCGTCGGCGCCGCGGCGGCCGTCGCGGCGGCGCGGCCGATCGTCCACCGCGTCGACGCACTGCCGCAGTACGCGCCGGCGCCCGTTCTGACGGTGCCGTGGTCGACGTTGCTCGGCGGCGGGGCGGCCGCCGTCGCGGTCGCGGCGCTCGTCGGCGGTGGAGCGGTCGCCCTCGCGACGCGCGCGGATGCCGCGGAGGCCCTTCGTGTCGCGTGACGCCGTCGCGTTCCACGGCGTCTCCCGCGTGTACCGGTCGGCCGCGGGCTCGGTGGAGGCACTGCACGCTGCCGACGCCGTCTTCGCCGAAGGCTCGATCGCCGCGCTCGTCGGACCCTCCGGCTCGGGCAAGTCGACGCTCCTGCGAATCCTCGGCGGCATCGACGCCGCCGACGCCGGGTCGATCACCGTGGCCGCGACCGACGTGCGTGCGCTCGCCGGTGGCGCCCTCAGGCGTTACCGCCGCGAGACGGTCGCCTACCTCGCGCAGCGTGGGGCGGCGAACCTCGTCCCGCACCTGACGCTGCGCGAGCAACTGGGGCCCGGCGGCGAGGAGATCGTCGACGCGGTCGGTCTCGGCGGGCGCGTGAACGGCCGCGCCGACGAGCTGTCCGGCGGGGAGCAGGCACGCGCGGCGCTTGCGGTCGGCCTCTCGCGGCAGACGCCCGTGGTGCTGCTCGACGAGCCGACGGCGGAGCTCGACCGCGGTGCAGCGACGCTCGTCCTCGACCTGCTCCGGGATGCCGCGGCTCACGGACGCACGGTCGTCGTCGCAACGCACGACCCGGAGCTCGTCGCCGTCGCCGACGCGACGCTCGAGCTGTCGACACCGGCCCAGACAGCGGCCCCGGACGAGCGCCCGCGCGTGCTCGGCGAAACGGAGATCCGGATCGACGGCGTGTCGAAGAGCTATAGCGGCACGCGCGTCGTGGACGCCGCGACGCTCGACGTGCGCAGCGGCGAGCTCGCGGTGCTCCTGGGGCGCTCGGGATCCGGCAAGTCGACGCTCCTGATGGTCGCCGGCGGCTGGACACCCGCCGACAGCGGCGAGCTGCAGACGCCCGGGACGGCGTGGGAGAGCACGGCGTACCTCGCGCAGCGGTTCGGGCTCCTGCCCGAGCTGACCGTCGCGGAGAACGTCGCCCTGCCGTTCCGCGGCAGCGGCCGCGACGAGCGCGAACGCGTCCCCGAGATGCTCGAACGCCTCGGGCTCGGCGGCCTCGAGGAGCGACTCCCTGCGGAGACCTCCATCGGGCAACAGCAGCGCACCGCGCTCGCACGCGCGCTCGTCGTGCAGCCGAAGGCGCTCCTCGCGGACGAGCCGACGTCGCACCAGGACGCGGGCTCCGCAGCCCGCGTGTGGGACGCGCTGGCTGCGGCCTGCGCGGAGGGGACTGCATGCCTCGTCGCGACCCACGACGAGGCAGCCACCCGGCACGCCGACCGGACGTTCAGGATCGACTCCGGCCGCATCGCCGGCTGAGATGGCGAAGCCCCCTCGCGGGGGCTTCGCTGTAGCAGGCCTGTAAGCCGGATTCTGTCGAGGGTGACCATCCCTCTCGGCAGCTACCCGGGCCCTCGGCGGGCAGCCTCGGCGGGCCCTGTTCGCCTTGCACCGGACGGGGTTTGGCAAGCCGCCGCGTCGCCGCGACGCTGGTGGGCTCTTACCCCACCGTTTCACCCTTACCGCGGGCGTCTCCGGAGATACGCCCGAGGCGGTGTCCTTTCTGTTCCACTTTCCGTCGGCTTTCGCCGCCTGGCTCTCGCCAGCGTCCTGCCCTGCGGTGTCCGGACTTTCCTCGACCGGCGCGAGCGCCGGCCGCGGTCACCCGGCCTGCACCGTGGATTCTAGCCCGGTTTCCAGCGCATTCTCGTCGCCGAGCTGCGCGCCGCACTCGGGGCAGAAGACGTTGCCGCCGCGCGCGTGCATCACGAACTCGCCGCAGCAGAGGCACTCGAGCGAGGCGCCGCGCAGCAGCGCGACGAGCTCCTGGTCGAGCGTCCGGTGCAGCGAGACGATCACAGCTCCCTGAACACCCCCACGACCCGTCCGAGGATCTGGACGTGCTGGGCGTAGATCGGCTCCATCGTCGAGTTCTCCGGTTGCAGGCGCACGCGGCCGCTCTCCCGATAGAACGTCTTGACGGTCGCCTCGTCGGCCGACTCGTCGTCGCCCGCGAGCGCAACGACGATCTCGCCGTTCCGTGCGTCCTGCGTCCGCTGGACGATCACGAGGTCGCCGTCGAGGATGCCGGCCTCGATCATCGACTCGCCCTTCACGCGCAGCAGGAAGTCGCCCTTCGTGGACGCCGGCATCGCGAGGTAGTCCTCGATGTTCTGGTCGGCGAGCAGCGGCCCGCCTGCGGCGATCTCGCCGACGAGCGGGAGCTTCGCGACGTCGCCCAGCTCGGCGGGCTGCGCCTCGGCGGCGTGCGCCGGCTCACGGCGCTCGCGTCCGATCAGCTCGAGCGCGCGCGGCTTCGTCGGGTCACGGCGGAGGAGGCCCGCGCGTTCGAGGTTCGCGAGGTGGGCGTGCACGGTGGACGGCGATGCGAGCCCCACCTGCTCACCGATCTCGCGCACCGTCGGCGGGTAGCCGTGGCTGTCGACGTACTCGACGAGGTAGTTCCAGATCTCCTGTTGACGGGCGGTGAGCACCGAGGCGCCTCCGGGGTCGGGTGGCTGTGGTCGAACGTGTGTTCGCCACCAGCGTACGGACTCCTCCGGACGGCGTCAAGCAAGAGAAAAGCCGCCCTCGCGGGCGGCTCATGCGCTGGAGAGGACTTGAACCTCCACGACCGCAATGGCCACTAGGCCCTCAACCTAGCGCGTCTACCAATTCCGCCACCAGCGCGTGGAACGGCCGCATTGTAGCCGTCATGCGTCAGACTGCTCGCCATGGCAGAGGACTGGCGGGTCACGATCACGCTCGACGACGCTGCGCAGGCGCAGCGCGTTCTCGACGATCTGCGCGAGCGTGACGTGCGCCAGGACCTGCGCGACGAGCTCGGCGGGCGCGTCGCCGTCTCGGCCGACGGACCCTCGGTCTACCTGTACGCCGACACGCGCCGCGCGGCCGAGGCCGGCGAGCGCTGCCTGCGCGACGTGCTCGACGAGCACGACGTCGCAGCGACGCCGCAGCTCGACCGGTGGCACCCGATCGAGGAGCAGTGGGAGGACGCGCGCGTCCCGCTGCCCGAGTCGGAGGCGGAGCGCGAGCAGGAGCGTGAGCGCCTCGACGCGGCCGACGCCGAGGAGTCGCTCGCGTCGGGCGTCGCGCAGTGGGAGGTGCGTATCGAGCTCGCGGCGCAGTCCGAGGCGGAGGCACTCGCCGAGGAGCTCGCGGGTGAAGGCCGCGACGTCGTGCGGCGCGCGTCGTACCTGCTCGTGGGCGCGAACGACAAGGACGACGCGGAGGAGCTCGCGGAGCGACTCCAGAGCCGCGGCCGCGTGGACGTCGAGCCGGGCGCGGGCGTCGCGTGGCAGCTCATGCCGGCGAACCCGTTCGCGGTGTTCTTCGGCGGCCTCGGCGCGTAAGCCGCCTAGGAGATCGGCCGCAGCTCGCGCTCGAGCGTCTCGCGCTGCTCCTCGAGCCACGGCGGCAGCGACAGCCCCTGCCCCAGCGTCTCCACGGGCTCGTCGACGAGGAACCCGGGCGCGTCGGTCGCGATCTCGATCAGCACCCCGTCCGGCATCCGGAAGTAGACCGACCGGAAGTACTTCCGGTCCTGGACGGTCGTCGGCCGCAGGCCGAGCTCGGTCAGGTGCTCGAGCCAGCGCTGCTCCTCCTCGTCGCTCGCCGCGCGCCACGCGACGTGATGCGTCGTGCCGGGCCCGATCAACGCCGCCTCTTCGACCGGCTCCGCAAACGAGAGCGGCGCGTCGTCGGCGAAGACGCCGGCGTAGAGGTCGGGGTTCCCGATCACGACGACGTCGTGCAGCCGCGGCGTCTCACCCGGGACGAGGCGCAGCCGCAGGCCGTCCGGGTCGTGCATCTCGACGGGCTCGTGCACGTGCGGCGTCTCGAGCGAGATCGACTCGAGCGTGCCCCGCCCCAGCCGTCCCGCCTCGGCGCGCGGCCACTCGAAGAACGTGATCAGCGTTCCGGGGCTCCCGACGTCGTCGCCGAAGTACAGGTGGTAGCTGTGCGGGTCGTCGAAGTTGACCGTCTTCTTGACGAGCGAGAAGCCGATCTGACGGTAGAAGTCGAGGGTCTGCTGCGCGTCGGAGCAGACACACGTCACGTGATGCAGTCCCGCCAGGCGCACGGCGGCGAGAGCCTAGCTACTGCAGCAGGCGGAAGAGCAGGACCGTGTTCGCCATGAACAGGATCCCGACCGCAATCGTGAGCCGGGTGAGGTTCCGCTCGACGATGTGGGTTCCGCCCTGCGACGCGGGCGTGAAGCCCATGCCGCCGAGGCCCGTGTCGCGGCCCGAGTGCATGAGCACGAGCCCGACGAGCGCCGCGGCGAGCAGGACGTGGATGACCGAGAAAACGGGAAGCACGTACGGAGGGTAGCTAACGACTCGCCACGTCGAGGATCGCGCGGACGAGGTCGCCCGCGATCTGATCCTTCGTCACGTACCCGGCCGCACCCGCCGCGCGCGCCCGCGAGACGTCGTGCGGCGCCTCCGACCCCGTGAGCACGATCACGCGCGTCTCAGGCGCACGATCGCGGATCGCCGCGGTCGCGGCGATCCCGTCCATCACCGGCATCGCGATGTCCATGAGGACGACGTCGGGCGTCTCGTCGGTGACGAGCTCCACCGCGGCCTCGCCGTCGCTCGCGCGGCCGACGACGTCGATCCGCGCGTCCGTCGACAGGATCGCCTCGAGCGCTTCCGCGAAGAGGCGCTGGTCGTCCGCGATCACCACTCTCACCCGGTCCATCCTCGGGCGTAAGGTACTGCGAATGGGCGAGGATGACGCAGTAAGGAGAAAGATTCACGATCTTCTTCTGACGGGCGACAACCGCCTCAAGCAGGGCGTCGCGCCCGCGAAGATCCGCCAGAGCTACGAGCAGGCGCTCGAGCTCGCGCGGGAGCACGGCCTCGAGGCGAGCGTCGGCCCGCTCGTCGAGATCAGGCTCGCCGACCTCGAGCGGCTCGCAGGAGAATCGCCTCCACCCGCTCCGCCTGCCGCCTGACGTCGTGCTCGGCCGCCGCCGCGCGGGCGGCCTCGTTCGGCGACGGGAGGCGCGCGGCGGTCTCGAGCGCCCGGGCGAGCTCGTCCACGTCGAGCGGGTCGACGAGGAGCCCCGCGTCGGCGGGGACGAACTCCGGGGGGCCGCCGACGCGCGTCGCGACGACGCTGCGTGCGCAGGCCATCGCCTCGAGGATCGCCTGCCCGAACGGCTCCACGAGCGCGGGGCCGCAGACGACGTCCGCCGCCGCGAGCCACCCCGGGATCGCGTCGTGGGGCACGCGGCCGACGACTCGCACGCGTTCGCGCCGCTCGAGCGCGCCGCGGAGCGGGCCGTCGCCCACGAACGTCAGCGAGCCGCGCCCGAGTTGCGCGAACGCGTCTGCGAGCCGCACGACGTTCTTTCGCCCCGTGAGCGAGCCGACGTGGACGAACGCGGGCGATTCGAGCTCCGCCGCCGCCGGCACGTCCGGCGAGAACCGCTCGAGATCGACACCCGAGTCGACCACCTCCACCTTGCCCCGGACCGACGGCACCTTCTCCTCCAGCTCGCGCCGGAGGTAGTCGGACACCGCGATCACGGCGGACGCACGCGCGACGACGCGTGCGGTGAGGCGTGCGACGCCGGGCAGCGCCCCGACGTTCCGCACGTCGCGCCCGTGCGCCGTGACGACGAGCGGCCCTCCCGCCTCGGCCGCGAGGAGCCCCGACGGCACGAGGAAGTGCGCCCACGTGACGTCGTGCGGCCCCGCGGCGCGAACACGGCGGCGCAGCTCGAGGAACCGCAGCTTGCCGCCGCTTCTGCGGTCGAGCACCGCGAGCTCGATCTCGTGGCCCCGCTCCCTCAGCGCGCGTTCCATCTGCGCGACGAACGACCCGAGGTCCGGATCGTCCGGTCCCGGGTACATCTGCGAGACGAGGAGGATCCTCAACGAGCGAGCGTGTCCTGCTCGCCCCACTCCTCGCGTAGGACGTCGCAGATCTCGCCGACCGTGCACCGCGAGCGGAGCGCGTCGCGCATCGGGAACAGCATGTTCTCGGTGCCGCGCGCCGCCTCGCGCACGCGGGCGAGCGCCGCCGCCGCCTCGTCGGCGTTCCGCTCGGCGCGCAGCCTCGCCGTCCGCTCGAGCTGGCGCCTCTCGGCCGCCGGGTCGATCGTGTGCAGCTCGACCTCTGCCTCCTCCGCCGCCGTGTACCGGTTCACGCCGACGATCACGCGCTCACCGCTCTCGACTTCCTGCTGCCAGCGGAACGCGGACTCCTCGATCTCGCCCTGCACGAACCCGGCCTCGATCGCGGCGACCGCGCCGCCGAGCTCGTCGACGCGCTCGATCAGCTCCCACGCGCGCTGCTCGAGCTCGTCCGTCAGCGACTCGATGTAGTACGCGCCGCCGAGCGGGTCCGCCGTCGCCGTCGTCCCGCCTTCCGCCTGCAGGATCTGCTGCGTGCGGAGCGCGATCGTCGCCGCCTGCTCCGTCGGCAGCGCGAGCGCCTCGTCGAACGAGTTCGTGTGCAGCGACTGCGCGCCGCCGCAGACAGCGGCGAGCGCCTGCACCGCGACGCGCACCACGTTGTTCACCGGCTGCTGCGCCGTCAATGTCGACCCGCCGGTCTGCGCGTGGAAGCGCAGCGCGAGCGCCTTCGGGTTCGTGGCCCCGAAACGCTCCTTCATGACGCGCGCCCAGATCCGCCGCGCCGCCCGGAACTTCGCGACCTCCTGGAAGAAGTCGTTGTGCGCGTTGAAGAAGAACGAGAGCCGCGCCCCGAACTCGTCCGGCGAGAGCCCGGCGTCGACGGCGGCGCGACAGTACGCGATGCCGTTCGCGATCGTGAACGCGAGCTCCTGAACCGCGGTGGAGCCGGCCTCGCGGATGTGGTACCCGGAGATCGAGATCGTGTTCCACGACGGAATGCGCTCGGCGCAGTACGCGAACAGGTCGGTCGTCAGCCGCATCGACGGCCGCGGCGGGAAGATGTAGTTCCCGCGCGCGATGTACTCCTTGAGGATGTCGTTCTGCACCGTGCCGCGGAGCGCGGTCGACGGGACGCCCTGCGCCTCGGCGACGAGCTCGTAGAGGAGCAGCAGGAGCGACGCCGGCGCGTTGATCGTCATCGACGTCGAGACGGAGTCGAGCGGGATCCCCTCGAGGAGCACCGTCATGTCGGCGATCGAGTCGATCGCGACGCCGGTGCGCCCGACCTCGCCGAGCGCGTGCGCGTCGTCCGAGTCGTAGCCGAGCTGCGTCGGCAGGTCGAACGCGATCGAGAGCCCGGTCTGTCCGCGCTCGAGGAGATAGCGGTAGCGCGCGTTCGACTCCTCCGCCGACGCGAAGCCGGCGTACTGCCGGATCGTCCAGGGGCGACCGCGGTACATGTCGCGGTAGGGCCCGCGCGTGAACGGGAACTCCCCCGGCGGCTCGAGCTCGAGCCCCTCGACGTCGTCGGCCGAGTAGACCGGCTCGATCTCGATCCCGGAGTCGGTCTCGCGCCGGTCGGTGGCCGCCACGACCGCATCGTACGCACGGTCAGGGGCGCGTGACCGTCGTGGTGCAGCCGCCGAGGTTGCTCGGCTTCTTCTGCGACGCCGTGTCGAAGATGCAGACCTCGGTGCCGCCGTTCGGGACCGTTACCGCGTCGGTGCCGGCGCCGCCGACGAGGCAGTTCCCGGTCGAGCCGGCCTTGAGCTTGACGGTGTCGTTGCCGCTCGTGCCGAGGTAGAGCGCGTGCGCCAGCGTGACGTTGTTCGCGCTCGTGACGATCGAGGTCAGCGTGTTGCCGAGCGCGCTCCGGCACTCCGGGGGCTGGAGCTCGTTCGGCCCGATCGACGCGACGTGCACGTCACCGGCGCGTGTTGCCGGCACCGTGTTGGCCGCGGCGAACGCGAGCGCCGCGCTGAGCGCCGCGACGATCGCCACCACGAGCGCGATGAGCCGGAGCGGGCTCATGCCCAGCTGTCGGCCGGCACCCGCTCGTCGACCTGCCAGCCGTAGTCGCCGGGCTCGATGCCGGGAGGGGTCAGGTCGAGCT
>DATDNT010000102.1:0-17945 GCA_036518135.1 Gaiellaceae bacterium | reverse complement strand
GGAGGATGACCTGACGATCGACCAGTCGGACTCGGCACCGGCGATCCCGAAGAGCATCGTGATCGACCCGTCCTTCGACTGGCAGGACGACGACTGGGTCCGGCCGCACACGCCGTGGCACGAGACCGTGATCTACGAGGTCCACGTGAAGGGCTTCACGAAGCGACTCGAAGGCGTGCGCGAGGATCTCCGCGGCACGTACGGCGGGCTCGCGAGCCCGGCGGCGATCGACTACCTGCAGTCGCTCGGCGTGACAGCGGTCGAACTGCTGCCCGTGCACCACATCGCCGACGAAGGCTTCCTGCACGATCGCGGGCTGACGAACTACTGGGGCTACTCGACGATCGGGTACCTCGCGCCGCACTCGGAGTACGCGGCGACGCACGACCCGGTGCGCGAGTTCAAGGGGATGGTGAAGGCGCTGCACCGCGCGGGCATCGAGGTGATCCTCGACGTCGTCTACAACCACACGGCCGAGGGCAATCATCTCGGCCCGATGCTGAGCTTCCGCGGCGTCGACAACCAGAGCTACTACCGGCTCGTGCCGGAGACGCCGCGGTACTACATGGACTACACGGGGACCGGCAACACGCTGAACCCGGTGCACCCGACGGTGCTGCGGCTGATCATGGACTCGCTGCGGTACTTCGTCATCGACTGCCACGTCGACGGCTTCCGCTTCGACCTCGCGTCGGCGCTCGCGCGCGAGTTCTACGAGGTCGACCGCCTGTCCGCGTTCTTCGACATCATCCACCAGGACCCGATCCTGTCCCAGGTGAAGCTGATCGCCGAGCCGTGGGACGTCGGCCCCGGCGGCTACCAGGTCGGCAACTTCCCGATCCTGTGGTCGGAGTGGAACGGGATCTACCGCGACACCATGCGCGACTTCTGGCGCGGCGCCGCGCCGCTCGCCGACTTCGCGTCGCGGTTCGGCGGCTCGGCCGACCTCTACGAGAGCGACGGCCGCCGCCCCTTCGCATCGGTGAACTTCATCACCGCGCACGACGGCTTCACGCTGCGCGACCTCGTCTCGTACAACGAGAAGCACAACGACGCCAACGGCGAGGGCAACAACGACGGCACGACCGACAACCGCTCCTGGAACTGCGGCGTCGAAGGGCCCACCGACGACCCGTCGGTGCTGGCTCTGCGCCAGCGGCAGGAGAAGAACTTCCTCGCGACGCTGTTCCTCTCGCAGGGCGTGCCGATGCTGCTCGGCGGCGACGAGTGGGGGCGGTCGCAAGGCGGCAACAACAACGCGTGGTGCCAGGACAACGACATCTCCTGGTTCGACTGGGGGGCAGCCGACACCGAGCTGCTCGAGTTCGCGCGAGGGGTGATCGACCTGCGCCTGCACCATCCGGTCTTCCGCCGCACGAAGTTCTTCGAGGGGAAGGGCGAGGTGCTGCCCGACGTGTGGTGGATGCGTCCCGACGGGCGTCGCATGACGCGCCGCGACTGGGACAACTCCGAGTCGCGCGCGATCGGCGTGTTCATGAACGGCGACGAGCTGAGCCGCGAGTCGCCGCGCGGCGACGAGGTGCGCGACGATTCGTTCCTGCTCCTCTTCAACGCGCACTTCGAGGAGATGTCGTTCCGGCTGCCGGCGCGGCGATTCGGGACGCGCTGGGAGATCGTGCTCTCGACAGGCTTCGCGAACGCCGACCGGCTCGTTCCCGGCGCGGACGTGACGATCGAGAGCCGGTCGCTGGCGGTGCTGCGCCGTGCCGCCTAGCGACTTTCGCGCGACCTACCGTCTCCAGCTGACACCGGACTTCGGGTTCGCGCAGGCCCGTGCGCTCGTGCCCTACCTGCAGGAGCTCGGCGTCTCGCATCTCTACCTGTCGCCGACGCTGCAGGCGCGCGCGGGGTCGCAGCACGGCTACGACGTCGTCGACCCTCGGCACATCTCCGCCGAGCTCGGCGGCGAGGACGAGTTCCGGAAGCTGGCCGCCTCGGGCCTCGGCGTGATCCTCGACATCGTCCCGAACCACATGGCGGCGGTCGACGAGAACGAGTTCTGGCGCAACCTCGAGCTGCGCCAGATGTTCTTCGACGTCGACCTGCGCACCGGGTTCCACCGCCGCTTCTTCGACGTCGGCGAGCTCGGCGGCGTCAAGCAGGAGGAGTGGGACGTGTTCTGGGCGACCCACGCGAAGGTGATCGAGCTCGTCCGCGAGGGCGTCGTCGACGGCGTGCGGGTCGACCATCCCGACGGGCTCGCGAACCCGCGCGAGTACTTCGAGCGCCTCGCGGAGGCCGGCGTCGAGCACGTCTGGGCCGAGAAGATCGTCGAGCCCGGCGAGGAGCTGCGGGACTGGCCCGTCGACGGGACGACCGGCTACGAGTTCCTGAACGACGTGATGGCCGTCTGCGTGAACGAGAGCGCTGCCGACACGTTCACGTCGCTGTACGAGGAGGTGACGGGGGACACGCGCCGCTTCGACGACATCGTCGCGCTCTCGAAGCTGGAGGTGGCGGTGAACATCTTCGAGCCGGAGCTGCGCCGCCTGCACCAGGAGGTGGAGGTCGACAACCTCCCGCTCGCCCTCGCGTCGTTCCACGTCTATCGCACCTACATCGAGCCGTGGGCGGGCATCGTGAACGACGAGGACAAGGCGGAGATCGGCCGCGCGAACGTCTCCGAGGAGCTCCGCCGGATCCTCTTCCTGCAGGAGGAGGGGAACGAGGACTTCGTGATCCGCTTCCAGCAGACGACCGGCCCTGTGATGGCGAAGGGCGTCGAGGACACCGCGTTCTACCGCTACTTCCGGCTGTCGGCGCTGAACGAGGTCGGCGGCAGCCCGAGCCGTTTCGGGATGAGCGTCGCCGACTTCCACGAGGCGAACCGCCGGCGCGCCGCGCGCTTCCCGCTGCACCTGCTGACGACGTACACGCACGACACGAAGCGCTCGCCCGACGTGCGCGCGCGCATCGTCGCGTTGACGTGGCACGCGGACGAGTGGGCGGAGCGGGTGCGCGCGTGGCGCGAGGAGCTCGGTTCGCTCGACGACCCGCGCGAGGAGCTGCTCGTCCTGCAGACACTCGTCGGGGCGGCGCCGATCGAGCGCGAGCGGCTGGACGGCTACCTCGAGAAGGCGCTCCGCGAAGGCAAGGTGAACACGAACTGGCTGTCGCCGAACGAGCAGCACGAGCGCGCGGTGAAGGAGTACGCCGCGCAAGCCGCAGCGCTGATCGAGCGCGACCCGTTCCTCGAGACGGTGCGCGCGACGGGGCGGAGGCTCGCGCTCGCGCAGCTGCTGCTCAAGCTGACCTCGCCCGGGATCGCCGACGTCTACCGCGGCGACGAGCTGGAGGACCTCTCGCTCGTCGACCCGGACAACCGCCGCCCCGTCGACTGGGAGGCTCGGCGCCGCGCGCTCGACGGGCTGAAGGCGGGCGTAACGCCCGACGACCGGACGGCGAAGCTCTACGTGACGTGGAAGACGCTGCGGCTCCGCGCCGAGCACGCCGGCGCGTTCGCCGGCTCGTACGACCCGGTCGACCTCGGCGAGGGGATCTGCGCGTTCACGCGCGGCGGCGAGGTGCTCGTCGCGGCGGCGGTGCGGCCGGGTGCGTCGCCTCAGGCGTCCGACGGGTGGCGCGACGTGCTGGGGATCGACGGGCTGCTGCTCGCGACGCGGAGTTAGTCGCCGCGGTGCTCGTGCGACCAGCGCTCGACGTGGTGCTCGACCGGCCGGTCGATCGCCGTGGCGGGGGAGGAGGCGAGGCGCGCCATCGCCGCCGCAAGATCTTCAGACAGCCGCTGCAGCGCCTGCGTCAGGCCCGCGCGCATCCCGATCAGCTGCTCGACCTGCGCCTGCAGCTCGCCCACCTGCCGTAGCCCTTCGCTCTTCAGCAGCGTTGCACGTTCCTGGGCCTCGAGAACGAGTTGCTGCGCGTGCATGCGTGAGTCGCGTTCCATCTGCTCGCGCCGTTCGCGGAGTTCGTCGAGCGCGCGCGTCGCCGCCGACTCGCGCTCGCGCAGGGCGTCGAGCCGGCCGTGGAGGTCGCGGATCTCGACCTGCATCGCGTTCGCGCGCGCCTCGGTCGCGCCGAGCGCGGCCTGCAGCCGCTCGACCTCGGCCTGGTGCCGGGCGAGCGCGGCGTCGACCTCGTCGCGGCGGTACCCGCGGAACCCGCGCCCGAAGGGGGAGTCGGCCATGCCCACGAAGTCTAGATCGACCGGCGGCGGGGGAGCTTGAGCCGGTTCGGGGGATGCGAGCGGGGGCGCCTCGTGTTCGGCGGCTGCAGCCTCGGGCTCGGGCGCCGGAGCCTCGGCGAGTGCCGCGAGCCCTCGCTCGATCGCATGCGGCGCTGCCACTGCGACGTCGACGCGCCGGTCGACGAGCGCGGCGAGCGCCGCGACGTCGAGGCGGCCGGGGTCGCTCGTGACGACGCCGAGGACGCGGCCGTCGTCGAGGATCGGGAGCACGCCGAAGCGCCGCGCGGCCGCGGCCGACAGCGCGCTTTCGACCGGCTCCGGCTCCTCGATGTACGGCAGCCCCGCGTGGCGCGCGAGGCGTCGATGGAACTCGGTCACAGCGCGACCTCCTGCAACGCCGCGAGGATCTCGCGGCGCGGCGACACGACGAGCTCGACGCGGAGGTTCGGGAACCGCCCATCGAGGTAGCCGAGGTCCGGATCGAGGAACGCGGAGGCGACGCGCAGCGACTCGTGGCGCAGCGCGAGTGGGACGCACCGCTCGCGGTTCGCGATCGAGAGCGGCAGGTACAGGAAGAGGCGCGGGTCCGGCACGAGCCCCCGCAGGCCTTGGTAGGGCCGCCCGCTGCGCCAGGCGAGCGAGAGCGCGAGGCGCCGGTCGTCGACCAGCCCGAGGTCGAGCAGCGTCTCCTCGGGCCGCTCGCCCGGGCGGGTGTCGATCGCGTCGAGCAGCCCGGCGAGCCCGGCGGTGCGCACCGCATCCGGCGCGACGAGCTCGGCGATCAGGTCGGTCGCCGTCATTGCGCCCGCTCGGGCGCGCCGATCGTGACCTCGATCCGGCGCTCGTCGGCACGGTCGACGTTCACGGCCGACGGCACGAGCCGCGCGAGGTCGTCGATCAGCGTCGTCGGCTCGTCGAGCTGCAGCTCGAGCGTCGCCTGATGGCCGTGGAAGCGCCGGATGTAGACGTTCGCGACCTTCGGCAACCGGCCGAGCGACGTCTCGAAGTCGGAAAGCGACGCGAGGTCGGGAAACGGGCCCGCGTCGATCTCGACGAGCTCGTCGAAGATCTGGGGTGCAGGCGCAGGTGCGGGTACGGGTGCGGGCGGCTCCGGTGGGCGGGCGGGGCGCGGCCGAGGCTCGGCCGGCGCCGCGGTCACGGCGGGGGCGTCGTCGCCGCGCAGCACGCGCTCGAGCTCGCTCCCCACGTGGCGGATCGCCTGCGCGAGCTCTTCGCGGAGCCGCAGCAGCTCCTCGACCTGACCGCGGACACGCTCGGCCTCGAGCGCGGCGTCGGCGCGGATGCGCGCCGCGTCGAGCTCGGCGGAGTCGACGGCGCGCGACGAGCGGAGGACAGCGTCCTGCTGCGCGCGGTCGCGCTCTGCCTCGGCGGCCGCGACGCGCGTCACGAGCTCGAGCTCGCGGCCGTGTGCCTCGTCGAGGCGGCGCGCGAGCTCGCGGCGGTCGGTCTCGGATCCGTCGAGCCTCGTGCGTGTCGACTGCAGCTCCGACGTGAGGTGCGCGAGGCGGAGCGAGATCTGCGCGACGAGGATCTCGACGTCGGCGACGCGGTATCCCGAGAAGAAGGCGCGCCGGAGCTTGTGGGTGCCGAGGTCTTCCATGTCGCCGCAGTCGAATGGTACGACTGCGTCTCTATTCGGCTGCGGGCGGCGGACGCCTGCTCGGCGCCGCCGCCCGCGAGCCGGGCTCAGGCAAGCGCCGGCGACCCGGCGATGCCCGCCTCGACGGTCGGGCGGAAGCCGACGGCGCGGCCGAGCAGCGCGCCGGGGACGAGCGCGAGCTTCTGCAGCGCATGCGGGATCATCGGCAGCCGCACGACGTCGAAGTGGTGGTTCGCGATCACCGCGAGCCGGAGCGGCTGCGGCATGCCCTTCTTGTTCGTCTTGCCCTCCACGGCGAGGGTGAACATCGTCTCGATCAGCGACTCGAACTGGAGCGCGGGGCGGACCTCGGCGCGGAAGCGGAGCGTCTCGGCGCCGGCGTTCCAGAACTTGTGGGGCGTGCCGGGATCGATCATCGCGACCTCGCCGGGGCCGAGCTCGAGCTTCTCGCGGCCGCGCTTGACGCCGAGGCGACCCTCGACGACCGTGAAGATCTCCGTCTGGTACGGGTGGACGTGCGCCGCGGCGACGGCGCCGCCCGGCTCGACGTACGTGTCGAACAGCGTGTACGCGCCGTTCGTGTCGTGGGAGGTGAGCTCCCACACGAGCCGCTCACCCGTCACCGGGTTGACGAGCTCATCTCCTGCACGAATCATTGGTGGTTCCTTCCTGTCGAGTGGTGTCGTCAGGAAGCTTCGGCCTCCGCGGCCGGCGTTTCGTCGGCGCGGAGGCCGATCTCGTCTCGCCCGCGTTGACGAACTACGAGTCGGCGTTGTCGCCCGGAGAGACGACGCCCGCCTCATACGCGAGGACGACGGCCTGCACGCGGTCGCGCAGCCCGAGCTTCATCAGGATCCGCGCGACGTGCGTCTTCACGGTCGTCTCCGAGACGAAGAGCGTCTTCGCGATCTCGGCGTTCGACAGGCCGCGCGCGATCAGCGTCATGACCTCGAGCTCGCGCGCCGTCAGGTCGGCGAGCCGCGGGAACTGCGCCTGCGGCTTCGGCCCGTTGCCCTTCACGAACTCGGAGATGACGCGGCGCGTGATCGACGGCGACAGCAGCGCGTCGCCCTGCGCGACGACGTTGATCGCCTCGACGAGCTGCTCCGGCGGCGTGTCCTTGAGCAGGAAGCCGCTCGCGCCCGCGCGCAGCGCGTCGTAGATGTACTCGTCGAGGTCGAACGTCGTCAGCATGAGGATGCGCGGCGGCTCGCCGTCGACGACGCCGCCGGAGAGGATGCGGCGCGCCGCCTCGAGCCCGTCGAGCTCCGGCATGCGGATGTCCATCAGCACGACGTCGGGGCGCAGCGATCGCACCATGTCGATTGCCTCGCGGCCGTCGCCCGCCTCACCGACGACCTCCATCTCGGCCTCGGCGTCGAGGATCATCTTGAACCCGGCGCGCAGGAGCGCCTGGTCGTCGACCAGCAGGATGCGGATCATGCGCACGCCTCCGCCGGCAGCTGCGCGCGGAGCAGGAACCCGCCGCCGTCGCGCGGGCCCGCCTCGAGCGTTCCGCCGTACACGGCGACGCGCTCGCGCATCCCGACGAGCCCGTGTCCGTACGCGTCGCTGCCGTTCAGGCCCGGCCCGTCGTCCGCGACCTCCACCGAAACTGCGGCGTCCTCGTAGCGGACGACGACGTCGGCGTGCGCGCCCTTCGCGTGCTTCAGCGCATTGGTGAGCCCCTCCTGCACGATGCGGTACGCCGACAGGTCGATCCCGGGCGGAAGCTCACGGCGCTCGCCTTCGACGCGCAGCGTCACCGGCAGCCCCGCCTCCTGGATCTGGGCGATGAGCCGGTCGAGGTTCTGCAGGCCGGGCTGCGGCGCCAGCGCCGCGACCTCTGGCTCACCCGTCCGCATGACACCCAACATACGCCGCATCTCGGCCAGCGCCTCGCGGCCGATCCGCTCGACGGAGA
Organism: Gaiellaceae bacterium; assembly: GCA_036518135.1. GTDB lineage: Bacteria > Actinomycetota > Thermoleophilia > Gaiellales > Gaiellaceae > PALSA-600. Next base: position 10,235 of record DATDNT010000102.1, on the reverse strand, counting down.
GGAGCGCCTCGCGCTCGCGCTCCTGCTCCTCGTGCAGCAGCCGCCGGACGCCCGACGTCTGCACCACCATCACCGACACCGAGTGCGCGACGACGTCGTGCAGCTCGCGTGCGATGCGCGTTCGCTCCTCGGCCGCCGCACGTTCGGCGGCGGCGGAACGGTCGCGCTCCGCCGCGGCGACACGCTCGCGCAGCTCGCGCGCCTGCTCGCTGCGCGTCGCGAGCGTGAATCCGAACGCCCACGCGAGCGACAGGATCAGCGTCGTGAAGAAGAAGTCGGCGATCGTGCCCGTCGAGCGGTAGTCGACGACGGCCGCGGCGCCGACGATCGCGATCCAGCCGGCGATCCGGTTGCGTGGGTCGGCGAGCAGCCCGAACGACACCGCCGTCACGAGGGCCGCGAGGAACGGCATCGACATGTCGGTAGTGCCCGCGCCTTCGACGAGCCCGAGCATCGCGAGCGCGGCGGCCGCGACGAACGGCGGGACGGTCGGATTCAGCCGTCGCGCGAGGTACGGCAGAGACCACAGCGCGGCGAGCACCACGTCGACGCCCGGGTGGTCGATGCGACGTACGACGAAGATCTCGACGATCGACCCGACCGCGAGCGCGACGACGAACGCGTCGATCGCTCGGTCGCCGAATCGGGCGAGAACTCGCTGCACGAACGCACCGTACCGCCGGTGCGCGCCGACTCGCGTCGTCCCCGCAAACGACACGAAAATCATCCCTGCGGACGATGCGGGATCGAGCGGCGGATGGATGTCCCGCCGCGCCTCGGGAGCGAGCCTTCCGGCGACACCCCGACGGAAGGAATGGAAGCAATGTCCGCAGTACTCCCGAAGCCGCGCACCGAGGTGCGCGCACCCCGCCCCGAGACGGTCGTCTCGGCCGAGGGCGTCGAGCGTCGCTACGGCGCCGGCGACACCGCGGTCGACGCGCTTCGGGGCGTCTCCCTCGAAGTCGGCCGCGGCGAGCTCGTCGCCGTGATGGGGCCGTCCGGCTCCGGCAAGTCGACGCTCATGCACATCCTCGCCGGCCTCGATCGCCCCACCGCCGGCGAGGTCTGGATCGGCGGCCGCGAGATCACCTCGCTGAACGACAAGGAGCTGACGAGGCTCCGCCGCACGCACATCGGCTTCGTGTTCCAGTTCTTCAACCTGCTGCCGATGCTGACGGCGGAGGAGAACGTGACGCTGCCGCTCCGCATCGCGGGCCGGAAGGTCGACGAGGCGTGGCTCGAGACCGTGCTCGACCGGGTCGGCCTCGGCGACCGCCGCTCGCACCGCCCGTCCGAGCTCTCCGGCGGCCAGCAGCAGCGCGTCGCGATCGCGCGCGCCCTGCTCTCGCGGCCCGAGGTGCTGTTCGCGGACGAGCCGACCGGCAACCTCGACTCGTCGATGTCCGCCGAGATCCTCGACGTGCTGCGCACGGCCGTGGAGCACTACGGCCAGACGACGATCATGGTCACCCACGACCCGAAGGCTGCAGAGATCGCCGACCGCGTTCTCCACTTCGCCGACGGACGCATCGAGCGCGAGGTGACCAACCGATGACCGCCGTCGCGCTGAAGGGGCTCGCGGCGCGGAAGCTCCGCGCCGTGCTGACCGCGCTCGCGATCGTCCTCGGCACCGCGATGGTCAGCGGCTCGTTCGTGCTCACGGACTCGATCCAGAAGGCGTTCCACGTCGTGTTCTCGTCGGCGTACCAGCACACCGACGCCGTCGTCACGGGCAAGAAGCTCGTCGACTACTCGAACTCCGGGAACGCGACCGTGCCCGCGAGCCTGCTCACGCGGATCCGCGCGCTCCCCGACGTCGACGAGGCGACGGGGCTGATCAGCGACATGAGCGGCGGCGTCATCACGGCGAAGCTGTATGACAAGCAAGGCAGGATCATCAACGGCAACGGGAACCCCACGTTCGGCGTCGGCGTGTCGCCCGACGCGGCGCGGTTCAACCCGATGCAGCTCACCTCCGGTCGCTGGGCGGCCTCGGCCGGCGAAGTCGTCGTCGACAAGGACGTGAGCGACAAGTACGGCCTCCGCGTCGGCGACCGCACACGTGTCGCCGTGGACGCGGGTGTGTTCCCGGTGAAGGTCGTCGGCGTCGCGACGTACGGCGGCCTCAACTCGCTCGGCGGCGCGACCTTCGCGGTCTTCGACGTGGCGTGGGCGCAGAAGCTGTTCCATCTGCAGGGGCGGTACACGACGATCTCGGTGGCCGCGCGTCACGGGGTGTCGTCGGCGAAGCTGGTCTCCGACCTGAGGGCGCTCGCACCCTCGACCGTGCAGGTGCGGACCGGCGCCGCCCAGGCGGCGAAGGACGAGAAGGACGTCGCCGGGTTCGTGAAGTTCATCCGGTACTTCCTCGTCGGCTTCGGCATGGTCGCGCTGTTCGTCGGCGGCTTCGTCATCTTCAACACGCTTTCGATCACGGTCGCGCAGCGCACGCGCGAGCTCGCGACGCTGCGTACGCTGGGCGCGTCGCGGCGGCAGGTGCTCCGCTCGGTCGTGCTCGAGGCGTTCGTCACGGGTCTCGCCGCCTCGATCGTCGGCCTGCTTGCCGGCGTCGGGATCGCGAAGGGGCTCAGCGCCCTCTTCTCGAGCCTCGGCATGTCGCTCCCGGAATCGGGCCTGCCCGTCGAGACGCGGACGGTGATCGTCCCGCTCGTCGTCGGCACGGTGCTGACCGTCGTCGCGGGGCTCATCCCCGCGGTGCGTGCGACGCGTGTCGCGCCGGTGGCGGCGGTGCGCGACGGCTCCGCCGCGTCGCAGGCGCGGCACGGGAAGGCAGCGCCGGTCGCCGCGGCCCTGTTCGCCGCGCTTGCGGCGGGGCTGCTCGGCTACGGCTTCTTCACGCACGGCGTCGCCGTCGGCCAGCGCGTGCTGATGCTCGTCGGCGGGTTCCTGCTGACGTTCCTCGCGCTCGCGCTCGTCTTCTCGCGGCTCGTGCGGCCCGTCGTCGCCGTCATCGGCACGCCGTTTGCACGCGCCGGCGGGACGGCGGGCGCGCTCGCGAGCTTCAACGTCCGCCGCAACCCGGGCCGCACGGCCTCGACGGCCGCCGCGCTGATGATCGGCATCACGCTCGTCTCGTTCATCTCCCTGTTCGGCCGCGCGCTGCGCAACGCCGACACGGATGCGTGGAAGAGCCAGGTCAGCGCCGACTACGTCGTGACGTCGCAGAACGGCTGGGACGCGTTCTCGTCCGTCGCCGCCGACGCGGCGAAGCGCGTGCCGGGCGTCGAGCTCGTGTCGCACGTGCGCGGCGACCGCGGGCGCGTTGGCTCGGCGAACGCCGGCATCAACGGCGTCGACCCGGCGACGGTCGGGCGCGTCCTGGACGTGACCGTCGACGGCACGCAGTTCGACGGCCTGCGCAACGGCGAAGCGATCGTGAAGAACCGCTTCGCCGAGGCGAACCACATCCGGATCGGTGACGCGTTCACGTTCGTCGCGCCCGACGGGAAGCCGACGCGGCTCGTGGCCAAGGGGATCTTCAAGGCGCCGAAGCTCGACTCGCTCCTCTCGGCGATTGTCGTCACGAACGCGACGTTCGACCGGTCGCTGCCGCGGCCGCGCGACGCGTACTCGTTCATCGACGGCTCTGCGTCGCTCGCGTCCCTGAAGAAGGCGTTCGCGTCGGATCAGATCGTGAAGGTGGAGACGCGCGACGGCTTCGCGCAGAGCAAGTCGAAGTGGCTCTCTCAGGTGCTGAGCATCGTGTACGTGCTGCTCGCGCTCAGCGTGATCGTGAGCCTCTTCGGCATCGTCAACACGCTCGCGCTCGCCGTGTTCGAGCGGACGCGTGAGATCGGCATGCTGCGGGCGGTCGGGATGTCGCGGCGGCAGGCGCGGCGGATGATCCGGCACGAGGCGATGATCACGTCGCTTCTCGGCGCCTCGCTCGGCCTGCCGGTCGGGATCGTGCTGGCCCTGCTCGCGACGAAGGGCCTCTCGTCGTACGGACTGTCGCTCGGCGTCCCCGTCCGGTCGCTCGCGACGTTCGTCGTCCTGTCGCTGTGGGTCGGTGTCGTCGCCGCCGTGCTGCCGGCGCGGCGCGCGGGGAAGCTGAACGTCCTGGCCGCGCTCTCGTACGAGTAGCCGCGGCCGGAGAGTGGGGCCGAGGTGCCGCAGCCTCGGCCCCACCTACTCTTGTCGGGTGAAGCCGGACCTGACGGAGGCACGCGCCGCCGCCGAGGCGGCCGCACGTGCGTGGAGGATCGACGTGGGGCCGCCGTTCGCGCTGTCGCGGTATTCCTACGTCGCGCCCGCGGGCGACGACGCGGTGATCAAGGTCCCGTGGGCGGGAGACGACGAGTCGCTGCACGAGGCCGACGCGCTCGTCCTCTGGGACGGCGACGGGGCGGTGCCCCTTCTCCGGCGCAACGGGCGCGTGCTCCTGGAGGGTCGCGCGGTCCCCGGGACCGACATCGCCGACCTCGACGGCGCCGCGGCGATGGAGGTCGCCGTCGACCTCGGCGCGCGCCTCTGGCGGCCGGCGTCCGCGCCGTTTCGGCCGATCGCGGCACACGTTCCACGATGGCTCGCCAACACGCCGACGGAGCTGACGCCGCTTGCGCTTCGGCTGTGGGAGCGCCTCGAGCCGGGCGCGTGGCTCGTGCACGGCGACTTCCACCACCACAACGTGCTGCGCGATCGCACGGGATTCGTGGCGATCGACCCGAAGCCGTACCTCGCGGACCGGGAGTACGACGTCTATACCTGGCTGCACAATCCGATCGCGTACCGGATGACGCGCGCCGACGCCGAACGGAGGATCGCGCGGTTCGTCGCAGCGGGCCTCGACGAATGGCGCATCAGGGCGTGGGCCGTGATCCGAGGCGCGTACCTCGCGAACGAGCACGACCGGCGCGTGCTCGCGCAGCTGCTCTAGCTAGAGGAGGATCTTCACCCAGCCGGGCTTGCACTCGCAGTGCAGGTGGTCGTCGCCGCAGCGACGGCACTTCCACTGGGTGATCACGATCCAGCGCAGGTGGGTGAGGGCGGCGGCGAAGCCGGCGCAGAAGGCGGGAAGAAGCTCCGGGTGCCGCATGGGTGACAGGATCGACGCGATCCGGCCCCGTCGCATGGGCCGCGCGGCCCATTCGGGTTACGGCTACGGCCCACCCGAAGTGCGGGTAACCCACACCGTTCTCCGCCGCCGTTCGACTACGCTCCGCGCGGTGGCCCAGGCAGTCCACGCAACCGGCAGCCTCGAATGGGACACGCCCCTGTACCAGCAGGCGCGCACGCAGCTGGAGCAGGCGCTCGAGCTCGCGGACGTTCCCGACTTCGTCTCGACGCGCCTCCGCCATCCCGAGCAGGCCGTGATCTTGACGCTGCCCGTCCGCATGGACGACGGCAGCTTCCGGTCGTTCCCGGCCTATCGCGTACGGCACTCGTCGGTGCTCGGCCCGACGAAGGGCGGCGTCCGCTACGACGACGGAGTCGACCTCGGGGAGTGCGCGGCGCTCGCGATGTGGATGACGTGGAAGTGCGCGCTCCTCCGCCTGCCGTACGGCGGCGCGAAGGGCGGCGTGCGCTGCAACGCGCGGGAGCTGTCGCAGAACGAGCTGGCGCGCATCACGCGTCGCTTCACCGCGGAGCTGATGCCGTTCATCGGCCCGCAGCTCGACATCCCGGCGCCGGACATGGCGACGAACGAACAGACGATGGCGTGGATGATGGACACGTACTCGATGCAGAAGGGCTACGCCGTGCCGGAGATCGTCACCGGGAAGCCGGTCGCGCTCGGCGGCTCGCTCTTCCGCCACGAGGCGACCGGCGCGGGCGTCGTGATGGTGATCGAGCGCGCGTGCCACCGCCTCGGCTGGGACCTCGCCGCGCAGCGCTGCGTCGTGCAGGGCTTCGGGAACGTCGGCGGGATCGCCGCGACCGAGCTGCACGACAAGGGCGCGCGCGTCCTCGGAGTCTCCGACATCTCGGGCGGCGTGTACGCGGAGTCGGGTCTCGACATCCCGACACTGCACGCGTACGTGGCGGAGCACGGTTCGCTCGAAGGGTTCGAGGAGGGCGTCGAGCGCATCACGAACGAGGAGCTGCTCGAGCTCGAGTGCGACATCCTCGCCGTCTGCGCGCGGGAGGACCAGATCACGGGCGCGAACGCCGCGAACCTTCGCTGCAAGCTCGTTGCGGAGGGCGCGAACGGGCCGACGACGATCGACGGCGACCGGATCCTCGTCGACCGTGGCATCCCCGTGCTGCCGGACATCCTCACGAACGCCGGCGGCGTCACCGTGTCGTACTTCGAGTGGGTGCAGGACCTCGGCCGCCTCTTCTGGGACCGTGACGAGATCCGCCGCCGCCTCGCCGACAAGATGGCCGATGCGTTCGACCGCGTGTGGGACGTGTCGCGCGAGCGGAAGATCACGCTTCGCGATGCCGCACTGGTCGCGGCGATCCGCGAGGTGTCGGCCGCGCTCGAGGCGCGCGGCGTCTACCCCTGACGCGATGGAGCTGCTCGTTCGCGACGCGATGGTGCCGGAGCCGCTCGCGCTCGACGCGTCGGCGTCGGCGCAGGAGGCCGGCGAGGCGCTCGCGCGGCCCGACGTACGTGCCGTGTTCGTGACGCGCGCCGACGAGCTCGTCGGCGTCGTCACGCGGAAGACGCTGGTCGGCGCGGTCGTCGCGACGGGACGCGATCCGCGGACGACCACGCTGGGCGAGATCGCGGAGCCGCCGAACGCGACGATCGAGTCGTCGTCGGGGCTCGCGGACGCGTTCGCGTTCCTCGAGGAGAACGACTACGAGCGCGTTCCCGTCGTCGAGGAAGGACGCCTCGTCGGCGTCCTCTCCCGCGGGATGGTGCAGCGGCGGCTCGCCGAAGACGAGCCGCCGGTCGAAGAGCCGGTGTAGCTACGCGGCGGCGAGGCGGTACTCGGCCTCGGCGGCGAGCGTCTGGAGCCCGTCGCGCAGCGCCTGCCGCACGCCGCCGTCGATGAGGCGGCCCTGCTCGTCGAACTTCTCGCCCGCGTGCCCGACCGCCAGTTCGACGTCGGTGACGCGCGCGCCCATCGCGCCGAGCACCTTGCGCAGCTCGGCGCTCGCCCACACGCCGCCGAACGCCCCGGCGCTCGAGCCGATCACCGCGACCGGCTTGTTCCGGAAGACGTTCGTCGCGAGCGGGCGGGAGGCCCAGTCGAGCGCGTTCTTGAGCGCGCCCGGCACGGACGAGTTGTACTCGGGCGTCGCGAAGAACACCGCGTCGGCCTCGCGAACGAGCGAGCGGAACGCCTCGACCGGCCCCGGCCCCGGGACGACGTCGTCGTCGGCGTCGTAGGGCGGGATCGTCTTCAGGCCGTCCCACAGCTCGACCTCGACGCCCTCCGGCGCCTCCTCGCGCAGGGCGCGGAGGAGGGCCGTGTTGTTCGACGCGTCGCGCAGCGAGCCGCTGATCGCGAGGACGCGCATCGGAGCCTTACGCCTCCTTTGCGACGAGCGTGAGGTCGGCCTTCAGGGTGACCTCGTTCGAGAGCGCCGGCTCGCCGTTCGGGAGCGGCATGTTCCAGTTCATGTCGTAGTGCGTCCGGTCGACGGTCGTCTCGAGCTTGAGGCCCACGCGCGTGGCGCCGAAGTGGTCGACGGCCGGCCCGGTGATCGTGCCGGTGAGCGTGACGGGCTTCGTGATGCCCTTCATCGTCAGCTCGCCGTCGACGGTCGCCTTGTCGCCGTCGCGCGAGAGCTCGCCGGAGAAGGCGACGGTCGGGTTGCGCTCTGCGTCGAAGAACTCCGGCGACATCAGGTGCGCCTGGAGGTTCTCCTCCTTGGTCTGCAGGCTCTCGATCTTCGCGGAGCCCTCGAGGTGGCCGTCGACGAGGCTGCCCTCGAAGTCGGTGACGGTGCCGGAGAAGGTCGCGACCGCGTAGGGGACCTCGAAGGCGACGTTGGAATGGACGGTGTCCGCGACGAACGTGCCGGTCGGGATCGCCGTCTCCTGCTGAATGGTGCTCATCTGCATGTTCCTCCTAAAACTTGATTGCGCAAGCATCTTAGCACGGACGCTTGCGCTGTCAAGTTTCTTCCGTTTCCCGGCTCAGCAGCAGGTAAACGCGCCCGGCGGCGCCTCTCCTTCGGCCGGAGCGGGCAGGTCGGCGGCCGCCAGGGCGGCGCCCGTCAGGAGGTCGCGCGTGGACGGGGCCGTCCGGTCGACCCCGAGGTGCACGAGGGTCTCCCGGAGGATGACGGCGCCCGCGGGCAGCACCTCGGCGCGCGCCGGCTGCAGCAGGCGCTCCGCCGTCGGCGGGTCGGAGAGGAACCCGCCGAGCGCCTCGAGTGTCACCTCGCCGTACAGATGTGCGAGCTCCGCGGTCGTGCCGTCGACGTTCAGGACGTGGGTCGCCTCGAGCTCGGGGAGCACGGCGCGCACGTCGGCCGCCATCGCCTCGAAGTCCGCGCCGTGCCGCTCGGTCAGACGGACGCAGCCGATGTCGAGGCTCGTGTGGAAGCGCTCGGTGATCAGCTCGGTCGAGCCGCCGCCGATGTCGACGACGACCGTGCCGGGGTCGAGCGCACCGACGCCGCGCAGCGTCGTCCGCGCCTCGTCGTCACCGGTGAGGAGCGCGGTCGCGAACCCGTACGACCATTCGACCTCGCCGAGGAACGCCTCGCCGTTCTCCGCGTCGCGGACGGCGCTCGTCGCGACGGCGAGCACACGTTCGGCGCCGAGCTCGTCGGCGATGCGGCGGTACTCGGAGAGGACGTTCCGGACGCGCGCGATCGGCACGGGGAGGAGGCGCCGGCGCGCGTCGACGCCTTCGCCCAGGCGGGTGATGCGCGTCTCGCGGCGAACCTCGTCGACGCGACCCTCGGCGACGTCGGCGACGAGGAGGCGGGTGGCGTTCGTGCCGAGGTCGATTGCGGCGACGCGTGTCACTTCCGCGGCACCGCGCCGCGGAGCGTCGCGAGGAGGGCGCGAGGCTCGGCTGCGGCCTCGCGGATCACTGTCAATTCGGCGAGCGCCACCTGCAGACGCGCGCTCGCTGCCGTCAGCTTCTCGGTCGACGCGGATGCTGCGAGCGCCTTCGCCTCGACGCGTGCGCCTGCGTCGCCGACGCGGGCGGCCTCTGCCGCGAGCCGCGCGGACGTCCGTTTGACCGTGCGGTAGAGACGCCAGCCGCGGCTACCGGCGAATGCGAGCGAGCCGGCGACGGAGACGAGACAGAAGATTCCCGCGGCCCAGATCACGTCACGGATCGTAGACGCCTACCGTCCTTGCGACGGCCGCCGTGAGCGTTGCTCCCCACACCGCGACCGCGAGCCACGTCCAGGCGCGCGCGAGGCTCCCGATCGCGGCGACGTGGTCGACGGAGGCGACGAGGAAGCTGCACACGGCGTACATGCCAACCGGGAAGACCGTCGCCCAGCGGCGGACGTCATATCCGCGGAACGGCCGGCGGAGCTCACCGGCGACGAGGAACGGCAGCCACGCGGACGCCGAGCTCCACAGCACTAGCGCCGCAGGCTTCAGCACGGCGGTCGCCTCACCGACGGCCGCGAGCTTCGCGCACGCGAGCGTCGCGATCGCGAGCGCCCCACCTGCGACCCACTGATCGCCACGGCCGTCGACGAGCTCGTGCAGGTCGAACCGCGCCACGACGTGCAGGTACGCCGCGAGCCCGAGCGCGAACGGCGCGAGTGCCGCAGCCGCGAGCCACGCTGCGTGGTCATCGGCTGCGACGAACGCGGCCAGCACGGCGAGCGCCTCGGTTGCGACGACGACGAGGAACGCGGCCCCGGCCGCGCGGCGCGGAACGGTCGACAGCGAGCGCGCCGCGCGGACGACCCAGAGGGTCAGGGCGACGACGAGCATCGCCGCCGCGGCTCGCCCCCAGCCGAGGAGTGCCGCGCGCGCGCCGAGGACGGCGGTTCCTGCCACGGCGGTGAACGACACGTCGTAGCGATGGACGATGCCGGTGGCGGCGAGCGCCACCCAGCCGGCGGCGGCGACCGCGAGAAGCGCGCGCGAGAGAGTCTCGGCGCCGTCGACGGCGAGCGCAACGGAGACGATCCCCGTCCCCATGACGAAGGCGCCTGAGCCCGGCGGAAATCGCGGAATTCGCTCGCGCACGGTGGTACACTTCCCGCTGCGACGCGGGGTGGAGCAGTCAGGTAGCTCGCCGGGCTCATAACCCGGAGGTCGCAGGTTCAAATCCTGCCCCCGCTATGCAAAGAGGCCCGTTCACACGGGCCTCTTGTGTTTCCGCTTGCCCGGC
>DATDNT010000101.1:0-10770 GCA_036518135.1 Gaiellaceae bacterium | reverse complement strand
GACGCGCAGGAGGGCGCGCGCCCGCAGACGCTCGAGCACCTCGCCGTCCTCCGCCTGCTCGGTGTCGAGCACGGCGTCGTCGCGCTGACGAAGGCCGATCTCGTCGACGCCGAGACGCTCGAGCTCGCGACGGAGGAGGCGCACGAGCTCGTCCCCGATGCGGAGGTCGTCCCGGTCTCGGCGAAGACGGGTGCCGGGCTCGACGAGCTGCGCGCCGCGCTCGCGCGCCTGCCGGTGGCGGAGCGCGACGCGGGCGGTGCGACACGACTCTACGTCGACCGGGTGTTCACGCTGCAGGGCGTCGGAACGATCGCCACCGGCACGTTGTGGTCGGGCACGATCGCGCCCGGCGACGTCCTGCGCATCGAGCCGTCCGGACGCGAAGCGCGTGTGCGGTCGGTGCAGGTGCACGACGCACCCGTCGACCGCGCGGAGGCCGGACAGCGCGTCGCCGTCAACCTCGCGCAGGTCGAGCGGCGCGACCTCACGCGCGGCGACGTGCTCGTCGCCCGCGGCGCATACGTCACCTCGTACCGCCTGGACGTCCGCCTCACCGAGCTCGAGGCGGTGCCCGCCGCGGTCACCGTCCACGTCGGGACGCGCGCCGTGCCCGCGCGGCTCGTCCGCGACGGCGAGCTCGCGCAGCTCCGCCTCGCGAGCCCGGTCGTCGCCGCGCGCGGCGACCGCATCGTGCTCCGCACGGAGACGACCGTCGGCGGCGGGGTCGTCCTCGACCCCGCACCGCCCCGCGGCCTCGACCGCACGCGGCTCGAGGCGCTCGAGCGCGGCGACGTCCGGGCGTTCGTGCACGAGCCCGTCCGGCGCGAGTCGCTGCGCGCGCTCTTCGACGACGAACAGGTCGACGCGCTCCCGAGCACCGGCGGCTGGGTCTACGCGGCGGCGTGGCTCGACGAGCTGCGCGCGCGCGTCCACGAACGCCTCGCGTCCGCACGCGGGCTCGATCCCGGCGTGCCGGTCGCGGAGCTCCTGCCCGAGCACCCGTGGGCGCTCGATCTGCTCGGCGTCGAGCGGCGCGGCGCGAAGGCCTACCTCCCGGGCGCGACGCCGGCGCTCGGCGAACGCGCCGCGGCAGCCGACGAGCTCGAACGCCGGCTCGACGAGGAGGAGGTCGTCAAGCTCGACGACCGCGAGCTGGCCGCCTTCCTCGAGGGCGAGGGTCGGCTACGGCGCGTCGGCGACGGGTTCGCGGTCTCGACGGCGCTGTACGAGCGCGGGCTCGAGGTACTCCCGTCGCTCACGCCGATCACGATCGCGTCGTTCCGCGACGCGCTCGGCGTCGGGCGCCGCACGGCGCAGCTCGTGCTCGAGCGCTACGACGCCGACGGGATCACGCTCCGCCGCGGCGACGAGCGTGTGATTCGGCGCAAACGCGTCTAAGCTGCACGCGTCACACGACGTCCTGAGGGGGACAGATCCGATGAAGAGCAGGCTCATTGCGATCGCGATCGCGGTCGCGCTCGCCGCCGTCGTCGTCGCGGCGGCCTCGGCAGGGAAGACCGGCCCGGGCACCTCGACGGGGACGGGACAGGTGTTCGCCGACAACCCCGTCCAGTCGAGCGGCGACGAGTCGCTCACCGACCAGAGCGACTCGGACGCGGCGGTGCCGATGTCCGACTACATCACGGTGAAGCTGACGAACCTCGACGGCAGCGGGTTCCTGTGCGGCGACTGGGCGTGCGTCACGAGCGAGACCGGCAGTCCGGCGTTCTCGCCGACGAACACGTTCGTCTACACGCGGCACGCAGACCAGTTCGAGCAGACGATGGCGTACTACTGGATCACGGAGGCGCAGAAGTACGTGCAGAGCCTCGGCTTCGGCACCCGCTACCGCGGCGCGAACAACACGCAGCAGCACGTGCGGATCGACCAGTACGGCCAGGACAACTCGTTCGAGACGACGCAGCCGTCGCCGCAGATCCGTTACGGCAAGGGCGGCGTCGACGACGCCGAGGACGCCGAGGTGATCCTGCACGAGTACGGCCACGCGATCCACGAGGCGCAGGGCTTCCAGTTCGCGTCCGAGGAGGCGGGCGCGATCAGCGAGGGCTTCGGCGACTACTTCGCGGCCTCCGCGACCGACGCGATCCTCCGCTCGCTCGGCATCAAGAGCATGACGCCGCTCGTGTGCCTGATGGACTGGGACTCGACGTCGTACACGTCGACCGTCCCGCACTGCATCCGGCGCCTCGACGCGAACCTGCACTACCCGCAGGACCTGAACGGCGAGGTGCACCACGACGGCACGATCTGGTCGCAGGCGCTCTGGACGATCCACCAGGCGCTCGGCAACGTGAAGGCCGACACGATCATCCTGCAGGGGCAATTCGACTTCCCCGGCACGACCATGACCGACCTCGCGAACCGCACCGTCGCGGCTGCGCAGAAGCTGTACGGCGCGAAGACGGCGGCCGTCGTGCACGACGCGTTCGCCGCGCGCGGAATCCTCTGAGTGACGCGGCTCCGGCCCGGCGGCGCGTAGGCAGCCGCCGGGCCGGGCATGCTGCGCGTCGTGGCAACCGTCCTCCTCGTCGACGACGACCTTCCGTACCGCCGGTCGCTGCGCGCGTTCCTCGACGCGTCGCACGACCTCGACGTCGTCGCCGACACCGGGGACGGCGCGGAGGCGATCCACCTGGCGGCGCAGCTGCGTCCCGACGCCGTCGTCGTCGATCTCGCGATGCCGGGGCTCGACGGCGTCGAGGTCGCCGCCCGCGTGATGGAGCAGCTGCCCGATACGGTCATCCTGCTCGTGACCGGCGTCGACGGGGGCGACGAGCGGCGTCGCGCGGCCGAGCTCGGCACGCCGCTCATCCACAAGGGCGACCCGCTGCCGATCGAGAACGCGCTGCGTCACATGACGCGGCGCACGAGCTCCTCGTAGGCCGCGTCCGGCGACGCCGCGTCGATGACGACGGCGTCCGGCCGCAGGGCGAGCGCGTCGACGAACGCGTCGTACGCCGACTCGAGCGAGCTCCCCTGACGGGCGGCGAGCGCCCGTGCGCTGAAGCCGCCCGACGGCTCCGAGCGCGCGTGGGCGCGCGCGAGCACCGCCTCGCGCGCGTCGAGGAGCGTGAGCTCGAGAAACTCGGCGCCCGCGTGCTCCGCCGCCGCGCGCAGCTCCGCGACGAAGTCGCGCTTCGTCAGGAGCTGCGGGACCATGACGTCCCAGCCCGCTTCGAGGTGCGTCGCCGCCATCGCGAGCGCGAGGCGCCGCGCCGCGCGGCCGGAGCGGTTTCCCTCGTCGAGCCACGCGCCGAGCATGGCGCGGACGCCGTCGATCTCGAGCGCGAGGGTCATCGGGTGCGCGTCGGCGAAACGGCGCGCGAGCGTCGACTTGCCGACGCCCGGCGGCCCGTTCAGGAGGACGAGCTTCGGCACGCCGTACCATTCTCGTCGGAGCGGCGGGGGCCGGTGCCCCAGCGGGTCTTCAAAACCCGTCAGGCGTGGCAGCCCCACGCTGGCTCGGTTCGACTCCGGGGCCGCTCCGTCGACGGTTTCCGCCCCTGCGAGCATGGAAGATGTCCGGCGTGGCGGAGGGGTCCGACAACGGCACGGTCGAGATCACGGACGCGATGATCGCGCGCCGGGCGTTCGAGATCTCCCTCACCGACGACACGGCCACTCCCGAGGAGAACTGGGCGCGCGCCGAGCGCGAGCTACGCGAGGAACAGGCGCGACAGGGCTGATTCGAGCCCGGCGCCCTTGCGCAGCACCTCGACATCAGGCGGCACGTTCTCCAGCTTCGCCGTCTCCTGCCCGGTCAGGATGACGACGCGGGTCGCGGGAAGCGCCTGCCGGATCACGGCCGCGGCGTGGCCGCCGTCCGGCCCCGGCATCCCGTAGTCGATGAGCACCGTGTCGGGCGAGTGCGTCATCGCCTGCGCGACCGCCTGGTGGCCGTCGCCGACGGAGGCGACGATCTCGAGGCCGGCGACGTTCGTGCGGAGCTCTTCCGCGAGCTGCTCGCGGAACGCGTCGTCGTCGTCCGCGAGGAGCACGCGCGGCATGGCGCTCACGTACCGAACGTCGCACCCCGCAAAACGCGGTCGAGCGGCAGCGACGGTGGCAGCGTCCCGAACGCGCCGAAGCGCTCGCGCGCGCGGAACGCCTCGGCGAGCTCGCCGTCGAGCAGCGACGCCTGGAGCGCGACCGCCATCGTCTCGACGAGGCGCCGCGCACCCGCCTCGTCGGCGGCGGCGAGCGCGCGCTCGACGCGCGGGCGGTCTCGGTCTTCGAGCTCGGCGAGGAACGCCGCCGCCGCGTCGGGATCGCGGCGCAGCGCGCGGAGCACGTCGAGGCACTGCACGTTCGAGGCCCCCTCCCAGATTGCGTTCAGCGGGCTCTCCCGGTAGAGCCGCGGCAGGTCGGAGGTGTCGTCGACGTAACCGTTCCCGCCGATGCACTCGAGCGCCTCGGCGACGACGGCGGGCGCGCGCTTGCACACCCAGTACTTGAGGACAGCCGTCGCGATGCGCGCGACCGGCTCGCGCTCGTCGAACGCACGTGCGAGCCGCAGCGACGACGCCGTCGCCGCCTCGGCCTCGACGACCAGGTCGGCGAGCACGTTCTGCATCAGCGGCTGGTCGACTAGCAGCTTCCCGAATGCGACGCGCCCGCTGCACCAGTGGACCGCCTGCGCCACCGCCTCGCGCATCAGCGCCGTCGACCCGAGCACGCAGTCGAGCCGCGTGCGCACGACCATCTCGATGATCGCCGCGACGCCGCGTCCCTCCTCGCCGACGAGCCGCGCCGGCGCTCCCTCGAGCCGGATCTCCGCCGACGCGTTCGACCGGTTGCCGAGCTTGTTCTTCAGCCGCTCGATCACGAACCCGTCCCCGCGCTCGACGAGAAAGCACGAGAGGCCGGCAGGCGCCTGCGCGAGCACGAGGAACGCGTCGCTCTGCGGCGCCGAGCAGAACCACTTCTCCCCGTGCAGCGACCACGCGTCGCCGTCTCGCTCCGCGCGCACCGTGTTCCGGCGCACGTCCGAGCCGCCCTGCCGCTCGGTCATCGACATGCCCACGAGCCACCCGTCAGGCACGTCGAAGACGGCGTGCGCCGCGTGCGTCATGGAGAGCGGACAGCCGACGCCCTGCTCGACCTGCGCGAGCGCGACGAACTTCGCGGCTCGCTCGACCTGGGAGCCCGGTCGGTGCAGCCGCTCGCGCATCCCGAGCGCGAGCAGCGCGTCCCACGCCGGATCGAACTCCACCCTCTGACCGTGCAGGACCGGCGGGTTGTCGTTCGCGAGCCGCGCCCACTCGCGCGGCTCGCCTGCGAGCTCGGCGGCGAGCCGCTCCGCGCCCGGAAGCGCGTGCACGTCGCGCAGCGGCGCGGGCTGGTTCGTCGTGACGGTCGCGATGCAGCGACTCTAGCGCTGGGTCGCGCAGAACTTGTCGCCGCCGATCACCTGCATGAAGAGTGCGTCCTGCTTGCGCTCGACGGCGGGATCGAACGCACCCGGATCGGGAGCCTCGGCGGTCACGTCCGGCGTGACGCCGGGCCCGACGACGCTGATCCGGTACCGCTTGCCGTCGCCCGCGGGCCGGTAGGGCCTCCCGGGCAGCGACACGTCGTGCGTCGGCCAGAACGAGTAACAGAAGGCGCCGCTCGGCTTCCGGAACACGATCGACGTCTCACGCTTCCAGCCCGGCCCGTACGCGGAGTCATAGGTGTCGATGTAGAGGCTGCGCCCGTACGAATCGGTCGGCTCGCCGTTCGAGGTCGTGTGGAAGCCGTGCACCGGCACGCCCAGGTACGTCATCCGGCCGAAGATGCCGTGGGCCTGGCCGCCGAACGCCCAGTCCGTGTAGAGGTCGACCTTCGCGATCTCGCCGGACCAGTGGGAGACGCGGAGGTCCCAGGCTGTCTGAGAGGCGGTCCACGGGTCGAACCCGCGGTGCGGCAGGTTCCGCTGCCAGCTCTGCAAGGCCCAGTAGCTCCCGTCGGGCGCATCGCAGCCGACGACGAGGTACGGGAGCGCGGGCCCGTCGTACGGGCGGCAGTCGTTCGCGAACGACTTCCACATCGCGCGGTGCTCGAGCTTCAGCCCGCCGGAGTAGTCGTGCGCGAAGCGCACCTGCGGCAGCCCCGAATCCGGCGTCCGCGCGTTGATCGCGCCCCACACGAGGACGTGCCTGCGCTTCCCGGCCTCCGTGAACTCGACGAGCGCCCGCCCGTTGTGCACCTTCAGCGTGATCCGCTGCGCGTTCATGCCGATCAGATCCGACGCGCGGCCGGACGGCGCGACTAGCATCGCCGCGATGGCGAGGACGATCGCTGCGGCGCTGACGCCGCTCCGAAACGGCGGCACGGAGCTCGATCTCGATGCGTTCGACGCGTACATCGTCTTCCTGAAAGACGCCGGGATCGACGGGATCCTGTCGCTGGGCACGACCGGCGAGGGCATCAGTTTATCGGTTGTAGAGCGTAAACGAGCACTCGAGGCCTTCGCCGCCGCACCGCTGCCCGTGATCGCGCACTGCGGGGCGCAGACGACGGCGCAGACGGTCGAGCTCTGCTCCCACGCCGCGTCCCTCGGCGTCGAGGGGATCGCGGTGATCGCGCCGCCGTACTTCCCCCTCGACGAGGACGCGCTGCTCGCGCACTTCGTCGCCGCCGCCGAGGCGAGCGGCGACACGCCGTTCTACGCGTACGAGCTGAAAGGCGCGTCGGGCTACGCGATCCCGCCGGCCGTCGTGGAGCGGCTCCGCGAGCGCGTGCCGAACCTGCGCGGGATGAAGGTGTCGGACGCGCCGTTCGACGCCGTGCGCCCGTACCTCTTCGAGGGCCTCGACGTCTTCATCGGCGCCGAGGCCCTGATCGGCGAAGGGCTGGCAGCGGGCGCGGCCGGGGCGGTGTCGGGCCTTGCCTCGGCGTTCCCCGAGGTGGTCGTCGATGCGGTGTCGCGCGGCGACTCGACCGCAGCCGGCACGCTCCGCGCGACGGTCGAGCGCTTCCCACGCCACGCGGCGCTCAAGGAGGTCGTCCGCGCGAAGGGCGTGCCGATGACCGCGGACGTCCGCGCACCGCTGCGTCCGCTGACGGACGCGGAGCGCGAAGCGCTACTCGCCGCGGTCCTGTAGCTCTTCGATCGTGCGGCGGGCGCGGGCGTGGACGTCGGCGCGCCGGTCCTCGACCGTCGTCGCCGGCTCGGCCGCGTCCTCCACCTGCGCCTCTTCCGTCGCGCGCTGCTCGGCGAGCTTCTGGCGCAGGTCGTCCGCCGGCGTCGGGCCGAGCTGCACGGGCTCCGGCCGGCGGCGAAGGAGCGCTCTCAGCCCGAGCGCACCGAGGAGTAGCGCGAGCAGGCGCTTCACGGGCGCGATGCTACACTGCCGCCGCTTCTCGCCCCGTCCGTCGCGCCGTCCACCCCGAAGCGGCGCCCAGGAGACGGGGCCGACTCAGACCGTGGGAAGGAGAATTCGGGTGAACGAGTACGAGATCATGCTTCTGCTGGACCCTGAGCTCGCCGAGGAGCGCGCCAACGAGGTGATCCAGCGCATCCGCGACTCCGTCGACGGGAGCGGCGGCACCTGGGACGGCCACGAGCCGTGGGGCCGCCGGCGCCTCGCGTTCGAGATCGGCCACAAGGGCGAGGCGGTCTACCACCTCCTCCTCTTCTCGACGACGCCGGAGACGCTCGACGAGATCACCCGCGTGCTGAAGATCACGGACGGCGTCCTCCGCTACGGCGCGTACCGGCGCGTCAAGGGCTCGCAGCACCAGAAGGCGCCCGCTCAGGCGCCGGTCGGCGCGCCCGCCGCGGCGGCCCCGGCCGAAGCGTCCGATGACGCCGACGAGTCGTCGGAGTAGCCTGGGTCGACCCGTAGGAGAGGAGCGAGAACCATGGCCAACATCAATCGCGTCGTCCTCGTCGGCAACCTGACCCGCGACCCCGAGCTGCGCAACACGCCGTCCGGCATGTCCGTCTGCAGCCTGCGCATCGCGGTCAACACGCGCCGCAAGGACAACGCCACCGGGCAGTGGACGGAGAAGCCGAACTACTTCGACGTCACGGTCTGGGGAAACCAGGGCGAGAGCTGCGCGCAGTACCTCTCGAAGGGCCGCCCGGTCGCGATCGACGGGCGCCTCGAGTGGCGCGAGTGGGACGCGCAGGACGGCACGAAGCGCCAGGCGGTCGAGATCATCGCCGACTCCGTCCAGTTCCTCGGCGGCCGTGACGGTGGCGGCGAGGGCGGCGGCGGCGGCAACCAGTTCGTGCCCGCGGGCGCCTCGGGCTCCGACGCCGACTTCGGCGGCGGCGCCGACGACGACATCCCGTTCTAAGCAGCTTGAACGTCTAAGGAGAAGAGCCTTGGCAGCACCGAAGACCGACCGCTCCACCTCGAGGAAGCGCACCGCGCCCGCCGGCGGCGGCCGCCGCAAGTCGTGCTTCTTCTGCAAGTCGAAGGTCGACGAGGTCGACTACAAGAACGTCAACGAGCTCCGCCGCTACGTGTCGGAGAAGGGCAAGATCCGCTCCCGCCGCATCAGCGGCGCGTGCCGGCGCCACCAGCGCCAGGTCGCGGTCGCGGTGAAGCGCGCGCGCGAGCTCGCCCTGCTCCCGTACGTGGGCGACAAGTAGGCCATGGAAGTCGTTCTCAAGCAGGACGTCGACAAGCTCGGCCTGCGCGGCGAGGTCGTGAACGTCGCGCGCGGGTACGCGCGGAACTACCTCCTGCCGCGCGGGATGGCCGAGATCGCGACGCCCGGCCTCGTCAAGGAGCTCGAGAAGCGCCAGGCGCAGCTCGCGAAGACCGAGGCGAAGTCGGCCGACGAGGCACAGGCGATCGCGAAGCGGCTCGAGGCGCTCGAGCTTCGCTTCGACGTGAACGCCGGCCCGACGGGCGCCCTCTTCGGCTCGGTGACGGCGACGAACGTCGCCGACCGGCTGTGGGAGGAGCAGAAGGTGCGCGTCGACCGCCGCAAGCTCCACATGGAGACGATCAAGCGGATCGGCCGCTACACGGTCCCGTTCGAGATCTTCGCCGACGTCGTCGCCGAGCTGAAGCTCGTCGTCGCGCCCGAGGGCCAGGAGCTCCCGCCGGAGGAGGAGCTCGCGGCGATGGAGGCCGCGGAGCAGGCGGAAGCGGCCGCCGCCGCCGAGCCGGCCGCAGCGCCCGAGGTGCCCGCGGACGTCGTCGAGGTCGACGAGGTCGCGGACGCGGAGGAGCCGGCGCCCACAGGCGTCGAGGCTCCCCTGACGCCCGGCGAATAGCTGTATAGGGAGTAGTCGTCCACAGGCTCTCCACGGGTCTGTGGACGACTGTCCCCACTCTTTTTCCACAACGGTTGCACACCTGTGGAACTCGCCGGGTTTTTCCCGCAACGTGCGGCCGGATCGTCCACTATACTCGGTCGAACGTGTGTTCTGTTCACCCTGCACCTGAGGTCTTTCCGCCGTGACGGAGGCGGGTTTCCACACCCTTTCGCAGCTCGCCGAAGCGGGCTCTACTACGGGGCGCATGGCCGTGCCCGTCCAGTCTCTCGCGACCGCCCCGATCCCGCCCCAGAACCTCGACGCGGAGGAATCCGTGCTCGGGGCGATGATGCTCTCCCCCCTGGCGATCGGGGCGGTTACGGAGTCCACGAGCCTCTCCGCCGCCGACTTCTATCGCGAGAGCCACGGGCAGATCTTCCGCGCGATCCTCGCGCTGTACGCGAAAGGCGAGCCGGTCGACGCGATCACGGTCGTCGACGAGCTCGACCGCACCTCGACGCTCGAGTCGGCCGGCGGCGCCGAGCGGATCCACGAGCTCGCAGCGCTCGTCCCCGCGGCGTCGAACGCCGCCCACTACGCGCGGATCGTCGCCGAGATGGCGACGCTCCGCGGCCTCATCCGCGCCGGGAACGACATCGCGCGTCTCGGGTTCGACCGTCCGGGGGAAACGGTCGAGCTCGTCGACCGCGCCGAGCAGATCGTCTTCGACCTCTCGCAGCAGCGGGTCTCGACGGAGTTCGCGCACATCGACGAGCTCCTCAAGGACTCGTTCGAGACGATCACGAAGCTCTACGAGGCAGGCTCCGACATCACCGGGACGGCGTCGGGGTTCCGCGACCTCGACCGGCTGACCTCGGGCTTCCAGCGCGGCAACCTGATCATCGTCGCCGCCCGCCCGTCGATGGGCAAGTCGGCGCTCGCGCTGTGCATGGCGGCGAACGTCGCGGTGCGGACGGAGACGCCTGTCGCGCTGTTCACGCTCGAGATGTCGAAGGCGGAGGTGACCCAGCGCCTCATGTGCGCGGAGGGCAAGGTCGAGTCGCAGCGCCTGCGCACCGGCAAGCTCGCGGCGGACGACTGGCCGCGGCTCACGGCCGCGTGCGACAAGCTCGCGAAGGCGCCGATCTACGTGGACGACACGGGCTCGATCACGATGATGGAGATCCGGTCGAAGCTGCGCCGGCTGAAGACGCGCGAGCCGAACCTCGGGCTCGTCGTCGTCGACTACCTGCAGCTGATGACGAGCGGCACGTCCGTCGAGAACCGCGTCCAGGAGGTGTCGCAGATCTCGCGCGCGCTCAAGGTGCTCGCGCGCGACCTCGACGTGCCGATCATCGCGCTCTCGCAGCTCTCCCGCGCTGTCGAGCAGCGCCACGACAAGCGGCCGATCCTCTCCGACCTGCGCGAGTCGGGCTCGATCGAGCAGGACGCCGACCTCGTGATGTTCGTCTACCGCGACGAGTACTACAACCCCGAGGACACCGACTCGGCCGGCATCGCCGAGCTCATCGTCGCGAAGCACAGGAACG
>DATDNT010000100.1:0-86768 GCA_036518135.1 Gaiellaceae bacterium | reverse complement strand
GCCTGAGCAGGTGAAGGCGCTCGGCCACCCGCTGCGGAACGCGATCCTCGGCCTGCTCCACGAGCGCGCCGCCACCGTCACCGAGCTGGCCACGGCGGTGGGGCGGCCGAAGAGCACGGTCGCGCACCACGTCCACGTCCTCGTCGAGGCGGGGCTTCTCCAGGTCGTGCGGACGCGCCGCGTACGCGCGATCGAGGAGCGGTTCTACGGGCGTACGGCCCGCCTGTTCTACGTCTCGATCGAACGCGACGCGGTCGACGACGTGCCGCTCGACTTCAACGACTTCGAGGTCGCGGCGCGCGAGTCGGAGGAGGCGTACCGGGATGGGAAGCTGTGGGGGTTCATCCGCCACGCTCGCATCACCGAGGCGCAGGCGTCGGCGTTCTGGGAGCGGATGGCCGAGCTCGTCGCCGAGTTCGACCGGCTGCCGCGCGCGGGGGACACCATGTACGGCTTCGCGGTCGGCGTGTACCCGACCGACCAGGCGACACTTCCCGACGCGTAGGCTCCGTCGCGTGAGCGACACGCACGAGCTCGGGCGGGGCGGACGCCTGCGCGGCGCCGCCGCGGGCGAGCTCGTCGCCGCGGCCTTCGCGGCCGAGAGCGCGCACGGGCCGCGCCTGGCGCACGGGCTCTCGCTCGCCGACCTCGCGCACGCCGTCGCGCTCGTCGAGGGCGGCGGCGTTCGCGGGGACGACGCGGCGGCGCTCCTGCGCGGCCTCCTCGAGCTGCACGAGATCCCCGGCGACGACTTTCCGTGGGACCCCGCGCTCGGCGACGCGTTCAACTCGCGCGAGGCGGAGCTCGAGCGCCGCGTCGGCCGCTCCGCAGCCGGCTGGCTGAGCGCGGGCCGGCCGCGGCGCGAGGCGTTCCGCGTCGGCCTTCGGCTGACGGCGGCGGCGGGGACGCGCGAGCTCCACGACGCCCTCGTCGCGCAGGCGGGCGCGCTCGCCGCGCACGCGCGGGCGACGAGGGACGCCCTCGCGACCGACTACACCTACCTCCAGCCGGCACAGCCGACGACCGTCGGCCACCTGCTGCTCGCATACGCGTACCCGGCGCTGCGCGACGCCGAGCGCGCGCAACGCTCGCACACTGCGCTCCTGCGCAGCGTCGCCGGCGCCGGCGGCAGCGCCGGCTCACGCTGGGCGCTCGACCGGATGCGGCTCGCGGAGCTGCTCGGGAGCGACGAGCTGATCCACCACGCGAAGGACGCGGCGTGGCAGGCCGACGTCTACGTCGAGCTCCTCGCCGCCCTCGCGATCGCGGCAGCGCACCAGAGCGAGCTCGGGCAGGACTTCGAGATCTACGCGAGCCAGGAGTTCGGCCTCCTGGAGCTCGCGGACGCCCACAGCCGCGCGAGCGCGCTGATGCCGCAGAAGAAGAACCCGTATGCGCTCGCGGCGATCCGGACGCAGGCCGCGCAGGCCGCGGGCGACCTCGCGGGCGCGCTCGTCGCCCTGCACACCGGCACCGCGCGCACCGACCACTTCCACCTGCTGAACGGCCTGGTCCCGCGCGCGCTCGACGAGGCCGTCGCGATCGCGCGGCTGACCGCGTCGGTGCTCGAAGGCATGGAGCTGCGGCCGCCGCGCTTCGCGCAGATCGCGCGCGAGAGCTTCGTCACGGCGGCCGACGTGTCCGACGTGCTCGCGCTGTCGGGACAGACCGACTACCGAACGGCGCACAAGGTCGTCGGACGTGCGGTGCGCGAGCTCGTCGACGCCGGGGAGCCGCCGTCGGCGTTGACGACGGAGCGGCTTTCCCGGGCCGCCGACGCGCTCGGTGTCTCGGTGGACATCGACGAGGCGACGCTGCGCGACGCGATCGACCCCGCCGCGTGCGTGGCAGCGCGGAAGCAGGCGGGGTCGTCGTCGGCCGCTGCGATGGACGCGATGCTCGCCGAGATTGACGAGCTCGCGGCCGGGTACGCACGATGGTCGGAGGACGCGAACAGTCGAGCGGCGGGCGCCGAAGCCGCGCTGCTCGCGCGGGCCCAGGAGCTCGCGTCGTCCGCCGCTGCGACTTGAATGCCCGCGGAAAACACGATTCCTGGCTAGGAGGGAACGAACCATGGCTTTGACTCAGACCCAGCTGATGGACGCGGTCGCCGAGCGCTCGGGGCTCTCGCGCACGCAGGCGAAGTCCGCGATCCAGGCGCTCGAGGAGGTCGTCCTCGGCGAGATCGGCAACGCCGAGAAGGTGAAGATCGGCAACCTCGTGCAGCTCAACGTGCGCGTGAAGCCGGCGACGAAGGCGCGCCAGGGCCGCAACCCGGCCACCGGCGAGGAGATCACGATCGGGCCGAAGCCCGCGTCGGTGGACGTCCGGGCCCGCGTGCTCGCGAAGACGAAGGCGGCGCTGCCGTCGGTGCAGAAGGCGAAGAAGAAGCTCGGCGGCTAGGCCGCGCGCAGGTCTCCGGGGCCCGGCCCGGCCGGGCCCCGGAATAGCTCCCCGCTTCGGTCGTTGTACTAGCTACAACTATTGAAGTGAAGGAGAGCCCGAACGTGTCAGAACTCCTGCTCGTCCCGCTCGAGGACAGCATCGTCTTCCCGAGCATGTCGGTGACGCTCGCCGTCGACGTCGGCGACGCGGACCGGGTGCTCCTCGTGCCCGTGCACGAGGGCGCCTACGCGCGCGTCGGCACCGTGGCAGAGGTCGCCGGTTCGATCCGCCTCCCCGGAGGCGGCCAGGCGGTCACCCTGAACGGACTGCACCGCGGTGTCGCGGGCGCCGCCCGCACCGGCGCCGACGGGCGCCTGCGCGTCGAGGTCGAGGAGCACCCCGACGAGAGCCCGCCGCGCGTCCAGACGGCGGAGCTCGAGCGCGAGTACCGCGCGATCGTCGAGGAGATCCTCGAGCTCCGCGACGCCGACCCGCGCATCCGCGATTTTGTCCGCGCGATCACCGACGCCGGTGCGCTCGCCGACACGACGGGCTACGCGCCCGACGTCTCGTTCGCCGAGAAGGTCGAGCTGCTCGAGGCCGTCGAAGTCGTCGAGCGCCTCGAGGTCGCGCTGCGCCTGCAGCGCGAGCGCCTGGCGGAGCTCCAGGTGCGCCGGCGCATCCGAGAGGACGTCGAGTCCGGCGCGCAGCGCCAGCAGCGCGAGTACATCCTGCGCCGCCAGATGGACTCGATCCGCAAGGAGCTCGGCGAAGACGACGCGTCCGCTGCCGACGACTACCGCGCGAAGATCGCCGAGACGGAGATGCCCGCCGGCGTGCGCGAGCAGGCGGAGCGCGAGGCGGCGCGCCTCGAGCGCATGGGCGACCAGAGCGGCGAGTCGCAGATGATTCGCACGTACCTCGACTGGCTCCTCTCCGTGCCGTGGGGCACGCGCTCGGAGGAGCGGCTCGATCCCGCGCACGCGCGCGAGGTGCTCGACGCGGACCATGCGGGTCTCGACGACGTGAAGGAACGGATCGTCGAGTACCTCGCGGTGCGCAAGCTCCGCGAGGAGCGCGGCATCGAGGCCGACAAGCGCTCCGGCGCGATCCTCACCCTGATCGGCCCGCCCGGCACCGGGAAGACGTCGATCGGCGAGTCGGTCGCGCGCGCGCTCAACCGCGAGTTCGTGCGGATGTCGCTCGGCGGCGTGCGTGACGAGGCGGAGATCCGCGGTCACCGGCGCACGTACATCGGCGCCATGCCGGGCAGGCTCGTGCGTGCGCTACGCGACGCCGCGACGATGAACCCGGTGATCCTCCTCGACGAGGTCGACAAGGTCGGCGCCGATTGGCGCGGCGACCCGTCGGCGGCGCTCCTCGAGGTGCTCGACCCGGCGCAGAACCACTCGTTCCGCGACCACTACCTCGACGTCGAGCTCGACCTCTCCGACGTCGTCTTCATCGCGACGGCGAACCAGGCGGACACGATCCCCGGCCCGCTGCTCGACCGGATGGAGGTGATCCGCTTCGACGGCTACACGGTGGACGAGAAGGTCGCGATCGCGCGCGGCTATCTGTGGCCGCGGCAGCGCGAGCGGAACGGGCTGCGCGAGGACGAGGTCTCCGTCTCGGACGCGACGCTGCAGGCGATCGTCACCGAGTACACACGCGAAGCCGGTGTCCGCCAACTCGAGCGCGAGCTCGGGAAGCTGCTGCGGAAGACGGCCACGCGCGTCGTCTCCGGCACGGCGGAGCCCCCGGTCGCGGTCGACCTCGACGTCGTGCGCGACGCGCTCGGCCGCCGCCGTTTCTTCCAGGAGTCGGCGGAGCGGACGGCGGTACCCGGCGTCGCGACCGGCCTCGCCGTCACGGGCACGGGCGGCGACGTCCTGTTCGTGGAGGCGAGCTCGATGAAGGGCAAGGACGGTCTCGTGCTGACCGGACAGCTCGGAGACGTGATGAAGGAGTCCGCGCGGATCGCGCTCACGTACGTCCGCTCGCACGCCGACGGTCTCGGCATCGACGCCGACGTGTTCGACGACCGTGCGTTCCACGTGCACGTCCCGGCCGGCGCGATCCCGAAGGACGGCCCGTCCGCAGGGATCACGATGACCACGGCGCTCGCGTCGCTCCTGACGGGGCGGCCCGTCAAGCACACCGTCGGCATGACCGGCGAGGTGACGCTGCAGGGCCGCGTGCTCCCGATCGGCGGCCTCAAGCAGAAGGTGCTCGCGGCGCACGCCGCCGGCCTCACCGACGTCATCCTCCCGGAGCGCAACCGCGCCGACCTGGACGACGTGCCGGAGGACGTGAAGACGGAGCTGACGTTCCACCCGGTGATGACGCTCGACGAGGTGCTCGAGCTCGCGCTCGAGCCCGCCGCCTCGCATGCGCTGTCGTAGGTGCGCGCCGATCCCCGAGGAGGTCCGCCGTACGGCGGGCCTCCTCGAACGGCGCTTCTCGATCTCCGTGATCTGGGCCTCACGGTCCGGTGCGACGCGCTTCAACGAGTACGTGCAGGCGCTGCGGCCGGTCGCGCCGGCGACGCTGACGACGCGGCTGAACGACCTCGCGGAGGCCGGGATCCTCGAGCGCGTCGTCGTCGACGGGCGCCCGCCGCGCACCGAGTACCGGCTGACGGAGCGGGGGGAGCAGCTCGCCGACGTGATCTCGCTCCTCGGCCGGGGTTGAGCTTTGGCGCTTCGGGGATCTCGTATCCGTGTCGGGAGATCGCGATCCTGAGCTGATCGCTGCGTCCGCGCGCCGCCGCAGGCGGCGACAGCGCGGCCGCCGCGGCGTGCGCCCGCGCGCGTTCTTGACGGTGATCTTCGTGGTACTCGTCGGCGCCGCCTGCGCGGCGATCGTCGCCGCGGCCGTCGCGCCGACCGTGATCCGCGGGCAATGCGACCTCTCGTCGCTGCGCCCGCTCAGCATCGGCACGAACTCGTTCGTGACGGCGTCCGACAACTCGTTGCTCGGCGTGATCCCCGCGAAGCGGAACCGCCAGCAGCTGACGCTCGCGCAGATGTCGCCGTGGCTCGGCAAGGCGACGGTCGCGATCGAGGACCGGCGTTTCTGGGAGCACGGCGCGCTCGACTACACCGGCATCGTGCGCGCCGCGTACACCGACATCACGTCGGGACGGACGGAGCAGGGTGCGTCGACGCTGACGCAGCAGCTCGCGCGCAACCTCTACATCGGCAGGCCGTCGCAGACGCTCTCGCGCAAGCTGAAGGAGGCGTGCCTCGCGATGCGCCTCGCGGAGAAGCTGCCGAAGCGGTCGATCCTGTCCGACTACCTGAACGTCGTGTACTACGGCAACCAGGCGTACGGCGTCGCGGCGGCGGCGGAGACGTACTTCTCGAAGCACGCGTCGCAGCTCACGGTCGACGAGGCCGCGATGATCGCCGGCCTCCCGCAGGCGCCGACGCAGTACGACCCGCTGCGCGATCCCGACGCCGCT
This sequence comes from Gaiellaceae bacterium, assembly GCA_036518135.1. Lineage (GTDB taxonomy): Bacteria > Actinomycetota > Thermoleophilia > Gaiellales > Gaiellaceae > PALSA-600. The sequence continues at coordinate 80,917 of DATDNT010000100.1, read as the reverse complement.
CTCCACCGCCGCAACGAGGTGCTGCACGCGATGCTCGTGAACGGCGACCTGTCGCCGTCGGCGTACGCGTACGCGGTGAAGCGGCCGCTCGGGCTCCATCCGGGGACGCTGTACAAGACGATCCACGAGCCGTACTTCTTCGGCTACGTCGACCAGCAGCTCGTCTCGCATTACGGCCAGCGGATCGTCGAGAGCGGCGGGCTGCGGGTGCGGACGACGATCAACCCGTACCTCGAGCGCGTCGCCGAGCACGTGATCGCCAACCACCTGCCGTCGCGCTCCGACCCCGCGAGCGCGCTCGTCGCGATCGACCCGCGGAACGGCAAGGTGCGCGCGATGGCGGTGTACGTCCCGAGCCGTGAGCGCCTGCAGTTCAACCTCGCCTCTCAGGGGCAGCGGCAGGCGGGCAGCTCCTTCAAGCCGTTCACGCTCGCGGCGGCGCTCGAACGCGGCATCTCGCTGTACCAGTACTTCAACGGGCCGCCGGAGCTGCTGATCACCGACCAGCGCTGCTCGACCGGCACGCAGCTGTGGGACGTGCACAACAACGCCGACGAGGCCGAGGGGACGATGAACCTCATCGACGCGACGGCGAACTCGGTCAACACGATCTTCGCGCAGCTCGTCACCCAGGTCGGGCCCGACGCCGTCGTCCGCATGGCGCACCGGCTCGGCATCCAGTCGGTGCTCCATCCGTACTGCTCGATCACGCTCGGCACGCAGCCGGTCAGTCCGCTCGAGATGACGGCCGCGTATGCCACGCTCGCAGCCCGCGGCGTCCGCCACGATCCGCAGGCGATCGAGTCGATCCGCACCGTGTCCGGACAGACGGTGCCGTTCCCGCAGACGAAGCCACACGAGGCGGTCTCGCAGCAGATCGCCGACGAGGTGACCTACGCGCTCGAGGCCGTGACGCAGAAGGGCACCGGTGTCGGCGCCTCGATCGGCCGGCCGATCGCCGGCAAGACCGGCACGGCCGAGAACTTCGTCGACGCCTGGTTCTGCGGCTACGTGCCTCAGCTCGCCACGTGCGTGTGGGTCGGCTACCCGCACCGCGAGATCCCGATGAACTACGTGGAGGGCTACGCACCGGTGTACGGCGGGACGATCCCCGCCGCGATCTGGCACGACTTCATGTCGACCGCGCTCGCGAACGTCCCGGTCGAGGACTTCGTCACGCCGACGATCGCCCAGCCGACGTACTCGACGACGACGAACTACTCGTACACGACGCCTTCGTACTCGTACTCGACGACTACGACCGGCCACTAGCAGCCGACAGGGTCGCGTCGTCGTCGATCGCGATCGCGACCTTGGCGCGCGCGTGCCCGTCGCGCATCAGCGCGAGCGCGTCGGCCACCTGCTCGAGCGGCACCGTCCGTTGCAGGACGGGGCGGACGCGGCCGGACTCGATCAGCTCGCGCAGCGTCGCGAGATCGTCGTTGTTCGGCTTCGCGACGAAGAAGACCGCGCGCCCCCCGCCGAAGAGCGACGCCGCCTTCACGCGCGCGACGTGGCCGAGCGGCCCGAACAGGCGCTTCGAGCGCGGTCCGCCGACGAGCACGACGACGCCGCCCTCCGCGAGGACCCGACGCATCGCCTTCCACGAGCGGTTCCCCGCGTTGTCGAAGATCACGTCGTATCGCTCGCCCGAGCGGGTGAAGTCGGCGCGCGTGTAGTCGATGACCGCGTCTGCGCCGAGCGCGCGCGCCTGCTCCACGTTTTGCGAGCTGCAGACCGCCGTCACGTGCGCCCCGAGCGCCTTCGCGATCTGGATCGCGAATGTCCCGACGCCGCCGGACGCGCCGTTCACGATGACCCGCATGCCTTCCCGGATGCACGCATGGTCGCGCAGCGCCTGGAGCGCCGTCAGCCCCGCGACGGGGACCGCCGCCGCCTCCGCGAAGCTCGTGTTCGCGGGCTTGCGTCCGACGGCCTTCTTCGCTGCGACGTACTCCGCGAACGCGCCGTCGCGCATCCCGTAGACCTCGTCGCCCGGCGCGAGATCCCGGACGTCGCGGCCGACCGCCTCGACCACGCCGGCGAAGTCCGCGCCGAGCCGCCCTGCCTTCGGGCGCCGCAGCCCCATCATCGCGCGGCCGACGAGGGGCCGCCCCGTGGCGGAGTAGTAGTCGAGCGCGTTCACGGACGCGGCCCGCACCCGTACGAGCACCTCGTCCTCCGCGGGGACCGGCTTGTCCACCTCCTCGAGCCGTGTCGCCTCCAGGCCGTACCGCTCCTGAACGATCGCGCGCATGTCGCCTCCTTACATCGTAAGCTTACTGCGTAAGATACGGCGTACGACGTAAGCTAGTCAAGACCGTGGCGACCTCCGCGCGCAAACCTCTGAGCCGCGAGCGCATCCTCGCGCGTGCACTGGCGCTCGCCGACGAGCAGGGCCTCGAGGCGATCACGATGCGGCGCCTCGGAGAGGACCTCGGGTACGAGGCGATGTCGCTCTACCGGCACGTCGAGAACAAGGACGACGTGATCAACGGGATGCTCGACCTCGTGCTCGCCGAATGGGAGCCGCCCGCGCCGGGCCCCGACTGGCGGGCGGCGGTGCGGGCGAGCGCGATCACGGTGCACGACGCCCTTCGCCGGCACCCGTGGGCGGCCTCGGTGATGCTCGACGCACGCCACGCGCGTCCGGCGCGAATGGCCTACGGCGAGCGGCTGCTCGCGTGCCTGCGCGAGAACGGGTTCTCGGCCGAGCGGACGTATGCCGTCTACCACCTGATCGACGGGCACATCTTCGGGTTCTCGCGGTGGGAGATCGCGCACGCGTGGCTTCCTGCCGACATCGAAGCGCGGCTGCCGCAGCTGATCGCCGCGATCGACTGGAGCGCCGCTCCGTACTTCGCCGAGCATCGCGACCAGCACTTCACCGACGGTCCGCACCGCGACGCGAACGCGTTCGAGCTGGGGCTCGACCTGATCCTGGCCGGGCTGTCGCCCGACGGCTAACGCGTCTTCGCGAAGCGGTGCACGGCGCGGAGGAGCTCCTCCGCCTTCGCCTGCGCGTCCGCCTCGTCGCCCGACGCCATCGCGCCGGCGACGCAATGGTTGACGTGGTCGTCGAGGATGCGGAACGCGAGGCTCTCGAGCGCCGTCGTCACCGCCCCGATCTGCGTGAGGATGTCGATGCAGTAGCGGTCGTCCTCGAGCATCCGCTCGATCCCGCGGACCTGCCCTTCGATCCGGTGCAGCCGCTTGACGAGCGCGTCCTTCTCGCCGTGGTAGCCGTGCGTCACGCGACGCCGCCTCTCGTGCTGCGGAACCGTCGCAGCCGCAGGCTGTTCGACACGACGAAGACGCTCGACGCGGCCATCGCCGCGGCGGCGACCATCGGGCTGAGGAGGCCGGCGACCGCCAGCGGGATCGCCGCCACGTTGTAGGCGAACGCCCAGAAGAGGTTGCCCTTGATCGTCGCGAGCGTCCGCCGCGCGAGGCGGATCGCGTCCGCTGCAGCGCGGAGGTCGCCCGACACGAGCGTCAGGTCCGAGGCCTCGATCGCGACGTCCGTGCCGGTGCCGATCGCGAGGCCGAGGTCGGCCTGCGCGAGTGCGGGTGCGTCGTTGATTCCGTCGCCGACCATCGCGACAACGCGGCCGTCGGCCTGGAGGCGTCGCACGACCGCGGCCTTCTCGTCGGGCAGCACCTCGGCGACGACTTCGTCGATCCCGACCTCGCGCGCGACCTCCTCGGCGGTGGTGCGCGCGTCACCCGTGAGGAGGATCGGCGTCAGGCCCAGCGCACGAAGCTCGCGCACGGCGTCGGCGCTCGTCGGCTTCAGCGTGTCGCGCACGGTGAGCGTGCCGCGGTCGGTGCCGTCGATCCTCACGGTGACGCCGCGGCCGATCTCGACCGTGTGGCCCTCGACGACGCCGCTGACGCCGACGCCGGGGACGTTCCGGAAGGCCGCCACCGGCGGCAGCTCGCCGAGACGGCGCGCGCCGGCGGCGACGGCCTGCGCGATCGGGTGCTCGCTCGCCGCCTCGACGGCTCCCGCCAGGCGGAGAACGTCGGGATCGGCATCGCCGACGAGCGCCATCCGGCCCGACGTCACCGTGCCCGTCTTGTCGAGGACGATCGTGTCGATCGTCCGTGTCCGCTCGAGCACCTCGGGCCCCTTGATCAGCACCCCGAGCTGTGCACCCCGGCCGGTACCGACCATCAGAGCGGTCGGCGTCGCAAGGCCCATCGCGCACGGGCACGCGATGATCAGGACGGCGACCCCGGCCGTGAACGAGGCCGCCGCGCCCGCACCCGCGAGCAGCCACCCCGCGAGCGTCGCGAGCGCGATCGCGATCACGACGGGCACGAAGACGCCCGACACGCGATCGGCGAGGCGCTGCGCCGCGGCCTTCCCCGCCTGCGCCTCGTCGACGAGGCGCGCGATCTGCGCGAGCGTGGTGTCGGCGCCGACGCGCGTCGCGCGCACCGTCAGGCTGCCCCACGTGTTGATCGTGCCGCCGGCGACGTCGTCGCCCGGTCGCACGTCGACGGGAACGGCCTCGCCGGTGAGGAGCGACGCGTCGATCGCCGAGTCGCCGTCGACCACGACCCCGTCGGTCGCAACCTTCTCGCCGGGCCGCACCTCGAAGAGATCTCCGACCTGCAGGTCCGCGTCGACCACGAGCTCCGAGAGCAGCGCGCGGATCGCGTCGCCGGACCGCCGACGCGCGCGCGCTTCGAAGAAACGGCCGAGCAGGATGAGCGTCGTGATCACGCCCGCGACCTCGAAGTAGCCTTCGGCGCCGAGGCCGCCGACGAGCACCACCGCCGACCACGTCCATGCTGCGAGCGTGCCGAGCGACACGAGCGTGTCCATCGTCGCGGCGCCGTGTCGCGCGTTCGCGAGCGCGGCGCGATGGAACTGGGCGCCGCTCCAGAAGACGACCGGCGTCGCAAGCGCGAGCGCCGCCCACCCCCAGCCGGCGAAGTGCAGCGGTGTGACCATCGCGAGCACGGCGAGCGGGATCGTCAGCACGGCTGCAGCGAGCAGACGGAGCGGGGGAGCCTCGCGCGACGGAGCCGCGGCCTCGACGCGGTAGCCGATCCTCTCGACCGCCGCGACGAGGTCGTCGTGCGTGGCGCGGTGCGGGTCGTACTCGACCGTCGCCTTCTCGGTCGCGAAGTTGACCGTCGCGTCGACGCCGTCGAGCTTGTTGAGCGTCCGCTCGATGCGCGACGCGCACGACGCGCACGTCATGCCGTCGAGCGCGAGCGTCTCGCGCATCAGCGGGCGACGTCGTAGCCGGCGTCGTCGATCGCCGCGACGACGGCTGCGTCGTCGAGCGGCTCGGCGCTGACCGTGACGGTCTTCGCGTCGAGGTCGACATCGACGTGCTCCACGCCGGGAACGGCCGAGACCTCGGTCGTGATCGCGGCGCGGCAGTGCTCGCACGAAACGCCGGGAACGGAGTAGGTGGCGGTCTCCATACCCCAGTAGGGTATCACGTCCGGGTCGACCCCGATGCGGCGCGCTGCGAGCCGCGGCGACCCTTTGGCCATGACCTATCCAGTCCGCATCGAAGGCCGGCTCGAACAGCCGTCGCGCTGGCTGTGGCTCGTCAAATGGCTGCTGCTCGTCCCGCACCTGATCATCCTCACGCTGCTTTGGATCTGCTTCGTCCTCGCGACGATCGGCGCGTTCTTCGCGCTTCTCTTCACCGCGCGTTACCCGCGCGGCATCTTCGGCTTCAACGTCGGCGTGCTCCGGTGGACGTGGCGCGTCGCGTTCTACGCCGTATCGGCGAACGGTACGGACCGTTACCCGCCGTTCTCGCTCGCGGACGACCCCGACTATCCGGCGCGGCTCGAGATCGCGTACCCCGAGCACCACCGGAGGGGCCTGCCCCTCATCGGCTGGTGGCTCGCAGGGATTCCGCAGTACGTCGTCGCCGGCTTCTTCGCCGGCGGCACCGGGTTCTTCGCCTGGCACATCGGCGGCCTCGCCGCATTCCTCGTGTTCGCGGCGATGCTCGTCCTGCTCTTCACGGGGCGCTACCCGCGCGACCTCTACGACTTCGTCATGGGGCTCAACCGGTGGTCGCTTCGCGTCGCCGCGTACTCGGCGTTCCTCACGCCCGAGTATCCGCCGTTCCGGTTCGACGCCGGGGAGGTGGAGCCATGAGCTCGGCGGTCGTCTACGAGTCGTCGTTCGGGAACACCCGGCGCGTCGCGGAGCAGGTCGCCGAGACGATCGGCGCCACGTACCTGCTCTCCGTCGACGAGACGCCTCCTGACCTGAGCGGGCTCGACCTGCTCGTGATCGGCGGCCCGACGCACGTGCACGGGATGTCGCGCGAGTCGACGCGCAAGGCCGCGATCGACCAGGGCGCGACGGCGCTCGCCGGCATCGGGGTCCGCGGCTGGCTCGACCGGATGCCGAGGGTCGACGGTCTGCGCGCCGCCGCCTTCGACACGCGCGCGGACAAGCCGGCGCTCGTCACCGGCTCGGCGGCACGTGGCATCGCGAAGGCCCTGAAGCGGCACGGCTGCACCGTCGTCTCGTCGGCGAGCTTCCTCGTCACCGGCACCGCCGGCGACCTCGCAGACGGCGAGGCGGAGCGCGCGGCCGGCTGGGCGAGAGAGCTCGCATGAGCCTGCGGGCGAGATCGGAATCGGTCGCGGGGACGCTCAAGCAGCGCGTGCTCGTGGACGGCCGGCACGTCCTCGAGACGGACGAGCCCGTCGAGGCAGGCGGCGACGGCAGCGCGCCGGCGCCGCACGAGCTCCTCCCGGCGGCGATCGCCGCGTGCGTCTCCACGACCGTCGTGATGTATGCCCGCACGAGGGACTGGCCGCTCGAAGCCGTGTCGTGCGACGTCGAATACGACCACCGCTCGACCCCGCGCACGGTCGACATCTCGCTCGAGATCGACGGTGACCTCACCGCGGATCAGGTCGAGCGGCTCGAGCGCGTCGCCGCGTCGTGCCCCGTCCGACGCTCGATCGAGAGCGGAATCGAGTTCCGGGAGACCGTCACCCAGCGATGAGTTTCGCCGCGTCGCGCGGTCTGCACGAGCATGATCAGTAGGATCGGCTCGTGACGACGAGCGCCTCCGGGGTCGAGACGCAGCTCGAGCAGTACCGCCGCGAGCTGACGGCGTACTGCTACCGCATGCTCGCCTCGCCGTTCGAGGCCGAGGACGCCGTGCAGGAGACGATGATCCGTGCGTGGCGCGGCCTCGAGAAGTTCGAAGGCCGAGCGGCGCTGCGTTCGTGGCTCTACCGCATCGCGACGAACGTGTGCCTCGACATGCTGAACGGGCGCGACCGGCGCCCGCGGCCGATGGACCTCGGCCCTGCCGGTGCGCCCGTCTTCGAGAACCTGAACGTCCCTGCAGAGGTCACGTGGCTCGAGCCGCTGCCGACGCCGGAGGAGGAGACCCTCGGCCGCGAGGACCTGCGCCTCGCGTTCGTCGCCGCGCTGCAGCACCTCCCGCCGCGTCAGCGCGCGGTGCTGATCCTGTCGGAGGTGCTGCGCTGGCAGGCGACCGAGGTCGCGGAGCTGCTCGAGACCACCGTCGCGTCCGTCAACAGCGCGTTGCAGCGCGCACGTGCGACGATCGAGACGCGCGACATGACGGCGGCCGACTCGCTCGGTCCCGAGGAGCGCGCGCTCCTCGACCGGTACGTCGCGGCGTTCCAGGACTACGACCTCGAACGCCTCACGTCGCTGATCAAGGAGGACGCGACGCAGTCGATGCCGCCGTTCGACCTTTGGCTCGCCGGGCGCGACGACATCCTCACGTGGTGGTTCGGTCCCGGCATCGGGTGCCAGGGCTCGCGCGTGCTGCCGGCCGGGTACGCGAACGGCCAGCCCGCGTTCGGCCAGTACAAGCCGGCCGAGGGCGGCGGCTACGAGCCGTGGGCGCTGCAGGTGCTCGAGCTGTCAGACGGGCGGATCGGCGAGTTCACGTTCTTCCTCGACACCGAGACGCTCTTCCCGCTGTTCGGGCTGCCGCCGCGGCTCGAGCCCTAGCGTCTCCGCGAGCCCGCACAGCTCGATCAGCTCGACGACGTCGGCGGGCGCATGCACGAGGACCGCCCGCCGACCGCCGCGCCGGGCCGCGAGGTGCAGCCGCGCGAGCGCGTCGACGAGAGCGAGGTTCGCCATCGCAGTGATGACTGCGGCGAGCGGCCGAACTCATCGGCCGCGCTGCGCGCGGCGAAGCGCCTCGAGGCGGCGGCGATCCTGCTTCGTCGGGCGCGCGCCGAGGTCGGCGCCGAGCGGGGGAGGGGCGAGGCGGCGTTGCATCCGCTCGCGCTCGCGCCGCTCCTGCGACTCCGGCGTCTCCTCGTACAGGGTGCGCGCGACGGTCGCGGGGCCTCGCTTCTCGGCGAGCTCCCGCACGTGCACCGTCCACTCGCTCACGCCGATGCGGATCTGCAGCTCGTCCCCGACGCGGATCTCCTTCGCCGGCTTCACCCGTACGCCGTTCACGTGGACGTGGCCGCCGAGCACCGCGTCGGTCGCGAGCGCGCGCGTCTTGAAGAACCGCGCCGCCCATAGCCACTTGTCGATCCGCACGCGTAGGATCGTCGCATGCGCATGGGCGAGGTGCACCTGACGGTCGCCGACCTCGACCGGTCGCTCGCGTACTACGAGCGGCAGATCGGCCTCCGCGTGCACGCGCACGAAAACGGGACCGCGCGGCTCGGCGCCGGCGGCCAGGATCTGCTCGTCCTGACGGAGCAGCCGGGCGCGCGCCCCGCCGACGGCTACTCGGGGCTCTTCCACTTCGCGCTGCTCGTCCCGTCGCGCGCAGACCTCGCGGACTGGCTCGCGCACGCGGCGCACGACGGCGTCGAGCTCACGGGGCTCTCGGACCACTACGTCAGCGAGGCGATCTACCTCCGCGATCCCGACCACCACGGCATCGAGGTCTACGCCGACCGGCCGCGCGAGCTCTGGGAGGGCAAGGTCCGGGACCGGATGACGACGATGCCGCTCGACACCGGCGATCTGCTGCGCGAGGCGCCCGGCGGCTCGTTCGGGGGTCTCGCCGAGGGCACGACGATGGGGCACGTGCACCTGTGCGTCGCGGACGTCGCGGACGCGCGCGCGTTCTACGAGGAGCTCGGCTTCGACCTGATGGCGCAGCTCGGCGACCAGGCGGTGTTCCTCTCGGACGGCGGCTACCACCATCACCTGGGCGCGAACACGTGGCAGAGCCGCGGCGCGCCGTACGCGCCGGACGACCGCGCGCGCCTGACGCGCATGACGATCCTCGGGGCGCCGGAGGAGCGCGAGCTGCGCGACCCCTCGGGAAACCCGGTGCTCCTGAGCACGTCTCCCTGACGCGTATCCTTGCCGCCGATGGAAGCGGAAGAGCTCGGCCTCGACACGCACCGTGACCTGAAGGGCGTCTATCGCTACTACGAGCTCGCGAAGCGGGCCGAGTGGCAGGTGCGAGACCTGCCGTGGGGCGACATCCCGCCGATCCCCGAGTACTCCGGCTCGCCGCAGAAGCTCGCGCGGCGGCGCGACCTCTGGCGCTCCGTCGTCACGCAGCAGCTGCAGGCGGACGAGCTCGCGGTCGAGATGGCGACGCAGCTCTTCGCGATCGCTCCCGACCACGAGGCGAAGCTCTATTACACGACGATGGTGCAGGACGAGTCGCGCCACACGGAGGCGTGGCTGAAGCTGATCGAGGAGGCGGGCGGGATGGCCGAGCGCGACCCGTACCTCGACAAGCTCGCGCGCTACGTCCTCGAGGCCGACACGCTCGAGGAGAAGGTGTTCATGATGCAGGTGTTCTACGAACGGTTGATCATCCCGCGGTTCCGGATGATCGCGCGCTCGTCGCGCGGGACCGTGCTCGAGGATCTCTGCAACCGGCTCGCGATCGACGACGGCATCCATCACGGCGCCGGGATGGCCTACGAGCGGGTACTGCTCGAGGGCGCGGGCCGGCGCGTGCAGACGAAGCTGATCGAGGCGGCGAACCGTCTCCTCCCGGTGTTCGCGCAGCACGCGCTATGGCGGCCCAAGGCACGCGAGTTCATCGGCGCGCTGATGCGCGAGACGGACATCCGCATGCTGAAGGAGGACCTCGAGCACGGCGTGCGGCTCGCGAAGTCCCTCGGTGTGGACGTTTCCGGGATCGAGCTCCCGGCCGACCTGCACTAGGTCTCTTACGTCGCTTCGAGGATCAGCCGGTACCCGCCGCGGCGCGGCAGCACGTCCTCGACGCGCGCCCGGGTCGAGCCGAGCGTCAGCTCGTCGCCCGGCGTCGGGACGGTGTCCAGCTGGATGCGACCGGTCGCGATCACCGCGCCGTCGCGCCGCAGTTCGTATTCGTAGTCGCCCACTCGTTCCTGACCCGATCGCGGAGGTTATCCATTCCGTTCGAGTAGGCTCGCTACACATGACAGGGGGATGCCTCTGCGGCGCCGTGCGGTTCGAGATCGTCGGTCCGCTCGGCCCCGCCTCGTACTGCCACTGCACGCGGTGCCAGCGCCGCACCGGCACCGCCGCGTCCGCGAACGTGCGGGTCGGCGGCGACGCACTCCGCGTCACGCAAGGCGAGGAGCACGTGCGCGAGTGGACGCCGGCCGACGGCTGGCCGAAAGCGTTCTGCGGCGAATGCGGCAGCGCCGTCTGGAGCCGGAGCCCCGACGGCACGGTCTACGGCCTCCGCCTCGGCGCGTTCGACGAGGATCCTGGCGTCCGGCCGGAGTACCGCCAGTTCGTGGCGTACGCGGCGCCGTGGGAGCCGATTCCCGACGACGGGCTGCCGCGCTTCCCGGAGCGCCGGCCCGCCTGATCGCCGTGCCACGCGCGAAGCAGCGCCGCTCGCCGAAGGCGTCGACGTCGGCGCTGAAGACGCGCATCACGGAGCTCGAGCGCGAGCGCGAGCTCCTGAACGCGATCGCGAACTACGCGCCGAGCCTCATCTGCCTGATCGACGCCGACGGATCGGTGCGCCCGTATGCGACGAACAAGGCGTTCGAGCGCACGCTCGGGTACGCCCCGCACGAGACCGGGGGTGTCGTGTTCTGGGACCGCTACGTGCCGGACGGTGAGCGCGCGGCCGCGCGGGACTGCATCGTCAGCGCAGTCCGCTCGAACGCGGCGGCCGAGTGCGAAGGCCGGTGGCTGCAGCGCGACGGCGGCGAGATCGACGTGGCGTGGTCGTGCACGCCGCTGCCGAAGATCGAGAGCGGCCCCGTCTGGCTCATCACGGGCACCGACATCACGGACCGCAAGCGCCACGAGGCGGAGGTGCGGCGCTCGCGGACGCGCATCGTCGCCGCGGCGGACGACGCGCGCCGCCGTCTCGAGCGGAACCTGCACGACGGCGCGCAGCAGCGGCTGACCGCATTGCTGCTGCAGCTCCGTAACGCGCAGCGCGGCGCCGTCCCGTCCGCCGACGCGGTCGACACAGCCGTGAACGAGCTCGCGTCGGCCGTGAAGGAGCTGCGCGAGCTCGCGCAGGGCATTCATCCGTCGGCGCTCAGCGAGCGCGGGCTCGCGGCGGCGCTGCGCATCGTCGCGGCACGCGCGCCCATCCCGGTGGAGCTCGACGTCACGGATACGCCGATCGAGACGCAGGTCGCGGTGGCCGCCTACTACATCGTCTCCGAAGCGTTGAACAACGTCGCCAAGTACGCGGAGGCGACGCGCGCGGCGGTGCGCGTGCGCGAGACCGACCGAGCAATCGTCGTGGTGATCGAAGACGACGGCAAGGGCGGTGCCGATCCGGCGAACGGCACAGGGCTCAGCGGGCTGCAGGACCGCGTCTCGGCGTTCGACGGGACGCTGACGATCGACAGCCCGCGTGGCGGCGGGACGCGTCTTCGCGCCGAGCTCCCGCTCGCGTGACCTACGGGACGCCGAGCGTGCTGAGGACGGAGTCGATCGCAGGTGCGATCAGCTCGTAGTCGAGGTTCGCCAGGACGACGACCGTGTATCCGAGTGCCGGGTTGATGTCGAGCTCGGCGCCGACGCCGGGCGAGCCGCCGTTGTGCCAGATGGTCGCGCTCTGACCGGGGCGCCCCTCGCGAATGCCGAAGCCGTAGCCGTACTTCTGGACCGGCCCGAGCGACACCTTCGGCGACGTCACGATCCCGGTGAGCCGCGCGTCGATCAGGCGGTGTGACTCGAGCGCGTTCGCGAATGCGAGCAGGTCGCCCGCGGTCGAGTAGCAGCCGCCCGCGGACGTGCCCCGCGGCGGCAGCCCGGAGGTGTTCGGCTGTCCGCCGGCGTACCCGACCGCGGTTCGCGGCGGAAGCCGGTTCGCGGCGAAGCAGCCGCTGTGGGTCATCCCGGCCGGCGCGAGCACGTGATGCTCGAGGTACGCGTAGTAGTCCTCGCCGCTCGCCCGCTCGACGATCAGTCCGAGGAGGATGTAGCCGGAGTTGCTGTAGTGGAACCGTGAACCGGGCGTCGAGGCGAGCGGCTCGTTCTCGATCAGCGGCAGGTAGCGGCGGAGAGACGTCAGCGTCGGGCGGCGCTGCGGGTACAGCGGGCTCGCGAAGAAGTCGCCGAGCCCCGACGTGTGGTCGAGGAGCTCGGCGACGGTGACCCGCTTCCCGATCGCGGCGGGAAGCTCGGGCACGAACCGTCCGATCGTGTCGCCGAAGCGCAGCTTCCCCCGCTCGACGAGTTGCGCCACCGCGACCGCGGTGAGCGGCTTGCCGAGCGACGCCAGGTTGAACCTCGTCGACATCGTGTTGCGCTCGCCGGTGCGCCGGTTCGCGATGCCGTGGGCCCGCTGAAGGACGGGGCGGCCGTGGCGCGCGACGAGGACGACGCCGGAGAAGCGCCCCTGTTGGGCGAATCGGGCAAGCGACGCGTCGATCCGGGCGAGCGGAGTCGCGCGCGGAGTCGACGCCACCGAGAGCGCGGCGACCACGGCGGCGGCGGTGAGGATGGCGCGCACGGCAGCCGTGAATGTAGTCCGTAGTCGGACTACATTCAACGGCGGTCGTCGATTCAGACGGCGACGGCGGTGCGCTCGTCGACCCAGGTCGTGCTGCCGGGCGCGACTGCGCGCGCGACCAGCACCGGGCACTTCGCGTCGTGCAGGACGCCCTGCGAGACGCTGCCGAAGACGAGCCTGCGGATCGGGCCCCAGCCGTGCGCACCGAGCACGATCATCGCGGCGTCGCGCTCCGTCGCGAGCTTGCAGATCTCGTCGACCACGATGCCCTCGAGCGGGAAGGTCATGCAGGAGACACCCGCCTCCTCGGCCTTCTCCGCGACCTCGTCGAGCACCTTGTGCACGTGCTCGTGCTCCGCCTTGCGCAGCTCCGAGTACACCTCCGCGTAGCCGTAGTAGCCGTACGACGGCGCGGTGACGTGCTCGATGGCGGTGGCGATGAGCGGGACGCCCAGGGCGCGCGCGAGCTCGATCGCCTCCCGGGTCGCCTCGGCGGCCGAGGGTGAGCCGTCCGTTGCGAGCAGGATGGGCTTCATTGTGTCCTCCTTTCGATGACCCCACTGTCGCGCCGGCGCGCGTTTGCCGAATCAGGGCGAGGAACGGGCGGGTCCTCGGGAAAACCCCGATTCGGGTTGCCACCGTCCCGGCGACCCTTCAGGCATGACCACCGAGCTCACCGAGATCCTGTCCGTGCCCGCCGAGGACGTCGTCCTCCGTGACGGTTCCACGCTGCGTCTCCGGCCGACGACTCCCGCCGACGCAGACCTGCTGCTCCACTTCTTCGAGTCGCTCTCGCCGGAGTCCCGCTACCTGCGCTTCCAGGGCGCGTCCGTCGTCGACGGCCGGACGGTCGACCCCTTCCTGCACACCGACTTCGACGCGACGGTCTCGCTCGTCGGCGAGCTCGAGGGCGATGTCGTCGCGCTCGCGACGTACGTGCGCCTCCGCGACCCGCACCGCGCCGAGGTGGCGTTCGTCGTCGCGGACGTCATGCAGGGACGCGGCATCGGCACGCGCCTGCTCGAGCGCCTCGCGGCGCACGCGAGCCGTGCCGGCATCGACGAGTTCGTCGCCCAGGTCCTGCCCCAGAACAACGCGATGCTCAAGGTGTTCGGTGACGCCGGGTTCGCAACGACGCGCCACCTCGAGGGCGGCGTCGTCGAGGTGCGCCTGCAGATCTCGCCGACGGAGCAGTATCGGCTCGCGAAGGACGAGCGCGACCACATCGCCGTCGCGCGCTCGCTGGCGCCGTTCTTCACCCCGCACTCGGTCGCCGTCATCGGCGCGTCGTCGCGCCGCGGCACGATCGGCGGCGAGCTCTTCCGCAACATCCTCGCCGGCGACTTCGTCGGCGCGGCCTATCCCGTCAACGCGAAGGGCGACCCCGTCGGCGGTGTCCCCGGCTATGCGTCGATCGACGACGTGCCGGAGATCGTCGACCTCGCCGTCGTCTGCGTGCCCGGCGCCGCGGTGATCTCCGCCGCCGAGCAGGCGCTGAAGCGCGGCGTCAAGGCGCTGTGCGTGATCAGCGCCGGGTTCGCCGAGGTCGGCCGCGAAGGCGCGCAGCGGCAGGACGAGCTGCTCGCGCTCGTGCGTGCGCATGGCGCGCGGATGGTCGGTCCGAACTGCCTCGGCATCGCCTCGAGCACGACCCGGATGAACGCCACGTTCGCCGGCCGTCCCTTCCCGCCCGGCCGAGCGGCGTTCTCGTCGCAGAGCGGCGCGCTCGGCATCGCCCTCCTCGAGCAGGCGGAGGCGCGCGGCCTCGGCCTCTCGTCGTTCGTGTCGATCGGCAACAAGGCGGACGTCTCGTCGAACGACCTGCTCGAGTACTGGGAGGACGACCCGGAGACGGACGTCATCCTCCTCTACCTCGAGTCGTTCGGGAACCCGCGCAAGTTCGCGCGGATCGCGAAGCGCGTCGCGCGCTCCAAGCCGCTCCTCGCGATGCGCAGCGGCACGAGCTCGCGCGGTGCGAAGGCCGCGAGCTCGCACACGGCCGCGATGGCGGGGAGCGACGCCGCGGTCGAGGCGCTCTTCCGCCAGGCGGGTGTCCTGCGCGCCGAGACGCTGGAGGAGCTGATCGACACGTCGGTGCTCCTCTCGTCGCAGCCGCTCCCGCGCGGAAACCGCGTCGCCGTGATCACGAACGCGGGCGGCATGGGCATCCTCGCCGCCGATGCGGCCGACCGCTACGGGCTCGTGCTGCCCGACCTGCAGGAGGAGACGCGCGAGAAGCTCGCCGAGTTCCTGCCGCGCGAGGCGTCGACGGCGAACCCGGTCGACATGCTCGGCTCGGCCGTGGGCGAGACCTACGAGAAGGCGATCCCGATCCTGCTCGCAGATCCCGGCGTCGACGCGGTCATGGTGCTGTTCGTCCTGACGATCGTCGCGGACACGAAGGACGTCGTCGACGGGATCGCACGTGCCTCGGCGGGCGCCGAGAAGACCGTCGTTCCGGTCGTGATGAGCGCCGAGGGCGCGCCGACCGGCAGCTTCGCCTACCCGGAATCCGCGGCGCGGGCGCTCGGGCTCGCCGCGCAGCGCGCAGCCTGGCTCCGGCGGCCCGAAGGAACGGTGCCGGTGCTCGAGCGCATCGACCGTGAGGCAGCCCGCTCGCTCGTCGAGGAGCTCCTCCGCGGCTCGAGCGACGTCTGGCTCGACCCGGCGCAGACGCGGCAGCTGCTCGGCGCCTACGGCCTGCCGCTCGTCCCGGAGCGCGTTGCCGAGACGCCCGACGAGGCGGTCCGCATCGCGGTCGAGCTCGGGCTTCCCGCCGTCGTGAAGACGGCGGCCGCGGGCGCGCACAAGACGGAGTCCGGCGGCGTCGCCCTCGACCTCCGCTCGGAGGACGAGGTGCGGAAGGCGGCCGAGCGGATCGGCGGCCCGGTGATCGTGCAGCCCTTCCTGACCGGCGCGGCGGAGCTTCTCGCGGGCGTCGTCCAGGACCCCGTGTTCGGTCCGCTCGTCGCGTTCGGGCCGGGCGGGACGCTCGCCGAGCTGATCGGCGCCGCGCGGTTCGCGCTCGCACCGCTCACCGACGTCGACGTCGACGTCGCGCTCACGAGCGGGAAGGCGGCGAAGCTCCTGGCCGGGTGGCGCGGCAAGCCGCCCGCGGACAAGGCGGCCGTCGCAGACGTCCTGCACCGGCTCTCGCAGCTCGCGATCGACTTGCCGGAGCTCTCGGAGCTCGACCTGAACCCCGTGCTCGCGCGCGCAGACGGCGCCGTCGCCGTCGACGCGAGGGTACGTTTGCGTCGCGTGGAGCAGGTGACGACCACGAAGACGTGGTGACCGACGAGCTCAGGCTGCTCGACGCCTACTGGCGCGCGGCCAACTACCTGTCGGTCGGGCAGATCTACCTGCTCGACAACCCGCTGCTGCGCGAGACCCTCCGCCCGGAGCACGTGAAGCCGCGCCTTCTCGGCCACTGGGGGACGACGCCCGGGCTGAACTTCGTCTACGCGCACATGAACCGCGTCATCCGCAACTGGGATGTGAACGCGATCTACGTGATGGGCCCCGGCCACGGCGGCCCGGCCGCCGTCGCGAACGCGTATCTCGAGGGCACCTACAGCGAGGTCTATCCCGAGGTCGGCCGCGACCTCGACGGGATGCGGCGGCTGTTCAGGCAGTTCTCGTTCCCGGGCGGCATCCCGTCGCACGTCGCGCCGGAGACGCCGGGGTCGATCCACGAGGGCGGCGAGCTCGGCTACGCGCTCTCGCACGCGTACGGCGCGGTCTTCGACAACCCGGACCTGCTGTGCGTGTGCATCGTCGGCGACGGCGAAGCGGAGACCGGGCCGCTCGCGACGTCGTGGCACTCGAACAAGTTCCTGAATGCGGCGACAGACGGCGCGGTGCTGCCGATCCTGCACCTGAACGGCTACAAGATCGCGAACCCGACGGTGCTCGCGCGCATCGGCGACGACGAGCTGACGAAGCTCCTCGAAGGGTACGGGCACAGCGTGCACTGGGTCGACGGCGACGATCCGGAGGTGATGCACGCGCGCATGGCCGAGGTGATGGACACGGTCGTCGAGGAGATCGCGCGCATCCAGCGCGCCGCCCGCGTCGACGGCGACACCTCGCGGCCGCGCTGGCCGATGATCGTCCTGCGAACACCGAAGGGCTGGACCGGGCCGAAGGAGGTCGACGGCAAAAAGACAGAGGGGTCCTTCCGCTCGCACCAGGTGCCGCTCGCCGAGACGCGGACGAACAAGGAGCACCTCGCGCAGCTCGACGAGTGGCTTCGCTCGTACAAGGCGGAGGAGCTGTTCGACGCCGGCGGTGCGCTCGTCCCGGAGCTGCAGGCGCTCGCGCCGAAGGCGCACCGGCGGATGAGCGCGAACCCGCATGCGAACGGCGGGCTGCTCCTCGAGGACCTGAAGCTGCCGGACTTTCGCGACTACGCCGTCGACGTGCCGGAGCCGGGCCGCTCGTTCAGCGAGGCGACGCGCGTTCTCGGCAACTACCTCCGCGACGTGATCAAGCTGAACCCGACCCGCTTCCGGATCATGGGCCCCGACGAGACCGCGTCGAACCGGCTCGGCTCGGTGTTCGAGGCGACGAACCGCGCGTGGGACGCGGAGACGCTGCCGGACGACGACCACCTGGCGCCCGACGGCCGCGTGATGGAGGTGCTGTCCGAGCACCAGTGCCAGGGCTGGCTCGAGGGCTACCTGCTGACGGGAAGGCACGGCCTCTTCAACTGCTACGAGGCCTTCATCCACATCATCGACTCGATGTTCAACCAGCACGCGAAGTGGCTGAAGACGACGCGCCACATCCCGTGGCGGCGGCCGATCGCCTCGCTCAACTACCTGCTCAGCTCGCACGTGTGGCGGCAGGACCACAACGGCTTCTCGCACCAGGATCCAGGGTTCGTCGACCACGCGATCAACAAGAAGGCGGAGGTGATCCGCGTCTACTTCCCGCCCGACGCCAACTGCCTGCTCTCCGTCGGCGACCACTGCCTTCGCTCGCGCGGGTACGTGAACGTGATCGTCGCGGGGAAGCAGCCGGCGCTCGACTACCTCGGGATGGAGGACGCGGTCCTGCACTGCACGCGCGGCCTCGGCATCTGGGAGTGGGCGTCGAACGACGACGGCGACCCCGACGTCGTGATGGCGTGCTGCGGCGACGTCCCGACGCTCGAGACGCTCGCGGCGGTCGACATCATCCGGCGCGAGCTGCCCGACCTGAAGGTCCGCGTCGTGAACGTCGTCGACCTGATGCGACTGCAGGACCCGACCGAGCATCCGCACGGGCTGCCGGACTCGGAGTTCGACACGCTCTTCACCGAGGACAAGCCGGTGATCTTCGCGTTCCACGGCTATCCCTGGCTGATCCACCGCCTCACGTACCGCCGCCGCAACCACGCGAACATCCATGCGCGCGGGTACAAGGAGGAGGGGACGACGACGACGCCGTTCGACATGGTCATGCTGAACGACCTCGACCGGTTCCATCTCGTGATGGACGTGATCGACCGTGTGCCGGCGCTGCACTCGCACGCGGCCTCGCTGCGGCAGGAGATGGTCGACGCGCGGCTGCGCGCGCGTGCGTACACGCGCGAGCAGGGCGAGGACATCCCGGAGGTCTCGGGGTGGACGTGGCCTCGCGCGTCCTAGTCGTCAACGCGGGGTCGTCGTCGCTCAAGCTGTCGGTGCTCGAAGGCGACGAGGTCGTCGCGTCTCCGGGTGACCTCGACGAGCTCGGCGGTCTCGGCATCGACGTGGCCGGGCATCGCATCGTGCACGGCGGCGACGAGTTCCACGAGCCGGTGCTGATCGACGAGCGCGTGCGCCGGCGGCTCGACGCGCTGACGGACCTCGCGCCGCTCCACCAGCCGAAGTCGCTGCGCGCGCTCGACGCGGTGACGGCGGTGCTGCCGGACGTGCCGGCCGTCGCCTGTTTCGACACGGCGTTCCACGCGACCATCCCCGCGGCCGCGACGACGTACGCCATCCCGCGCGAATGGCGGCGGCGCTGGCCGTTGCGGCGGTTCGGTTTCCACGGGCTCTCGCACGCGTACATCGCGCGGCAGCTCACGGGTCGGCGGCGCATCGTCTCGTGCCACCTCGGCGCGGGCGCGTCGCTCTGCGCGATCCTCGACGGCCGCTCGGTGGACACGACGATGGGCTTCACGCCGCTCGAGGGCCTCGTGATGGCGACGAGGTCGGGCTCCATCGACCCAGGGCTCGTGCTCTGGCTCGAGGAGCATGTCGGGATGCCGCCGTCGGAGCTCGCGGCGACGCTCGAGCGACGCTCCGGCCTGCTCGGCCTCGCGGGGTCCGCGGACATGCGGGCGATCCTCGAGGCGGAGGCGGCGGGAGACGAGGACGCGGCGCTCGCCGTCGGCGTCTACGTGCACCGCCTGCGTGCGTCGGTCTGCGCGATGGCGGCCGCGCTCGGCGGCGTCGACGCGATCGCGTTCACGGGCGGCGTCGGCGAGAACGCGGCCGCGATCCGCGAGCGCGCCCTACAAGGCCTCGACTTCCTCGGCGACCCCGAGGTCCACGTGATCCCGGCGCGCGAGGACCTCGAGATCGCCCACCAGGTGCGCGCGACGCTTCCGTAACCCTTCCCAGGGACAGATCTCGGCGAAGTGCCTGCAGGTCGCGGGTTTCACCGCGGCGCGGGTCTCGGTTCCGTGACCCTTCCCAGGGAAAGGTATTCCGACCGCCGATGAGTCTTGGCCTCCGGGCCGGTCTGTAGAAGGATGAGCCCTGTCCCGGCGTCGGAGGTGAAGCCTTGTCCCGCACGATCCTGATGGTCGGCACCCGCAAGGGGTGCTTTGTGCTCGAGAGCGACGAAGGCCGCGCGAATTGGCAGATGCGCGGCCCGTACTGCGACGGCTGGCCCGTCTACCACGCGATCTACGACGCCGACTCCGGCACGATCTTCGCCGCCGCGGCGAGCGAATGGCACGGTTCGGCGATCTTCCGCAGCCCCGACCTCGGTGAGACGTGGGAGCACTCGAGCGAGGGCCTCACCTACGGCGACGACGCGCCGAAGAAGATCTCGAAGGTCTCGACGCTCGCGGCGAGCCACGGGCGCCTGCTCGCGGGTGTCGAGGCGCCGGGCATCTTCGAGAGCCGCGACGGAGGGCAGACGTGGTCGCTCCTCTCGACGCTGTCGGGCCAGCCCGGCAGCGAGGTGTGGGACGACCCGCAGAACCAGCCCCCCGGCCACCTCGGCATCTCGAACTTCGTCCTCGACCCCGACAACGGCGACCACTTCTTCGCCGTCGTCCAGGGCATCGGCGCGTACGAGACGACCGACGGCGCGGAGACCTGGACCCCGCGCAACCGCGGCCTCCGCGCCGACTGGCCGCGCGAGCACGAGGAGGTCGGCTTCTGCGTGCACAAGCTCGTCCGCTCTCGCGCCGACGGGACCCGCATGTACCAGCAGAATCACGTCGGCATGCACAGGAGCGACGACGGCGGTCAGTCGTGGAGCGAGATCACCGAAGGGCTACCGTCGGAGTTCGGCTTCGCCGCCGCCGCGCACCCGCACGACCGCGACACGTTCGCGGTGATCCCGCTCGACCCCGGCCACGGCCGCGTCATGCCGGACGGCAAGGCCGCGGTCTGGTTCACGCGCGACGCCGGCTCGAGTTGGCAGCGGAGCGCGAGCGGCCTGCCGCAGGACGGCGCGCACCTCGGCGTCCTCCGGCAGGGGATGAGCGTCGACACCTACGACACGCCCGGGTTCTACTTCGGCACGTCGACCGGCCAGGTCTTCGCGTCGAACGACGACGGCGCGAACTGGAGCGAGATCGCGAGCTACCTGCCGGCGATCTCGTCGGTCGACGTCGCGATCGTCGAGTGACGATGGCGGACGTCCACCTCCCGATGACGCTGCAGCCCCTCTTCGCGGGGCTGCCGCGGCGCGTGGACGTGGACGCGCCGACCGTGATCGCCGCGATCGACCGGCTCGAGGAGCAGTGGCCGGGGATCCGCGACCGGCTGCTCGACGCCGGGCCGGAGATCCGCCGTCACATCCACGTGTACGTCGACAAGGAGCGGGCGGCGCTCGACACGCCGCTCGCTCCCGGCGCGCGCGTGGACGTGATCGCCGCCATCAGCGGCGGCTAGTTGACGCTCGTCCTCCTGCACGGCTTCATGGACTCGCCGGTCACGTGGGACCTCGTGCGCCCGCACCTCGGCGACGACGTGCTCGCGCCGGCGCTGCCGCTCGACGATCCGGCCGCCGTCGTCGACCGGCTGGAGGAGATGCTCGACGGCGCCGGCGTCGAAACGGCGCACCTCGCAGGGAACTCGCTCGGCGGCTACCTCGCGCTCCGCCTCGCCGAGCGCGGCCGCGGCCGCAGCGTGGTCGCGCTCGCACCGGCGGGCGGGTGGGCGACGGCGCAGGAGCCGGCCGACGTGCTGGCGTTGCAGCGGCGCATCCACCGCTCGCTGCAGCACGTCGTACCGGAGCAGGCGGTCGCGACGGCGCAGGGGCGGCGCGTCGCGATGCGCTACATGACGGTGCGGTGGGAGCACATCCCGCCGGAGCTGATCGCGGCGCAGCTGCGCGCCGCCGCGGCGACGGACGTCGAGCCGCTGATCGCGAACGCGCTCGCGAACGGGTGGCCGCTCGATCCGGCCCGCGTGACGTGCCCGGTGCGGTTCGTGTGGGGGACGGCCGACGAGCTGCTGCCGTGGCCGACCGCCGCCACCCGGTACCGCGCGTGGTTCCCGACCGCCGACTGGGTCGTCCTCGACGACGTCGGCCACGCGCCACAGCTCGACGTGCCGCTCGAGACGGCCGAGCTGATCCGCGGCTTCGGCTAGGCGCCCGCGATCGGGCGGCCGACGACGAGCACCGCGCGCAGCTCGGGTGCCAGCTCGCCGTAGACGGCGTCCGGCAGCACGCCGAGGCCGTCGAGCGTCTTCGAGAAGAAGCACCGGATGGCCGCGGTGAGGACGACGTCCATGATCTCCTCGTCACTCAGCCCGAGGCCGCGCAGCCGCTCGCGCGCCGCATCCGTGACCGTTGCGTCCTCGGCCACCTGCGCCGCGAGGTCCATGACGGCGACGTCCACCTCCGACAGCGTCTCGCCGCGCAGGATCGCCGGCACGTCCTCGCCGAGGTCGGCCTGCAGGATCTTCCCGTGCGCGAGCGAGCAGTAGCTCGACTTCAGCTTCTGCGCCGCCGCGAGCGTCGCGAGCTCGTACCGCCGCTGGTCCATGTTCGCCTTGACGGCGCCCGCGAGCTGCTGCCACGCGGCGTACACGCCCGGGCGCCGCTCGAACGCGACCTCGTAGTTCGTCGGCACGGGACGATCATCCCACGGCGCGGGCCCGGCTGCGAGGAGACGGAAGCGGCCGGCCGCTAGGGTCCCGCCATGTGCTTCGACACCGACTCCGAGCCGCCGATCCCGCGCATCGCCGGCGCCGCCGTCTCGCACGACGACCTGACGCTCACGGCCGAGGACGGCAACACGTTCGCCGCGTTCGTCGCGACGCCCGACGACGCCCCGCGCGCCGGCGTCGTCATCCTTCCGGACGTTCGCGGCCTCTACCGCTTCTACGAGGAGCTCGCGCTGCGCTTCGCCGAGCGCGGCTACGCCGCGATCGCGATCGACTACTTCGGCCGCACGCTCGGCGTCGCGAAACGCGAGGACGACTGGGACTACATGCCGCACGTGCAGCAGACGACGCCCGCGGGGCTGATGGCGGACACGCGCGCGGCCGTCGAGCGCCTGCGCGCGGTCGGCGCGAACGCGATCTTCACCGTCGGGTTCTGCTTCGGCGGCAGCACGTCGTGGCGCGCTGCGGCGGACGTCGACGGGCTCGCGGGCGCCGTCGGCTTCTACGGGCGCCCGACGCGCGTCGAGGACTGCGTCGACGCGATCCGTGCGCCGATCCTCGCGCTGCAGGCGGGCGACGACGCGAACATCCCGCCCGAGATGAACGAGGAGTTCGACCGTGCGCTCGACGCGACCGGCGTGGAGCACGAGCTCGTCACGTACGACGGCGCGCCGCACAGCTTCTTCGACCGCAAGCAGGAGCAGTTCCAGGACGCGTCGGACGACGCCTGGCGGCGCACGCTCGAGTTCGTCGACCGCCATTCGTGATCCTCGCCGTCGACCAGGGCACCACGGGGACGACGTGCCTGCTCGTCGACGACGACCTCCACGTGCGCGACCGGCGGTACGCGGAGCTGCCGCAGCACTTCCCGCGGCCGGGATGGGTCGAGCACGACCCGGAGGAGATCTGGCGCAGCGTCGTCGAGACGGCGCACGGCGACTTCGACACCGTCGCGATCACGAACCAGCGCGAGACGACGCTCCTCTGGGACCGTGCGACGGGGAAGCCCGTCGCGAATGCGATCGTGTGGCAGGACCGGCGAACCGCCGACCGCTGCCGCGAGCTCGACCCGGACCTGATCAGGCGCAAGACGGGCCTCGTGCCGGATCCCTACTTCTCCGCGACGAAGCTCGAGTGGCTGCTGCGCGAGCACCGGCGCGACGGCCTCGCGTTCGGCACCGTCGACAGCTGGCTCGTGTGGAAGCTGACGGGAGGCGAGCAGCACGTCGTCGACGCGACCAATGCGTCCCGCACGCTGCTCGTGAACCTGGAGACGCTCGACTGGGACGACGAGCTGCTCGAGCTCTTCGACGTGCCGCGCGACGTGCTGCCGCGGATCGTCGGCTCCGCCGAGGAGATCGGCGAGGGTGAGCTGAACGGGCGCACCGTCACGGTCCGCGGCATCGCGGGCGACCAGCAGGCGGCGCTCTACGGCCAGGGCTGCCACCGGCCGGGCGAAGGGAAGGCGACGTACGGCACCGGCAGCTTCGTCCTCGTCCACACAGGCGACGACGCCGGCCCGCCGCCGCACGGCCTGCTCAAGACCGCCGCCGCCGACGGGTACGCGCTGGAAGGCGCGGTCCTCGTGAGCGGCGCCGCGGTGCAGTGGCTGCGCGACGGGCTCGGCATCGTCGCGGACGCGGCGGAGACGGAGGCGCTCGCGACCGGGGTGGACTCGACCGGCGGCGTCCACTTCGTGCCGGCGCTCGCGGGGCTCGGGTCGCCGTGGTGGGACGCGGACGCGCGCGGCATCGTCACGGGGCTGACCCGCGGGACGACGCGCGCGCACCTCGTCCGGGCCGCGCTGGAGGCGATCGCGCACCAGGTCGCCGACGTCGTCGAGGCGCTGCCGCAGCGGCCGGGGACGCTGCGCGCCGACGGCGGCGCGACGGCGAACGGCTTCCTGATGCAGTTCCAGGCGGATCTGCTCGGCGTCCCGGTCGAGGTCGCATCCGAGCGCGAGACGACGGCGCTCGGCGCCGCCGCCCTGGCCGCCGGCCGCGAAACCGGGGTCGGGATCGCCGCCGTATACGAGCCGAAGGCGAGCCGAGACGAGGTTGCGGAGCTCCGGGCGGGGTGGCGCCGCGCACTCGATTTAACGAGAACTTCTTAGGTGAGCGAGTAATCCTGTGCGGAGGAATCGAGCGAGGAGGACGTGATGACAGAGGGCGGCAAGCTCGAACAGGCGCTGTTCGAGATCCGGCGCGTGATCGCCGGTCAGGAGGAGATGCTGGAGCGGGTGCTCGTCTGCCTGCTCGCGGGCGGCCACGTGCTGATCGAGGGCGTGCCCGGGCTCGCGAAGACGCTGACGATCAAGACGACCGCAGCGGTGCTCGGCGGCACGTTCCAGCGCGTCCAGTTCACGCCCGACCTCGTTCCGTCCGACCTCGTCGGCACGCGCGTCTACCGCCCCGACCGCGCCGACTTCGACACCGAGCTCGGCCCGGTCTTCTGCAACTTCCTGCTCGCCGACGAGATCAACCGCGCACCCGCGAAGGTGCAGTCGGCGCTGCTCGAGGTGATGCAGGAGCGCCAGGTGACGATCGGCCACCAGACGTTCCCCGTGCCGAGCCCGTTCCTCGTCCTCGCGACGCAGAACCCGATCGAGTCCGAAGGGACGTACCCGCTCCCCGAGGCGCAGGTCGACCGTTTCATGCTGAAGGTGCTCGTCGACTACCCGGCGCACGACGAGGAGCTGACGGTCGTCGCGCGGTCGCTCGAGGCGCCGCCCGAGCTCGCGCAGATGCTGTCGCTCGAGGAGCTGCAGGAGCTCCAGCGGCAGGCGCGCGAGGTCTACGTCGACCCGGCGCTGATCAGCTGGTCCGTCGACGTCGCGACCGCCACGCGGTTCCCGAAGGACCGAGACATCGACGGCGTCGCCGACTACGTCGCGTTCGGCGCGAGCCCGCGCGGCCCGATCAGCCTCGTCGCGGCGGCGCGCGCGCTCGCGCTCATCCGGGGCCGCGACTACGTCGTGCCGGCCGACCTCGAGGCGCTCGTCCGCGACGCGTTCCGCCATCGCCTCGTCCTCTCCTACCGCGCGCTCGCGGAGGAGGTCACCCCCGACTCGCTCCTCGAGCAGGTGCTCGCCGCCGTGCCGCTGCCGCAGATCGACCTCGGGCGCTCGACCGCCGCCGCGTGACCTCGGCGACGGACCCGTTCGCACCGACACGGACGCCGGAGCACCCGGGGCCCGGACCGCTCAGCGCGTCGTCGCTGCGTGCACTCGAGCTCGCCGTCGGGCGGCGCGTCGACGGCCTGCTCTCCGGCGACTACCGCTCGGCGTTCGCCGGCGTCGGCAGCGAGCTGTGGCAGGTGCGGCCGTACGAGCCCGGCGACGACGTCCGCCGCATCGAGTGGAACGTGACGGCGCGCACCGGCGAGCCGCACGTGCGCGTCGAGCTGGCGGAGCGCGTGCTCGTCACGTGGCTCGTGCTCGACGCGTCGGCGTCGATGGCGTTCGGGACCGGCGACCGCCGGAAGGCCGACGTCGCCGAAGGCGTCGCGATCGCCGTCGGCTACGCCGCCACGCGCCGCGGCAACCGCCTCGGCACGATCGCGTTCGGCGCCGATCCGACGGTCGAGCACCCGCGGCAGGGCCGCCGCGCGCTGCTCGACACGCTGCAGCTCCTCCGGGAGCTGCCGCCGACCGGCGGCGGCCGCCTCGCCGACGCGCTCGAGGTGGCCGACCGCGTCATCCGCCAGCGCGCGCTCGTGATCGTCGTCTCCGACTTCCGCGGCGCTCCCGACTGGCGCGCGCCGCTGCTTCGCCTCGGGGCGCGGCACGCCGTGCTCGCCGTCGAGGTGCGCGATCCGCGCGAGCAGGAGCTCGCAGACGTCGGCGAGCTGCGTCTCGTCGACCCCGAGACGGGTAGACAGCTTCGTGTGGACACGTCGGACCGCCGCCTCCGCGAGCGGTTTGCCACCGCCGCCGCGGACGAGCGGCGCGCGCTCGTCACCGCGCTCTCGACGGCCGGCGTGCGGCACGTCGCGCTGTCGACCGAGGGCGACTGGCTCCGGCCGCTCGCGGCGTTCCTGCGACGGAGGGAGAAATGAGCTTCGGCTCGCCTGCGCTCCTCGTCGCGCTGCTCGCGATCCCGCTCGTCGTCGCGGCGCTGATCGCGCTCGAACGGCTGCGCGAGCGCCGCGCGCGCGCGTGGGCACCCGCATCGCTCCTGCCGAACATGGTCGCGCGGCCGGGCGGCGTGCACCGCTACCTGCCGGCCGCGCTCCTCCTCGTCGGGCTGTCGCTGCTCCTCGTCGGCTTCGCGCGGCCGCGCGCGACGGTGCACGTGCGGTCGCAGGAGGCGACGGTCGTGCTCGTGCTCGACGTCTCCGGCTCGATGGCCGCGAACGACGCGCGGCCGTCGCGCCTCGCGGTCGCGAAGACCGTCGCCGGGGCGTTCCTCGACAAGCTCCCGCACGGCTACCGCGCCTCCCTCGTCACGTTCTCCGACCACGTCGCGGTGACCGCAGCGCCGACGCACGACCTGAACGTCGTGCGCGCAGCGCTCGCGAAGGCGAGGACGGGCGAGCAGGGGACCGCGCTCGCAGACGCCGTCGCGCGCGCCGTTCGGGTCGGCCAGAGCGTGAAGGGATCGGTGAAAGGCCGCCGTCCGCCGGCCGTGATCCTGGTGCTGTCGGACGGGGGCCAGACCGCCGGCCGCCTGACCCCGCAACAGGCCGCGGTCCGCGCGCGGCAGGCGCACATCCCGGTGAGCACGATCCTGCTCGGCACGCCCGACGGCGTCGTGCAGCAGAAGCTGAAGGGCGGCTACACCGAGCGCATCGAGGTGCCGGCGCAGCCGCAGGCGCTCGAGGCGATGGCGCGCGCGAGCGGCGGACACTTCATGGGCGGCCCCGCGGCGGTCGACGTGAAGGGCGTCTACGACGAGCTCGGCTCACGCGTCGGCAAACGCCGAAAGACGATCGAGGTGAGCTCGGCGGCCGCCGGCAGCGCGCTCGTGTTCATGCTGGCCGGAGGGCTGCTCTCCGGGCTCTGGTTCAGGCGGGTGCCGCTGTGAGGCTCGTCCTCCTCGCGGCGCTCGTCGTCGCGGCGGCCGGTGTCGCCGCGGCGCCCCCGGCGCCCCTGCACAACGAGTGCCGCGGCATCCAGCAGTGCATCAGCGTGCCCGGCCCGTGGGTCGTCGTGCCCGGGCACGGCACGGCGCAGTTCCTGCTCACGTGCCCGAAGGGCGTGGTCGCGGGGCTGGACTCCGTCGTCACCTCCCGTGAGGTTCACGTGTCGTTCGTCGCGCGGCTCGGTGCGCCGGTGCAGCCCGGTCAGACGACGTCGCGCTCCGCGCTCTTCGAAGCGGTGACGACGTCGAGCCGCACGTCCGCGTTCCAGCCGTTCCTCGGCTGCGTGCCGCAGCAGGGCGGCGGAGGCCGTTCGACCGTGTCGGCGCGCGTGACGCCTGCCGGGCCGTCGCTCGAGTACCGCTCGCGCGTCGTGCACATGCTCCCGGGCGACGTGAAGGTCGCGCGTGTGTCGTGCCTCCGCTACGAGACGCTCGTCGGCGGCTGGCACGCGATCGCGTTCCGGACGAAGCAGCCGCCGAACCTCGCCGGCGCCGCGCACGTGCACGCGACGCACGTGCTCGGCAGGCGCACGGTCGTGGGGACCGCGACGTCGACCGACTCGCTGTCGCCGGACGCGAACACGATCGTGCAGACCGGGGCGGTGTGCGCGCCGTGAGCTTCGGCTCGCCGTGGCTCCTCGCGCTGCTCGTCGTCCTCCCGCTCGTCGCGGTCGGCGCGTGGCTCCTCGAGCAGCGCCGCGCACGGTACGCCGTCGCGTTCACGAACCTCGACGTGCTCGCGTCGGTGGTGCAGCCACGCAGGCGTCTCGTCGCGCTGCTGCCGCTCGCGCTCTTCCTGCTCGCCGTCGGTGCGGCGACGGCGGCGGTGGCGCGCCCGCGCACGACCGTGAGCGAGACCTCCGACCGCGCGACGGTCGTGCTCCTCGTCGACGTGTCGGGCTCGATGCGCGCGAGCGACGTGAAGCCGACGCGGCTCGACGCCGCCGGCCGCGCCATGTCGATCTTCGCCGCGAAGCTGCCGAAGAAGGTGAAGGCCGGGCTGATCGAGTTCTCGAGCAGCCCCGACGTCCTCGTCGCGCCGACGACCGACCGCGACCTGCTGCAGGAGGGGATCGACCTGCTGCAGCCGGAAGGCGGGACGGCGATCGGCGACGGGCTCGGCGTCGCGGTGCAGGTCGTGAAGGCGAGCGTCGGCGACGCGCCTCGCGCGAAGGACGGGAAGATCCCGGGAGCGATCGTGCTGCTCTCGGACGGTGCGCAGACGCGCGGGACGCTGACGCCGCTGCAGGGCGCCGACCGCGCGAAGAGAGCCGGGATCCGCGTCTTCACGGTCGCGCTCGGCACGAATCACGGCACGCTCGGCCCCGACGCGTTCGGGCCGTACGGGCTCGGCAACGCGTTCGGCGGGCTCTTCGGCGGCCGGCGGTTCCCGGTGAAGCCGGACCCGGTGACGCTCGCCGCGATCGCCCGCGACACGGACGGCCAGACGTTCCGCGCGACGTCGGCCGCGAAGGTCGCGTCGATCTACAAGGAGCTCGGCGGCTCGATCGCGCGGAAGCCGGTCGAGCGTGAGATCACCTCGTGGTTCGCGGGAGCGGCGGCCCTGCTGCTGCTCGGCTCGCTGGGAGCCGCCCGCCTCACCGGCGGACGGCTCCCGTAGCGAACGGCTAGAGCAGGTGGTTCGCCTTGAGGAAGGCCTTCGCCACCGCGGCCGGCGACTGCTTGTCGACGATCACGGCCTTGTTCATCGCGATGATCGCCTTCTGCGAGAGCTTCGCGGAGACGCTGCGGACGACGAGCACGAACGGCTTGCCGAGCGCCTTCACGGTCGCCGTCCGTGCGAGCGGAACGACGTTCTGGAACCCGGTGACGTGCTTCGGGTCCTTCAGCACCGTGTACTTCGACGGCTTCCCGAGCGGCGGGTCGGTCGAGAACACGTCGGCGGCGAGCACCTGCCCGCCGTCGAGCGCCGCGTACGCGGAGATCCCGGCGAGCGGCGTGAACGACGCCTGCGTGAGCCCGTACTGCTTCGTGTAGCCGACGAAGCACGTCGCCCGCGTCTTGCACTCCGGGAAGCCGCCGAGCTTGAACGGGCCGACCTTCCTCAGGTCGCCGATCGAGCTCAGCCCGTACTTCTTCGCCGTCGCGTTGGTGACGGCGAGGACGTCGGTGTCGAAGAACGGCGTCGGGTTGAAGACGGTGATGCCGTGCTTCGCCTCGAGCGCCTTCGCGAGCAGGAACACGCCGTGCGCCGTCTTCGGCGACGCGCGGTGGTAGATGTCCTGGACGACGACGCCGTCGTACTCCGGATAGAAGTTGATCTTCCCGCTCGTGAGAGCGGTGTGGATGATCTCGGACGAGCCGATGTTCTCCTTGTACTGGACGGTGAAGCCCTTCGCCTCGAGCGCCTGCTTGTAGAGCTGGCCGAGGATGTACTCCTCGGAGAAGTTCTTCGTCCCGATGACGACGACGGCCGGCTTGCCCTGTGCCGGGTGCGTGAGCACCGCGGCGGCGAGCAACCCGATGACGATCGCGACGCCGAGGCTGATCGCGAATGCGGCCTTCGCCGCCCTCCTCGTGTGCTTGCGGATCACAACGACTCCTTTCTTTCAGGGACTTCGTTGACACTAGTACGGCGGACACCCCTGGGCGTGACGGCGCTCTGGAGCCCACCGAGCGCGACGAACACCGCGGCGGACAGCGCCATCGCGCAGAACGAGGCGCCGAGCACGCCCGAGAGGCGATAGCTCGCCTGGTTGACGATGATGTCGCCGAGGCCGCCGCCCCCGGCGATCGCCGCGATCGGCGCGGTTGCGACGATCGTGACTGCGGCGACGCGGATCCCGGTGAAGAGGAGCGGCACCGCGAGCGGCAGCTCCACCTTCGCGAGGATCTGCCGCCACGTCATTCCCATCCCTCGCGCCGCCTCGACGGTGTCGCGGTCGACCCCGGCGACCGCGTCGTAGGCGTTCGTGAGGATCGGTCCGCTGCCGAGCACGGCGAGCGCGACCATGTTGTTGACGAAGCCGATCCCGAGCAGGGTCAGGAACGCCGCGATGAGGACGAGCGACGGCAGTCCGCGGCCGACGATCGACGCGGCGATCGCGATCCCCGAGCCGCGATGCGCATGGCCGAGCGCGATCCCGAGCGGCAGCGTCGCCGCCATCGCGATGGCGAGTGCCGCGCCGGACAGCTCCAGCTGCTCCGCCGCCTTCTGCAACAGGAACACGGGGTGGTCGCCGATGAACCGGAACGCGTCGACGAACGTGTGCAGGTTCGCGGCGTCCGCAAGCGTCATGCGGACGCCCTCGCCCACGGGACGACGAGCCGGCGGAGCCCGACGAGCAGCAGGTCGCACCCGATCGCGAGCGCGACCGCGAGCACGCCGGCCGAGTAGATCTCGGTCTTGAACGGCGTCGGCTCCTTCAGCGCGAGAAAGATCGGGTACCCGAGCCCGTCCGGTAGGAGCGTCGCCGCGATCGTCGCGATCGCCACCGTCGAGACGACCGCGATACGCAGGCCGCCGACGATCGCGGGCATCGCAAGCGGCAGCTCGATGCGCGTCAGCACCTGCACGCGCGTGAGCCCCATGCCGTGCGCCGCCTCGACCACGTCGGCGGACGCGCTCCGGAGCCCGGCGACGATGTTCGGGAAGAGGATCACGAGCGTGTAGCCGACGAGCGCGATCTCGACGGTCGTCCAGGTGATCCCGGTGAACGGGACGAGCAGCTGGAAGAGCGCGAGGCTCGGGATCGTGTAGACGAGCGCCGAGAACGCGCCGAACGGCTGCTCGAGCCGCGGGAATCGGTGCGCGAGGAGCGCGAGCGGGAACGCGATCGCGAAGCCGATGCCGACGGCGATCAACGTCAGCTCGACGTGCTGCCACAGCGCAGGCCCGAGCGTGTCCCCCCAGTGGTCGCGCACCCATCCCCAGCAGAACGCGTGGTCGCCGGTCACGCACGAGTCGCCGTGGCCGAAGCTCGGAATGACGACGCCGCCGCCGCCGCCCATCACCGGAGGAGCTCCTGCACGTCGGCGAGGCGAAAGACGCCGCGGCCCTCGACGTTGACGGCGTCGGCGCCGCTCTCGAGCATGAGGGAGATCGCGTTCCGCACCGTGGTCTCGGGTCGCAAGGTGTCGGACACCTTCGAGGTATCCGACACCTCTACGGGCACCTCTGCGAGTGTCCGCAGCGCCAGCCGCCGCAGCGCGCGGTCCTCGCCGATGAAGGCTGCGACGAAGGCGTCGGCGGGCCCGGCGAGGATCGCGTCGGGCGTGTCGTACTGCGCGAGCACGCCGCCCTCGCGGAGGATCGCGATGCGGTCGCCCATCTGGATCGCCTCGTCGATGTCGTGCGTGACGAAGATCACCGTCTTCCCGACCTCGCGGTGCAGCCGCTTCAGCTCCGTCTGCAGGCGCACGCGCGTGATCGGGTCGAGCGCGCCGAACGGCTCGTCCATCAGGAGGAGGGGCGGATCGGCCGCGAGCGCGCGCGCGAGGCCGACGCGCTGACGCTGCCCGCCCGAGAGCTGCGACGGGTAGCGGTCGGCGTCGGCGGCCTCGAGCCCGACGAGCTCCAGCAGCTCCACGCAGCGGTCGCGCGTGCGCTGCTTCGCCCAGCCGAGGAGGCGCGGCACCGTCGCGATGTTGTCGCCGACCGTCATGTGGGGGAAGAGACCGATCTGCTGGATCACGTAGCCGATGCCGCGCCGCAGCTCCGTCACAGGCATCGACTGGATGTCGCGGCCGTCGATCCGGATCTCGCCCGAGTCGAACGGAATCAGGCGGTTGACCATCTTGAGCGCCGTCGTCTTGCCGCCGCCCGACGGGCCGACGAGGATGCAGAACGTGCCGGCGGGGATCTCGAGGGACAGGTCGTCGACGGCGGCCGCGTCGCGGCCCGCATAGCGCTTCGTCACGTGGTCGAAGACGATCTCAGCTGCCTGCGACATCCCGCTGCCTCGGATTCCTGATCCCGACGAGACCGATCACCCCTCCAACGCCGACGAGCGCGGCGGTAATCCCCATTGCGAGCCGGTAGCCCGAGACCTCGAGGCGGTTGTCGCCGCCGGCGACCGACGCGCCCACGACTGCGATCCCGAGCAGGCCGGCGACGCGCGCGACCGCGTTGTTGACGCCGCTCGCGATGCCCGCATCCGACTCGCCGGCATCCGCGAGCACCGTCGCGGTCAGCGGCGCGACGAGCATCGACAGCCCGACCGCGAACACGAGGAGCGGCGGGAGCAGCTCCAGCCAGTAGTCGAAGCCCGGGCGAAGCCGCATCAGCGCGACGAGCGCGCCCGCGGCCACCAGCGGGCCCGCGCTCATGAACACGCGCGGGCCGAGGCGCATCGAGAGCCGGCCGACGCGCGGCGACAGCACGAACATCACGATCGTGATCGGGAGCAGCGCGAGCCCGCTCTGCAGCGCCGAGTAGCCCGCGAGCTGCTGCACGAACAGCACCATGAAGAACGTCAGCGTCGAGAGGCCCGCGTACACGGTCAGCGTCTCGAGGTTCGCGAACGAGAAGTTGCGGCGCCGGAACAGCCCGAGGGGCAGCATCGGCTGCGCCGCGCGCCGCTCCCACCACAGGAATGCCGCAAGGAGCGCGAGACCGCCGAGGAGCGGCGCGAGGATCAGCGGGCTCGACCAGCCGCGCCGCGGCTCCTCGATCAGCGCGAACACCGGCCCGCCGAGCCCGAGCACGCACAGCACGCCGCCGACGACGTCCACGCGTGCGCGCGGCGACGCCGCCTCGCGCTTCGGCACGGCATACGCGACGAGCGCGGCCGTCGCGATCGCGAACGGGACGTTGACGATGAACACCCACCGCCACGACACGTGCGTGACGAGCCAGCCGCCGAGGAGCGGCCCGACGACGAACGCGACGCCCGTCCACGCGGTCCACGCGCCGATCGCGGCACCGCGCTCCTCGCCGCTGAACGTCGACGCGATCACGGCGAGGCCGGCCGGCGTCAGGATCGCGCCGGTGACGCCCTGCAGGCCGCGCGCGAGGATCAGCGTCGTGCCGTCGGGGGCGGCCGAGCACAGGAGGGACGTGACGCCGAACGTGATGATCCCGATCAGGAACACGCGCCGCGCCCCGAACAGGTCGCCGAGCGAGCCGCCGACGAGCAGCAGCGAGCCGAGCGTCAGCAGGTACGCGTCGACGACCCACTGCTGCAGCGCGAGCCCGCCGCCGAGGTCGCGCTGGATCGCGGGGAGCGCGACGTTGACGACGGTCGAGTCGACGAAGACGATGACGCTGCCGAGGATGCTCGCGACGAGCACGAGCCGGTTGCGGGTGTCGCTCGCCAGAGGTGTCGATACTCGCACGACGGGAGGAGGTGGCGAATGGCCGCGTACCAGCGGATCAGGCTCGACGAGGTGCCGGACTGGCTCGGCGACTACCCGGGTGAGATGCGCGGGATCACCTACGCGATCGGTGCGGAGCAGGTCGCGCTGACGTACCGCCGGATGCCGCAGCACACGGGCAGCAAGGGCTCGTACGGACACCGGCACCGGGAGCTCGAGGAGCTGTACCTCGTGCTCAGCGGCCGGCTGCAGTTCAAGCTCGACGACGAGATCGTCGAGCTCGGCGCGCACGAGGCGATTCGCGTGCCGCCGCAGACCGTGCGAGGCGTCTGGAACGACGAGCCCGGCGACGCCGAGCTCGTCATCGTCTCGCGCAAGACGGGGGAGAGCCCCGGCGGTGACGTCGAGCGTGTCGACGGGTTCTGGCCCGCCTGAGCCTCAGTTCGAGCGGGCCGAGCGCGGCCGCCGCGGGAGGCGGCGGCCGCGCAGCTGCTCGATGTGCGCGTCGGTCGTGAGCTTCGTGAACAGGGGGTCGCTCGGGCGCATGTCATCTCCGTTTCTCTCGCCCTCGAATATCTTGATATCGAGAGACTACACGTCATCTATCTTGACGTCAAGAGTTTTGATGTCAAGATGTGACCATGGCCCAGGACAGCGTCGACGACCTGCTCGCCCGCCTCGACGACGCGGGGGCGCGGCTCGACCTCGCCGTCGAGGGGATCGTCGACCGGATCAGCAGCATCAACAAGCGCGTGCACGCAGCGCTCAAGGACACGCTCTCGGACTACGGCGTGACGCCGGAGGACTGGGGGGTGCTCACCGCGCTCCGCCTCCACAGAGACGGACGCGGCGTCTCGCCGGGGGCGCTCGCACGGTGGCTCGAGCTCTCGTCGGGGGCGATGACGAGTCGCCTCGACCGGCTCGAGTCGTCGGGCTTCGTGCGCCGCGTCCCGGATCCCGGCGATCGCCGCGGCATCGTCGTCGAGCTGACCGACGAGGGGCGCGCCGCGTGGGAGTCCGCGATCGAGGTGCAGGGCCGCAAGGAGGCGTTCTTCGCGTCTGCGCTCACGAAGGACGAGCAGCGGCAGCTGAACGACCTGCTGCGGAAGCTGATGCTCGCGTTCGCGGCTAGGGCGTCGGCGACGTCGACGCAGCAGCCGGCGGACTGACCGTCACCGTCGCCTTGCGCGACGCCACCTGCCCGTCGCGCGTGTAGGCCCGGACCTCGAGCACATGCGTCCCCGAGAGCGCGGTCGCGTCCCACGACACCTGCCACGGCTCGCGCGTCTGCGTCGCGAGCGTCGAGCCGTCGACCAGGAACACGACGCGCGCGACCGGCCCGAGCGTGTGCGCACGCCAGTCGACCACGCCGCTCACGCTCTGGCCGTCGGCGACCGTCTCCGAGACGACGCGCGGCGGCGCGCTCTTCTTCGGCGCGGGCGCCGGCGGGGCGGCGGCGGCCCTCGGCTTCGCGTTCCGGACGACGACGGTGAGGCTGCGGCGCGCGACACGGCCGTCGGCGGACTCGGCGACGAGCGCGAGCGCGTGTGCGCCGTCCTCGACACGGCGCGTGTTCCACCACAGCGTGTACGGAGCCTTGCGGTCGCGGCTCACGATCTTGTGGTCGACGTAGAGGCCGATCCCGGTCGACGACGCGCCCCACGCGTTCGCGCGAACGCGGACGACGCCCTTCAGCACCTGCCATGGGTGGATCGCCGACGTCGTGATCGCGAACACGTGGTTCGCCACCTCGATGATCGTCCGCTGCGACGACGAGCCGTCCTTCCCGGTCGCGCGGACGGTCAGCACGTGCGGCCCGTTCGAGAGCGTCGTCGTGTTCAGGCCGCGGCCGCCGGCGAAGCCGAACGGCGCGATGGAATCGCTCCACAGCTCCTTGCCGTCGACCAGGAAGTCGACCTTCGACGCGGCGCCGCCCTTGAGCGAGATGTGCCACGGGACGATCCCGCGCACGGTTTCGCCCTGCTCGAGCGACGTCGTCGAGACCTCGATCGTGTTCGGGAAGGCGAACTTCTTGACGAGCTTCAGGTAGTAGCCCCACTTCCAGTAGGGGCCGGGGTCGGTGTGGTGGTCGCTGCCGCCGAAGAGCCCGGGGTGGAAGGGGTCGGGCACCTGGGAGTGGCCGATGATGTGCTGCCGGTCGACGGGGATGTCGTACCGGCGCACGAGCCACGCCACGAGCTGCGCCGACGAGCGGTACTCGGCGGGCGTGAACCCGGTCGGGTCGTAGGTGTCGCCGAGATGCTCGATGCCGACCGAGTGGTCGTTGACCGTCCGGTTGCCGGAGTGCCACGCGATGTCGTGCAGCGGCACCACCTGGACGATCGTCCCGTCGCGGTCGATGACGTAGTGCGACGACGCCTCGGCCTTGTCGTTCGTCAGCCACGAGACGTTGCCGATCAGCGACCCGCCCTCCGTGGCGTGGATGACGATCGTCGTGATCTTGCGATTCACGACCGGCGTGAAGTTCGCCCCGGAGCCGACGGGCGACCACGTCACGGGCGGGCGCTTCACCGGCGGCTCGGCGGCATGCGCAACGGTCGCGCACGCGAGCGCGCCGAGGAGAACGGATAGGAGCCCTCGCCGGACCAAGGCGGCGACCGTTGTAACGCAGATTCGCGTCGATCGCAGCCGTATTTCACGTTCTCTTGACGTTTTTCGAGCGTGCCCGGGCGTCGGCGCCCGTACTTGCTTCCGACGGTTGCAGTGCGCAATGAATAGGGAATGACGAACGCCGGCCTCGCAACGCCGGAGATCCAGGCGCAGCTGATCGCGGAGGCGCTGCTCTCGGCCGACGTGGGGTTCCTCGTCTGGGACGAGGACCGGACGTACATCGCGGCGAACGCGTGCGCGTGCGAGATCCTCGGGACGACGCTCGAGGAACTGCTCGGCCAGCCGGTCGGCGGGCACACCGTCGGCGGCGACGCGCTCGTCGAGCAGGCCGTCCGCGAGGAATCGACGTGGGGCGAGGCCGACGTCGAGCGGTTCGACGGCGGCGGGGCCGTGCGCGTGCGCTACGCGACGTTCGCGACGCGCAGCGCCGGCATGCCGTTCATGGCGACGGTGATCCGGAGGCTGTAGCCGTCCGAAGACCGGCGTCGCCGGTCCGCGCGCCGCGCGCGTGGAACGCCTCCCGCTCGCGCTTCCCCTCAATGCAGTCGGCGACGTACTCGGCGAGCGCAGGCCCGTGCTTGAACCCGTGCCCGGAGCCGCCGCCGACGAGCCACCAGCCGGCGTGCTCGGGGTGCCGGTCGACGAGGAAGTGCGTGTCGGCCGTCAGGTCGTACTGGCACACGCGCGCGCCGATCACGGGGGCGTGAGCGAGGGCGGGGAAGCGGCGCGCGGCGTACGCACGCGCCTGCTGCTCTCGTTCCGCGAGCGGCAGGCGCTCGAGCGTGTCCGCGTCGATCTCGGGACCGGGGTGGTCCGGCGCGACCTTGACGCCGAGGCCCCCGACGTCGCCGTGGCCGTAGTACCCCGCGTCGTACTCGACCCATCCGGGCGCTCCCTCCCACGTGTGGTCGCCGCCGAGGAAGAAGACGTCGCGGCGCTCGATCCGCACCGGCACGAGCTCCGGGAACAGCTTCGGGAGCCACGCGCCGCACGCCCAGACGACGACGTCGGCCGCCGGCGGTTCGTCGACGCGCGCGGCGACTCGGCGAACGCCCGGCGCGTCCGCGAGGAGCTGCGTGGCGCGGCGCGCGTGCAGCACGCCCGCCGACGGCTCCCACAGGACACCGGCAAGGTCGCCTGCTTCGAACGACGGGAACAGGTCGCGCGCGGCGTCCGGTCCGAGCCATTCGTGGGGCACGCCGGCGTGCGCGAGGCGCGGGATGCTCTTCGCCTCGAAGCCGTCGTCGCGCCGCGCGAACCACGCGAGCCCGACGGGCTCCCAGATGCGCGTCCGCGTCTCCTCCTCGAGCTCGAGCCACAGCCGGCGGGCGCGCCAGGCGAGCGCCGTGTACCAGCTCTCGTCACCGTGCGCCATCCGCAGGAGCCGCGTGTCGCCGCCCGACGCCGACCGCACCGTCCCGGCGGCGTACTGCTCGTGCAGCGTCACGTCGAAGCCGCGCCGCGCGAGCTCGCGCGCGATCGCCGCGCCGTTCACGCCCGCTCCGACCACCGCCGCGTCCACGGCGTTGATTCTTGCCGAGCCTAGGGGCGCTGGCCGCGGAGCAGCCGGTACCAGGCCGTCTGGATCACGGTCGGCTCGCCGACGCACAGCTTCACGCGGGAGCCGGTCTCGGTGACGAGTCGCGGGCCGTAGACGTCGCCGGGGTCGCCGACGGCGACGAGGAGACCCTCGGTCTCGAAGCGGACGGGGATGGCGCACAGCTCGCGGCCGGTGTCGGGCGAGAGGCGCGACGCCGCGCGCGGGTCGACCGACGACGCCTGCAGGTCGATGTACTCGAGGTCGTGCTGCAGCGCGAGCGCGCGGGCGATGTCCTGCTCGTACAGCATCCCGGTGTCGATCAGCACCTGGCCCAGGCGCTTGCCGCTGCCGCGCTGGCGCTCGAGCGCCTCGTCGAGCTGCTCCGGGCGGAGGAGCTTGCAGCGGAGGAGCACCGCGCCCAGGTGAGGGCGCGTCTCGTTGTCGAAGAACGTGTGGTCGAGGCGGGGGGAGGGTGTCGTCATGCCGCAGGTTGTCCGGTGACGCGTGTGTCACCCGTTTGTCGGCGCGAACGCGCGCGCCGAAGCTCCCTGCACCGAGGGATCCCGGGGATGAATTCGGGATGAAATGTTCTACCCGTCGAGGCCGGCGCGGAGGTCGCGCACGAGCGAGGCGAGCTGCGCCGCCCCTTCCTCGGCGGCCGCGACCGCCGCCGTGCCGACGACGACGCCGTCGACGAGCTCCGCTGCGTCGCGCGCATGCGTGCCGTTCGCGATCCCGAAACCGGCGTACAGCGGCTTGTCGGTGACCGCGCGCGTGCGGACGGCGAGCGGTGCGAGCGCGGGCGACAGCCGGTCGCGCGTCCCGGTCGTGCCCGTGACGGTGACGAGGTAGAGCCAGCCGTCGGTCGCCGCCGCGGCGAGGCGGACGCGCTCGTCGCTCGACGTCGGCGCGACGAGCTGGATGCGGCGCACGTCGGGGCGCTCGTCGGCCGGGAGGTCGGGGACGATCAACGACGTCGCGCCGGCCGCGCGCGCGTCGCGCTCGAGCTCGGCCCAACCGTAGGCGTCGAAGATCGACGAGTAGGTCATCGGCACGAGCGGCACGTCGATGCGCTCGCGGATCTCGGCGAGGACCTCGAGACAGCGCTTCGTGCGCATGCCGGCCGCGAGCGCCCGCTCGCCCGCGCGGCGGATCACAGGCCCGTCCGCGAGCGGGTCCGAGAACGGGAAGCCGACCTCGAGGACGTCGGCGCCTGCGTCGACCGCCGCCTCCGCGAGCTCCGGCGTGTCGGGCATCGCCATCAGGTAGACGACGAGCGTCTTCAACGCGAGAGCACTTCGGCGAGATCCTTGTCGCCGCGACCCGACAGGCAGACGAGGACGAGCTCGGCCCCGCAGTCGAGCGCGCGCGCGAGCGCATGGGACGACTCGAGCGCCGGCACGATGCCTTCCGTCTCGCACAGCCGGTGGAAGGCGGCGAGCGCCTCGTCGTCGGTGCACGCCACGTAGTCCGCGCGGCCGCTGTCGCGGAGCCACGCGTGCTCCGGCCCGACGCCGGGGTAGTCGAGCCCGGCGGAGATCGAGTGCGCGTCGAGGATCTGCCCGTCGTCGTCGGCGAGCAGCGACGACCGCGCGCCGTGCAGCACGCCGCCGCGGCCGGAGCCGAGCGACGCTGCGCCCGCGGCCTCGACCCCGATCAGCCGCACGTCTTCGTCGGGGATGAAGTCGTAGAACATGCCGATCGCGTTCGAGCCGCCGCCGACGCAGGCGACGACCGCTTCGGGGAGCCGGCCCTCGACCTCGAGGATCTGCGCGCGCGCCTCGCGCCCGATCACGCGCTGCAGCTCGCGCACGAGCTCGGGGTACGGCGCGGGGCCGACGCAGGAGCCGATCACGTAGTGCGTCGTCTCGACGTTCGCGATCCAGTCGCGGATCGCCTCGCTCGTCGCCTCCTTGAGCGTGCGCGTCCCGAACTCGACCGGCTGCACCGTCGCGCCGAGGAGGCGCATGCGCTCGACGTTCGGCGCCTGGCGCCGCATGTCCTCGCTGCCCATGAAGACGACGCACTCGAGCCCGAAGCGCGCGCAGACGGTGGCGGTCGCGACGCCGTGCTGGCCCGCGCCCGTCTCCGCGATGATCCGCTTCTTGCCGAGGCGCTGCGCGATCAGCACCTGGCCGAGCGCGTTGTTCAGCTTGTGCGCGCCCGTGTGCATCAGGTCCTCGCGCTTCAGGTAGACGCGCTGATCCGGCGCGAAGCGCGCGGCGCGCGTGAGCGGCGTCGGCCGGCCCGCGTACGTGCGCTGCAGCTCGTCGAGCTCCGCCCTGAACGACGCGTCGTCGCGGAGCTGCGCCCACGCCTGCTCGAGCTCGTCGAGCGCCGGGATCAGCGTCTCCGGGACGTAGCGCCCGCCGTACTCGCCGAAGGTGCGCGTCGCCGTCATGCGGCGTTCGCCCTCGCCACCCACCGACGCAGGGTCTCGTGGTGCTTGACGCCGGGCGCGGCCTCCGTCGAGCGTGCGGAGTCGACGGCCCACGGCCGCACCTCCCGGATCGCCTCGCCGACGTTCTCGGGATCCAGCCCGCCGGCGAGCATCACACGGCCGGGCGTCGAGCGCGCGCGCTCGAAGTGTGTCGCGTCTCGCTCGCCCCACGGCAGGTCGACGACGGCGCCGACCCGGCGGCCGTCGTGCAGCAGCACCGCGTCGCGCGAGCGGTGGCCGTTCTCGCGTCCGTAGAACTGCACGAGGTCCGCGTCGGTCTCCCGTGTCTCGCCGACGAAGACGGCGACGCGAAGCACGGTGTCCGGCGCGTCGAGGAGCGCATCCGTGCGGCGCGGGCTCTCCGCCGCCAGGATGAAGCCGACCATGTCGGCGCCCGCGTCGACCGCGGCGTCGACGTCCTCCTGCCGCGTCAGGCCGCACACCTTCACGAGCGGGCGGTGCATCAGCTCGCGCAGCTTTGCGCCCGGGTCCGCAGCGCGCATCAGCGTCGAGCCGACGAGCACGGCGTTCGCGCCCGCGAGCTCGGCGGCGGCAGCCTGCGCGCGGGTCGCGATCGCGCTCTCGGCGATCACGATCCGGTCGCGCGGCGCGCGGGCCACGAGCTCGAGCTGTGCGTGCCGGTCGATCGCGAACGTGGAGAGGTCGCGCGCGTTCACGCCGATGACCGGCGCGT
The DNA here is from genome assembly GCA_036518135.1 of Gaiellaceae bacterium. Classification (GTDB taxonomy): domain Bacteria; phylum Actinomycetota; class Thermoleophilia; order Gaiellales; family Gaiellaceae; genus PALSA-600. The sequence continues at coordinate 40,033 of DATDNT010000100.1, read as the reverse complement.
CGAGCGCGACTGCACGGTCGACCTCCTCCGCGGTGTGCGCCTCGACGAGCGTGTCGAGCCCGAGCGAGCGGGCGGCGCGGAGCAGCGCAGTGGCGACGGGGTCGGTCACGTCGCGGAGAATCAGCAGCACGGCGTCCGCGCCGGCCTCACGCGCGCGACGGAGGTCGTCGGGCGTCGAAAAGAAGCCCTTCGCGAGGAGCGGCAGCGAGGTCGCCCCGCGCGCCGCGCGCAGGTCGTCCCAGGACCCGGCGAAGCGCTCGTCGACGAGAACCGACATCGCGGTCGCGCCCGCGAGCTCGTACGCGCGGGCGGTTTCCGCCGGGTCGCCCGCCGGACGAAGGTCGCCGGCCGACGGAGAGCGCCGCTTGAACTCCGCGATCGCGCCGAACGGCTGCGCGGCGAGCGCCGACCGGAACCTCATGCGGGGACTCCCCTCGAGAACGCGATCAGCTGCTCGAGCCGCTCGGCTGCGGCGCCGGACTCGAGCGCCTCGCGTGCGACGTCGAGACCTTCCTTCAGGTCCTTCGCATGTCCGCCGGCCGCGATCGCGCCCGCCGCGTTGAGGAGGATCGCGGACCGCCGTCCGCCGTTTCCGCCTTCGAACACCTCGCGGATCTTCGCGGCGTTCTCCGTCGCGTCGCCGCCGCGCAGCTCCGCGGGGTCGCAGCGCGGGACGCCGAGCTCGAGCGGGTCGATCTCGCGGCGCGTCACGCTCCCCGCCACGACCTCGCACACGAGATTCGGCCCGGCGGGCGAGAGCTCGTCGATCCCGCCGGCGCCGTGCACGACGAAGGCGCGGCGCGCCTCGAGCTGCGCGAGCACGTCGGCGATCACGGGCACGAGGTGCGCCGAGTAGACGCCGACGACCTGCGCCCGCGCGCCGGCCGGGTTGGTCAGCGGCCCGAGCACGTTGAAGACGGTGCGTGCCGCGAGCTCGTGGCGCACCGGGCCTGCGTGCTTCATCGCGGGATGATGTGTCGGCGCGAACATGAACCCGAACCCGAGGGTGTCGATCGACTCCGCGATCCGCTCCGGCGAGAGGTCGAGGTCGAAGCCGAGCGCCTCGAGCACGTCGGCGCTCCCTGACGCCGACGACACCGAGCGGTTGCCGTGCTTCGCGACGCCCGCGCCCGCGGCGGCAGCCACGAGCGCCGCCGCCGTCGAGATGTTGAACGTCTTGCCGCCGTCGCCGCCCGTGCCGGCGGTGTCGACGAGGTCGTCGCGCTTCGGCTGCACCGGCACGACATGCGCGCGCATCGCCTCGGCGGCGCCCGCGATCTCGGCGGGCGTCTCGCCCTTCAGGCGCAGGGCGACGAGGAACCCGCCGATCTGTGCAGGCGTCGCCTCGCCCGACATGATCGTGTGCATGACCGCGCGCGCGTCGCCGCGCGAGAGGTCCTTGCCGTCGAGGAGCTGGGCGAGCGCGTTCTGGATCATGCGGCTCTCTCGAGGAAGTTCCTCATGATGTCGCGGCCGTGCGGCGTCAGCACGGACTCTGGGTGGAACTGTACGCCGTCGACGGGGAGCTCCTTGTGCCGGACGGCCATCACCTCGCCGTCGGGCGCGGTCGCCGACACCTCGAACGCGTCGGGCACCGTCGTCGCCGCGAGCGAGTGGTAGCGGCCGGCGAGGAAGTCCGGCGGCAGGCCGGCGAAGATCCCTCGGCCGTCGTGCGTGACGATCGTCGCCTTGCCGTGCACGAGGTCGCGGGCGCGGCCGATCGTGCCGCCGAAGAGCTGGACGAGCGCCTGGTGGCCGAGGCACACACCCAGAATCGGGACCCGGCGGCACAAGCGGTCGATTATCGGAATGGACGCGCCTGCATCCTCGGGCCGGCCGGGCCCCGGTGAAACGACGAGGCGTGAGGGGGAGAGGATCTCCGCCTCGTCAGGCGTAATGTGGTCGTTGCGTCGGACGACAACATCGGCGCCGAGCTCCTCGAGCAGGTGCACGAGGTTGTAGGTGAACGAGTCGTAGTTGTCGATCATCAGCACGCGCTCGCTCATCGGGCCTCCGCGAGGTCGAGGGCGGCGTCGAGGGCTGCGAGCTTCCGCAGGCACTCCTCGTGCTCCGCCGCCGGGTCACTGTCGGCGACGATCCCGGCGCCCGCCTGCATCAGTGCGCGCCCCTCGTGGAGCACGACCGTGCGGATCGCGATGCAGGCGTCGAGCGTGCCGCCGGGAAGCGCGTACATGACGACGCCGGCGTAGGGCCCCCGCCGGTACCCCTCGAGCTCGGAGATGATCTGCATGGCGCGCACCTTGGGCGCGCCGGAGACGGTGCCCGCGGGGAAGGTCGCGCGCAGCAGGTCGAACGACGACACGCCCGCCCGCAGCTCGCCGGCGACCTCCGAGACGAGATGCGTGATGTGCGAGAACCGCTCCGTCTCGAGGAACCGCTCGACCTTCACCGTCCCGGGGACGCAGACGCGCGACAGGTCGTTGCGGCCGAGGTCGACGAGCATCACGTGCTCGGCGCGGTCCTTGTCCGATCCGAGCAGGCGCTCCGCGTCGCCGTCGCCGACCGCCGTCGACCCGGCGATCGGGTTGACCGAGGCGCGTGTCCCTTCGAGCTTGACGTGCGTCTCGGGGGACGAGCCGACGAGCGCGATCCCGTCGAGCTCGAGCAGGAAGAGGTAGGGCGACGGGTTCACGCGCCGGAGCGCGCGGTAGAGCTCGACCGCCGCCACGTCCGTCCGCCGCTCAGCGCGCTGCGACAGGACGATCTGGAACGCGTCGCCGCGGCGGATGTGCTCCTTGCACGCCTCGACGCCGCGCATGTACGTCTCCGCGTCCGGGATCCGCACCGTCGAAGCACGGTGTCCGACATCGGGAGGTGCCAGAGACCTCTTGGGGTCTTCGAGCTGCGGCTCGCCGCAGAGGACTTCCGCGACTCCCTTCACGTGGTCGAAGCGGAGCAGCACTTCGGCGACGACGAAGCGGCTCTCCGGCAATCCCGCACCCGCGTCCGGCAGCCGCACCGTCGGCTCGAGCCTCGCGACGTGGTCGTAGGCGAGGTAGCCGACGACCGGCGCCTGCGCGCGCTCGGCCTCCTCGAACGTGACGATGCGTTCACCGCAGCCGACGAGCGAGTAGCGCCCGAGGCGCCCCTGCTCGACGGACTCGAGCAGGAACGCCGCGCGCCCGTGCGCGCGCAGCTGCAGGTAGGCGGCGAGCGGTGTCAGGAGGTCGGTGTCGATGGCGGTCGTCGTCATGGGTACGAAAAACGACCCTTCCGGGTCGTCGTGTTCTCGAGCGGTGCGGGCTGTTCGGCGCTTGACTACGCGCGCAGGCTCCCGCCCCGCTCACGGCGCCACAGCCACCACGTCGGGGTCGAGGGAGTCACTGCGGCCACAGTAGGCGGTCCTGCTTGAATCCGCAAGCCGTGCCCGCTCCCGAGCTTCTCGCCGCCCTCCTCGCTGCGCCCGGCCCGTCCGGCCATGAGGAGGAGCCCGCGCGCATCTGGCGCGAGGCGGCGTCGCAGTTCGCGGAGGTGACGAGCGACACGCTCGGGACCTCGTTCGCGCGCGTTGCAGCCGGCGAAGGCGCGCCGACGCTCGCGATCGTCGGCCACATCGACGAGATCGGCGTCGCGATCACGAACATCGACGACAACGGCCTGCTCTCGTTCGTGACGATCGGCGGCATCTCGGCCGAGACGCTCTACGGCCAGCGCCTCGAGCTGCTCACGCGCAACGGGCGCATCCCCGCCGCGATCGCGCGCCGCCGCCTCTCGCAGGCGCAGCTCCGCGACCGGCCGAAGCTCGAGCTTTCCGATCTGCACATCGACATCGGCGCAGCGAGCAGGGAGGAGGCGGAGGCGCTCGTGCGCGTGGGCGATCCAGGCGTGTGGGCGGGGCCCGTCGTCGAGCTGCCGAACGGCCGCCTGCTGTCGAAGGCGCTCGACAACCGCCTGGGCGCGTACATCGCGCTCGAAGCGGCGCGGCGCGTCGCGGAGTCCGGCCGGGCGAAGGTGAACGTCGTCGCCGTCGCGGCCGTGCAGGAGGAGATCGGCCTCTACGGCGCGCGCGCCGCTGCATACGGGCTCGACCCACAGGTCGCGATCGCCGTCGACGTCACGCCGTCGACGGACTACCCCGGCGGCGACGCGCGCACGCAGGGGAAGATCGACCTCGGCGCCGGCGCCATGATCGCGCGCGGCCCGACGATGAACAAGCGCGTCACCGATCTCCTCGGCGACGTCGCCGAGGCCGAGGGCATCGCGCACGCATTCGAGGTGTACTCGCGCACGACCTCGACGGACGCCGACGAGATCCACCTGAGCCGCGCGGGCATCCCGACCGGCCTGATCTCGATCCCGACGCGCTACCTCCACAGCCCGAACGAGATCTGCGACCTCGCCGACGTCGAGGCGATCGTGCAGCTGATCGTCGCGTTCGCGCTGCGGCTTTCACCGGACGTCTCGTTCGTGCGTTGATCTAGCCTGACGCCATGCCCACGAGAAGCGTCATCGTCAGCGCAGTCCGCACGCCGTTCGGCAAGCTCGGAGGCGGCCTCGCCTCCTACGAGGCGCCGCAGCTGGGCGCGATCGCGATCAAGGCGGCGCTCGAGCGGATCGGTCTCGAGCCCGCGGAGCCGCAGTACGTTCTGATGGGGCAGGTGCTGCAGGCGGGAGCCGGACAGGCGCCCGCGCGGCAGGCCGCGATCGGCGCGGGCCTGCCGAAGGAGACGCCGGCGGACACGATCAACAAGGTCTGCGCATCGTCGGTGCGCGCCGTCGAGCTCGCCGACGCGATGATCCGCGCCGGCGACGTCGAGGTCGTCGTCACCGGTGGGATGGAGTCGATGACGAACTCGCCGTACCTCCTGAAGAAGGCGCGCTTCGGCTACCGCCTCGGGAACGGCGAACTGCTCGACTCGATGGTCTACGACGGCCTCACGTCGACGTTCGACCACCTGCACATGGTCGTGCAGAACTCGAAGGTCGCGCGCGAGCTCGGCATCACACGCGAGCAGCAGGACTCGTGGGCCGTGCGCTCGCACGAGCGCGCCGCGGCCGCGCAGGACGCCGGCCGCTTCGACGACGAGATTGTGCCCGTCGGCGACGTCACTGCCGACGAGTCGATCCGGCGCGACACCACGCTCGACAGGCTCGCGTCGCTGAAGCCGGTGTTCGATCCGGAAGGGACGACGACCGCGGGGAACGCGCCGGGTGTCAACGACGGCGCGAGCTGCGTGATCGTCTGCTCGGAGGAGTGGGCGGCGAAGCGCGGCCTCGACCCCCTCGCGACGATCCTGTCCTACGGCTACGTCGCGGACGACTTCGCGTATCTCGCGCGCACGCCCGCGAACGCAGGGAGGATCGCGCTCGAGCGGGCGGGCAAGACGATCGACGACGTCAAGCGCGTCGAGATCAACGAGGCGTTCTCCTCCGTCGCGTGGAACTCGACGAAGATGCTGGGGGCCGACGAGGAGAACGTGAACGTGAACGGCGGCGCCGTCGCGCTCGGCCACCCGATCGGCGCGTCGGGCGGCCGGATCGTCGGGACGATGGTCCATGAGCTGCGCCGCCAGGGCGGCGGCCTCGGCCTCGCCGCGATCTGCAGCGGCGGCGGCCAGGGCGACGCGCTCCTGATCGAGGTGTAGTGGCCGACGCGCTCCGCGCGGCGGGCGGCGTCGTCGTGCGCGACGGGAGCGTGCTGCTCGTGCACCGGCCGCGCTACGACGACTGGGCGTTCCCGAAAGGGAAGCTCGAGCCGGGTGAGTCGTGGGAGGAGGCCGCGGTGCGCGAGGTCGAGGAGGAGACCGGCATTCGCGGCGAGCTCGGCGACTACGTCGGCTCGACGCACTACCCGCTGCGCGAGGGGATGAAGGAGGTTCGCTACTTCCGGATGACGTCCGGCGACGAGCCGCGCGCGCAGAACGAGATCGACGAGGTGCGCTGGGTGCCCTTCGAAGAGGCGGGCGAGCTCCTCACCTACGACTACGACCGCGAGCTGCTGAAGCGCCTCACGTGACCGCGGGCGCAGATCACCGCAGCTCCTTGCGGTACCGCACCTCCGGCGCGCGCACGCCGAACCGCTCCTCGGCCTTGCGCGCGCCGTCGGCCGCCCACCCCGCGCGCTCGTAGAACGTGCGCGCACGCGGGTTGTCCTCCAGCACCCAGAGATACGCGACGTCGAAGTCGGCACGGAGCTGCTCCTCGCTCCGCTCGATCAGCGCGCGCCCCGCGCCCGTCGACCACGCCTCCGGATCGACGTAGATCGCATAGAGCTCGCCGACTCCCTCCTCGTCGCGGCTCGGCCCGACCGATGCGAACCCGACGACACGGCCCTCCGACTCGGCGACGAACGTCGTCCAGCCGGGCGGCGGCCGGTCGAACCGGCTCCGCCACCGCGATGCGTCCACGGGCAGCGCGTCGAGGTCCGCCGGCGGGAAGACGTGCCGGTACGCGGTGCGCCATCCCTGCACGCGAATCGTCTCGACCGCGTCGGCGTCGTCCGGCTGCGCGAGGCGTATCCGCACACGCCAAGCGTAAGCCGTTACGCGACGGCGGCCTGGACGTCCGGGACGGGCGGCGTCGGGCGGCCGTAGTGGAAGCCCTGGCCGCTGTCGCACCCGAGTGCGCGGATGATCGTGTTCTGGGAGTCGCGTTCGATCCCCTCCGCGATCAGGCGCGTGCCGAGCGCGTTCCCGACGCCGACGATCGCCGAGAGGAGCTGCTCGCCGCCGGCGTCGCCGTCGATCGTCGCGGTGAAGCTGCGGTCGATCTTCACGATGTCGACGGGGAGCCGCTGGAGGTATGCGAGCGATCCATACCCCGTGCCGAAGTCGTCGAGCGCGATCTGCACGCCGCGCGACTTGAGCTGCTGGAGGCGCGCCTCGACGTCCGCCGTGTCGATGAGGACGCTCTCGGTGATCTCGAGGACGAGCTGCTCCGGCGGGAGCCCCGAGGCGACGAGCGCCTCGTCGACGTGCTCGACGAAGCTCGGATGCTGCAGCTGCCGCCCGGAGACGTTGACGGCGATCTCGTAGGCGACGCCGTCGCGCTCGACGAGCGTGGCGGCATGGCGACACGCCTGTTCGAGCACCCACCGGCCGATCGACACGATCAGCCCGGACTCCTCCGCGAGCGGGATGAAGTCGAGGGGCGGCACGACGCCGTCGTCCGGGTGCTGCCAGCGAAGGAGCGCCTCGTATCCCTCGACCGCGCCCGACGCGACGGACACGATCGGCTGGTAGTGGAGGACGAGCTGGTCGCGCTCGAGCGCCAGACCGAGGTCGCCGAGCCGGCGCGCACGGAGGAGCGCCGCCTCGTCGAGCCGCGGGTCGAAGAACGCGAGGCGCATGCCGGGGTGCGTCTTGGCGCGGTACATCGCCGCGTCGGCCTCGCGGACGAGCGTCCGCGCGTTCGTGCCGACGGCGATGCCGATGCTCCCGTTGACCCGGACGGGCGCGCCCTCGACCTCGATCGGCTTCGCGATCGCCTGTCGCAGGCGCTCGGCGATGCCCGACACGACGGTCGGGTCGCCGACGCTCGGCAGGATCACGGCGAACTCGTCGCCGCCGAGGCGCGCGGCCGTGTCGCCGGAGCGGATCGCCGCCCCCAGCCGCTGCGCGATCTCGAAGAGCACGACGTCGCCGGCATGGTGGCCGAAGCGGTCGTTGACGGCCTTGAAGTCGTCGAGGTCGACGAAGAGGAGACCCGTCGAGCCGCGCGGTTGGGCGACGGCCTGCTCGAGGCGGTCGTTGAAGCACGCGCGGTTCGCGAGGCCCGTGAGGGAGTCGTACAGCGCCTGGCGGCGGAGCTCTTCCTCGGCGTCGCGCTCGGCCGAGATGTCGAGCATGTAGCCCTGGAGGTGGAGCGGCGACCCGTCGGCGTCGCGCACGACGACACCCTCGTCGCGGATCCACACGTATCGGCCGTCGCGCCCGCGCAGGCGGTACTCCGTGCTGAGCGGCGCGTGCGTCTCGCGCGTCACACGGTGCTCCTCGAGCACGCGCACCCGGTCGTCCGGATGGAGGAGCTTGACGAACAGATGCTCGTCCGCCGCCCATTCGGCGACGGAGTAGCCGAGCATCGCCTCGATCTGGTGGCTCGTGAAGATGTTGGAGCTCGTCTCGTCGAGCGCGTCGACGTAGATGACGAGCGGCAGCTGCTCCACGAGCGTGCGGTAGCGGAGCTCGAGGTCCGTGCTCGGTAGGGCCGCCGCATTCCCTGCCGTTTCCGGCATAGACGTGGATCATCGGCGCCGGACGCGGGCGGCCGATATCCCTCGAACGAGGCCCGTTTGACGGTAACCTCGCCGACCGTGAGCTTCGAGCACGTCCTCGTCGTCGGTGCGGGCCAGATGGGAGGCGGGATCGCGCAGGTCGTCGCGGTGTCCGGGCGCCGCGTGTCGCTCCACGACCCGTACCCGGGCGCGGTCGAGAAGGGGCTCGCGGCGATCGGGAAGAGCCTGACGCGGATGAAGCTCGACCCGACGGAGGTGACGGCACGCATTGCGCCCGTCGACGATCTCGTCGACGCGGACATCATGATCGAGGCGATCACCGAGGACGTCGCCGCCAAGGAGGACGTGTTCCGGCGCGCGGACTCGGTGCTCGGCGACGGCGCGATCCTCGCGTCGAACACGAGCTCCATCCCGATCACGTCGCTCGCGGCGGCGACCGGCCGCCCCGAGCAGGTGATCGGCATGCACTTCTTCAACCCGGTGCCGGTGCTGAAGCTCGTCGAGGTGATCCGCGCCGTGCAGACCTCCGACGAGACGGCGGCGGCGATCGTGCAGCTCGCACGCGACCTCGGGAAGGAGCCGGCGGAGGCGCGCGACTATCCCGGGTTCGTCTCGAACCGGATCCTGATGCCGTTCGTGAACGAGGCGGCGTACGCGTTGATGGAGGGCGTGGCGGAGCCGGAGGCGATCGACACGATCGCGAAGCTCGGGTTCGCGCACCCGATGGGGCCGCTCGCGCTCGCCGACCTGATCGGGCTCGACACGTGCGTCGCGATCATGGAGGTGCTGCACCGCGGGCTCGGCAACCCGAAGTACGCCCCGTGCCCGCTCCTGCGTCAGTACGTCCAGGCCGGACGGCTCGGACGCAAGAGCGGCCGCGGGTTCTACGACTACTCCTCGTAGCTCCGACGTCGCCGCGGCGAACGCGTCGTCGCCGAACGTCGGCACGCGCCGGTAGGCTCCCGCGCGTGGACTGGCGCGTCTACCACGCGGTGAACACGTTCATCGCGCACCACGCGTGGCTCGGCAGCACGTTCAAGGCGATCGAGACGTACGGGACGATCCTGATCGGGCTCGCCGCCGTCCTGCTCTGGTTCGCCGCGCGGCCGGGCGGCGACCGGAAGTGGAAGATCGCGTCGGGATCGGCACTCGCAGCCGCGGCGCTCGCGCTCCTCGTCAACAAGATCATCTCGAGCTCGTGGCACCGCGACCGGCCGTACCAGACGCACCACGTCGCCCGCATCTGGGGCCCGCACAAGACCGATGCGTCGTTCCCGTCGGACCATGCGAGCGCGTCGTTCGCGATCGCCGTCGCCGTGCTCCTGATCGACCCCGTCGTCGGCCTCGCGTTCCTCGTGCTCGCGGTGCTGATCGCGGTCGGACGCGTCGTCGTCGGTGAGCACTACCCCGGCGACGTCCTCGCGGGTGCGCTGATCGGGAGCGTTGCCGCCGTCGTCGTCGTCCGCCTCTTCCGGCCCGCGATCGCTGCGATCGCGCGCGGCGTCGAGCGGATCACCGACCCGCTCCTGCGCCCTCTCTGGCGCGCGCGCGCCTAGAGGTCTGCTAGAACCGCCCCGGCGATGGCTCTCCGCCTCCGACCCCAGAAGCGCGAGTTCTTCAGCCTGTTCGACCAAGCGTCGGCGAACGCACGCGAGATCGCGGGCGCGCTCGTCGACCTCCTCGAAGGCTGGCCTGCGAGCCGCGAGAAGCTGCGCGACATCCGCGAGCTCGAGCACGAGGGCGACCGGCTGACGCACGAGGTGATCAACCTGCTGAACCGCACGTTCGTGACGCCGATCGACCGGGACGACATGTACCAGCTCGCGTCCGCGATCGACGACGTCTGCGACCACGTCGAGGAGGCAGCCGACAACATCGACGCCTACGAGGTGCGCGAGGTCCCGCGGCTCGCACTCGAGCAGGCGGCGCTCATCCACCGTGCCGCGGCACGGCTGCACGACGCGGTCGGCCTGCTCGAAGGGTTCCGCGACTCGTCGAAGTACCTCGTCGCGCTGCGCGAGCTCGAGGACGAGGGCGACCGCATCGAGCGCGAGGCCGTCGCCGAGCTGTTCCGCTCCGGAGCCGACCCGCTGACGATCATCCGCTGGAAGGACATCCACGAGCAGCTCGAGGAGGCGGTCGACGCCTGCGAGAACGCCGCCGACGTCCTCGAGGCGATCCTCGTGAAGAACCGCTGAGGATGTCGCTGTGACGCTGCTCGTCGTCACGATCGTCGTCGCGCTCGTCTTCGACTTCACGAACGGCTTCCACGACACCGCGAACGCCGTCGCGACGTCCGTGTCGACGCGCGCGCTCTCGCCGCGTCTGGCCGTGCTGATCGCGGCGATCGCGAACCTCGGCGGCGCATTCGTGACGACGGCAGTCGCGAAGACGGTGGGGAAAGGGATCATCGACACGCACCTCGCGAACCCGCGGACGGTGCTGGCCGCGGTCGTCGGTGCGATCGCGTGGAACCTCCTGACGTGGTGGCTCGGCCTGCCGTCGTCGTCCTCGCATGCGCTGATCGGCGGCCTCATCGGCGCGGCTCTCGCGCAGTCGGGTGAGAAGGGCGTCGAGTGGCACGGGATCGCGCACAAGGTCGTGATCCCGGCGGTATGGGCGCCGACGATCGCGTTCCTCGCGGCCTTCGCGTTCCTGCTCCTCATCTACTGGGTCTTCCAGTGGATGACGCCGGGGCTCGCGAACCGTTCGTTCAGGCTCGGGCAGCTCGTGAGCGGGACGTGGGTCGCGTTCACCCACGGCGCGAACGACGCGCAGAAGACGATGGGCGTGATCGCGCTCGCCCTGTACGCGCACGGGTCGATCGACACCTTCTACATCCCGACCTGGGTGAAGATCGCCGCCGGCGTGTCGATTGCCGCCGGGACGTACGCAGGTGGCTGGCGGATCATGCGGACGCTCGGCCAGCGCGTCTTCCAGATGGATCCGCCCGCAGGCTTCGCCGCGCAGACGATGTCCGGAGCGGTCATCTACGCGTCGACGAAGTACGGCTACCCGCTGTCGACGACACACGTCGTCTCGGGCGCCGTCATGGGCGCGGGCGCGACGAAGCGGCTGTCGGCGGTGCGGTGGGGCGTCGCCGGGAACATCCTCGTGGCGTGGGTGCTGACGATCCCCGCCGCGGCGATCGTCGCGGCCGGCGTCTGGTTCCCCGTGAAGGCGATCTTCTGATGCGGATCGGCCTCGGCCCCGGCTCGGGCGAGATCCACACGCTCCTCTCCGAGGCGGGCGCGGCCGTCGTGCGCGTCGCCGAGGCGGTGGAGCAGCGTTTCCTGCAGTGGCCGAACGGCCCGTCGCAGGACGCGGTGAAGGAGCTCGAGCACGACGCCGACCGCGTCGTGTCGCGGCTCCTCTCGCTGACGAACAGCATGTTCGTCACGCCGTACGACCGCGACGACCTCGTGACGCTCGCGTTCGCGATCGACGACGTCGCGGACGAGGCCGAGAACGCCGCCGAGCTCCTCGGTCTCTACGGCGTCGAGTCGCCGACGAAGCAGTCGTTCGAGCTGTGCGCCCTCCTGGTGCGGTCGGCGCGCGAGCTGTGCTCGCTGCTCGAGAGCCTCCGCACCAAGGACGGATCCGACGCGCATGTCGTCGCGATCAAGGAGATCGAGGACGAGGCGGACACGGTCGCGCGCGCCGCCCGGGCGAGCCTGTTCAAGGACGACCGCATCGACCCCGTGATCGTGATCCGGTGGAAGGACATCTACGAGGCGCTCGAGGACGCGATCGATGCCTGCGAGACGGCTGCGCACCGCGTCGGCAACGTCCTCGTGAAGAACGCCTAGCCGACGTCGAGCGCGTCGACGCGCGCCGCGATCTCGTCGCGGATCTGGCGGACGCGTTCGATCGGCTCGCCCCACGGGTCGGCGATCGCCCACGAGACACGACGGACGCCCGGCGTCACCGGGCACACCTCGTCGGCGCAGACGGACACCGCGACGTCCGCCCAGGCGAGCGCGTCGGCGTCGAGCTTGCGCGGGATGTGCCCGCTCACGTCGACGCCGATCTCGCGCATCGCCTCCACCACGACCGGCTCGGGGCCTGTCGTCCGGGGCGCGCTCCCGGCGGAGCGGACGGAATGACGATCGCCGGCGGCGCGCCGGAACAGGTGCTCCGCCATCACGCTGCGCCCGCTGTTGCCCACGCAGACGAAGAGGACGTTCACGCGCTCAGCGGCGCTTCCGTGCCTTCACGATCGCTCCGTGCATGCCGTCGGCGACCTCGTGCGTGAACTCGACGGAAACGTCCTGGAAGCCGGCGGCCGCGAGTCCGGCCTCGAACTCGCCCTTCGAGAGCGCGCCTGCGATGCATCCGACGTAGCTGCCGCGCTCCGCGCGCTCCGCGGGGGAGAGGCGGTCCTCGGCGACGACGTCGCTGATCCCGATCCGGCCATCGGGCTTCAGCACCCGGGCGATCTCCGTCAGCACCGCGGCCTTGTCGATGGACAGGTTGACGACGCAGTTCGAGATGACGACGTCGACGCTCTCGGCCGGGAGCGGTATCGCCTCGATCACCCCTTTCAGGAAGTGGACGTTCGTCACGCCTGCGGCTGCGGCGTTCCGCCGCGCCAGCGCGAGCATCTCGTCGGTCATGTCGACGCCGTATGCGGTGCCGGTCGGCCCGACGCGCTTGGCCGACAGGATGACGTCGATCCCGCCGCCGGATCCGAGGTCGAGTACGACATCGCCCTCGTGGAGGTCGGCGACCGCCGTCGGATTGCCGCAGCCGAGCGAGGCGAGCATCGCCGCCTCCGGCAGCGCACCCCGCTGCTCGCCGTCGTACAGCGCGGCTCCGAACCTCGCTGTGCCGTCGTCGGCGCAGCAGGACCCGCTGCCGCAGCCGCAGCTCGCTTCCGTCGCCGACTCCGCGTACCGGCGCCGGACTTCTTCTCTCAGCTCCTCGGCGGTGGTGGACATCAGCAGCATGCTCCTTTCAGGTCGGCGACGGCCGCGAGCTTCTCGACGGCGTCGCGCTTCAGAGCGAAGTACGCCCACTTGCCGCGCTGCTCGCGCCCGAGCAGGCCTGCTTCGGTCAGCTTCTTCAGGTGGTGCGAGACGGTCGGCTGGGCGAGCCCGAGCGCGTCGTTGAACTCGCACGCGCAGACGGGCTCGCTCGCGTTCGCGACCATGTTCACGATCCGGACGCGCGCCGGGTCGGCGAGCGCCCGGAAGACCTCTGCGGTCGCCTGGGCGTCCTCGGGCGAGAGCGTCGAAGTCGCAAGCGGCACGCAGCAGTCGAACGTCGTCTTCATATCGATGCATCTCAATATATCGACGTGCGTCGATATGTCAAGCCGTTCAGTGCCCCAGCACGAGCACCAGCGTCGTCGCCACGCCGAGCAGGAGACCGGCCGCAAGCAGGAGCGCCGGCAGGCGGACGCCGAGCGGCGCGAACTCGCCGCGGTCGAGCGCCGACTCCACGGCGCGGGCGCGCGCCCAGCCGGTCCACATGAACACGAGCCCGAGGACGCCGAAGCCGGCGCCGACCACCTCGTACGGCCACTTGGTCACGTTCGAGAGCTCGGGCGCGATGCGGCCGACCCCGACCGCGACGGCCAGCGACGTGAGGCCGGTGCGCCACCACGCGAGATAGGTGCGCTCGTTCGCGAGGCGCGTGCGGCGCGTTGCGTCCTCGACGCCGGGCTCTCTCACGAGCGCGGAGTCTACGCGGGGTGCGACGCGTCGCTGAACTCGCGGAACTCGCCGGTGACGAGGTACGCCACCTGCTCGCCGATGTCGACGGCGTGGTCGCCGATCCGCTCGACGCACCGTGAGACGACGAGCATCCGCAGGCCGTACTCGCGCTCCTCGGCCGAGTCGCCGAGCGAGAGGACGTCCTCGATCGCGTTGCGGTTCGCGCGGTCGATCAGCTCGTCGAGCTCGACGAGCGTCAGCGCGCGGTCGGCGTCGCGGGCCGCGAAGGCGTCGAGCGCGACGCGGATCATCTGCTCGCAGCGCTGGCCCATGTCCTCGATCGAGCGCGCGATCGCGTCGTCGGACACGTTGAGGCCGCCCATCAGCTTCGTCAGCTTCGCGACCGTCACGCAGTAGTCGGCCATCCGCTCGAGGTGCAGGTTGATCCGGAGGATCGCCAGCACGAGGCGGAGGTCGGACGCGACGGGCGTCTGACGCGCGAGCAGCGACTGGACGCCGGTCTCGATCGCCACGTAGCGGCGATCGACCTCGTCGTCGAACGCGATCACCTCGTCCGCGAGTTCTTCGTCGCCGCGCGCGAGCGCGTTGAGCGCGGAGCGGAGGGCGCGAAGGACGAGGTCGCCCTCTTCCTGGAGCGACGCCTCGAGCTGCGCGAGCTCCTCGGAGAACGTCGTTCTCACCCGAATCGCCCCGTGACGTAGCCCTCCGTCCGCTCGTCGGACGGCTGCGTGAAGATCTTCTCGGTCACGTCGTATTCGACGAGGACCCCGTGGCGGGAGCCGTCCTCCTTCACGTCGAGCGAGAAGAACGCCGTCATCTCGGCGACGCGTGCGGCCTGCTGCATGTTGTGGGTGACGATCACGAGCGTGTAGTCGCGCTTCAGCTCGTGCATGAGATCCTCGATCGCGGACGTCGAGATCGGGTCGAGGGCCGACGCCGGCTCGTCGAGCAGGATCACGTCGGGCTGGACGGCGATCGCACGCGCGATGCAGAGGCGCTGCTGCTGGCCGCCGGACAGCCCGAGCGCCGAGCGCTTGAGGCGGCTCTTCACCTCGTCCCACAGCGCGGCGCCCTTCAGTGCCTGCTCCACGCGGTCGTCGAGGTTGTCCTTCATGCCGAGGATGCGCAGGCCGTAGGCGACGTTGTCGTAGATCGACTTCGGGAACGGGTTCGGCCGCTGGAACACCATCCCGATTCGACGCCGCACCTCGATCGGGTCGACGTCGGCGCCGTACAGGTCGACGCCGTGGTACAGCACCTTCCCGGTCACCTGCGCGCTCGGCACGAGGTCGTTCATGCGGTTGAGGCAGCGCAGCACGGTGGACTTGCCGCAGCCCGACGGGCCGATCAGCGCGGTGATCGCGTTGCGATGGATACCGAGCGTCACGTCCTTCACCGCCGGCGCCTTCCCGTAGTGGACGGTGAGGCCGTCGATCTCGAACACGGTCTCGCGCGGCACCTCCGTGGCGCGCGTCGCGGGCAGGGCGATGGAGCTCATGGCGGACACTGGTGGAGTCTCTCCGCAACACCCGACGCCGAGGGTGCACGCCGTGTGAACGTCGTGTGACGGAGTGGTGACGGGGGCTGCGATCGGCACGCGCCGCTGGAACGATGGCCGCGTGGAAGCCGCCTCTCTCCCGGCTCCCGGCACCCTGCCGCGCACGCGGCATGCCGGCGACCGCATCGGCGACGGCCTGCTCTACGGGCTGACCGCGTTCGCCTCCGTTCTCGGCGTGCTCGTCGTCGCGCTGATCATCTGGCGCGTCGCCGCGGGCGCGTGGCCTGCGATCAAGGTGTTCCACCTCTCGTTCCTCTGGCACACGCAGTGGAACGCGAACCTGAACCAGTTCGGCGCGCGGGAGTTCATCATCGGCACGGTCGTCACGTCGTTCGGCGCGATTCTGCTGTCGGCGCCGCTCTCGGTCGCGATCGGCCTCTTCCTGAGCGAGCTCGCGCCGCCGGCTATCCGCACGCCGATCGGCTCGCTCGTCGACATGCTCGCCGCCGTGCCGTCGGTCGTCGTCGGCCTCTGGGGCATCTACGTGCTCGCGCCTTTCGACGCGCACCACGTCCAGCCGTTCCTGCACTCGTTCCTCGGCTGGATCCCCGTCTTCGGCGGCGACGCCCACACCGAGTCGACCGTCTTCACGGCGATCGTCGTGCTCACGATCATGACCATCCCGATCACGTCGTCGATCTGCCGGGAGCTCTTCCTCGGGGTGCCGGCCGAGCTCGAGGAAGGCTCGATCGGCCTCGGCGCGACGCGGTGGGAGATGGTGAGGACGGTGGTCGTGCCGTCGGTCCGCGGCGGCGTCGTCGCCGCGGTGATCCTCGGCCTCGGCCGCGCGCTCGGCGAGGCGATCGCCGTGACGCAGGTGATCGGCAACTTCATCCCGCTGAAGACGACGCTCTTCGCGCCGGGCGACACGATCGCGAGCCGGGTCGCGAACCAGTACCAGGGCGCGACGACGAACCTGCAGATTGCCTCGCTGATCTATCTCGCGCTCGTGCTCCTCGTGATCACGTTCCTGACGAACTTCGCCGCGCAGCGCGTCGTGAAGCGCTTCGAGTTCCAGCGGACGGGGGGCGACTGATGGAAAGCCCGGCGATCAGCCTGAAGGCGACGGGGCGCGCGCGCCGCCGCCTGCTTGCGAACAAAGTCGCGGAGGGGAGCGCCGTGCTGGCCGCCGCCGCGGCGATCGCCGTGCTCGCGATCGTCGTGTGGTCGGTCGGAAGCCGCGGCGCGGGCGCGTTGAGCTGGAACTTCTTCACGAAGGGCGCAAGCTCCGACTTCTTCAATGCGTCCGGCGGCGGCATCGCGCCGGCGATCGTCGGCTCGCTGCTGCTGGTCGCGACCGCGACGGCGATCGCGCTCCCGATCGGCGTTCTGACCGCGATCTACGTGAGCGAGTTCGCACCGCGCGTCTGGTCCGAACAGGTGCGGCTCTGGCTGGACGTGCTCAACGGGTTCCCGTCGATCGTGATCGGCATCTTCGTCTACGCGCTGTGCGTGAAGGTCAAGCTCCCGGTGCTCGGGATCGGGCAGCACCAGAGCGCGCTCGCAGGCGGCTTCGCACTGGCCGTGATCATGCTCCCGCTCGTCGCGCGGTCGACGATGGAGGTGCTGCGCCTCGTGCCGAGCCATCTGCGCGAGGCGAGCTACGCGCTCGGCGTCTCGAAGTGGCAGACCGTCGTGCGTGTCGTGCTCCCGACGTCGCTCGGCGGCATCCTGACCGGGACGACGCTCGCGGTCGCCCGCGCCGCCGGGGAGACCGCGCCGCTCCTCTTCACGTGCGCGATCGCGGGACAGGTCGTCGACTGGAACCCGACGCACTCCGTGCAGTCGATCCCGCTGACGATCTTCTTCGACTCGGAGTCCGCCGACCCGGCGCTCCACCAGCAGGCGTGGGCGGCCGCGTTCGTCCTCATCGTGTTCGTGCTCGTCACGAGCCTCGTGGCGCGGTTCCTGCTCGACCGCTCGCGCCGCAGGCTCGGACTGCAGCGGTAACCGGACCGTCACACGGTCGTCACAGGACCGCTGCCCACGCGAAGGAGGAGACGCGCGACCCTGGCGCCATGACCAAGCGACTCATGACCATCCTTGCGGCCGTAGCGGCCGTCCTCGTCGCCGCCGCCGCGGCGACGGCCAAGAGCACCGACGAGACGATCACCGGGGCGGGCAGCACGTTCGTCCAGCCGCTCGTCGCAGCCTGGACGCCCGCCCTCGGCGAGGCATTCGGCTACACGATCCAGTACAGCGGCGTCGGCTCCGGCGCCGGCATCGCCGCGATCACGAACAACCAGGTCGACTTCGGCGCCTCCGACGCGCCGCTCAACCCGGCGCAGCAGCAGGCGTGCCCCGACTGCCTGCAGATCCCGTGGGCATTGTCGGCCACTTCCGTCGCGTACAACGTGCCCGGAGGCCCCGCGCACCTCGATCTGAGCGGCAACGTGATCGCGAAGATCTTCCTCGGACAGATCACGAGCTGGAGCGACCCCGCGATCCGCGCGCTGAACAAGGGCGCGAACCTGCCGAACCTGAAGATCACCCCGGTCTTCCGCTCGGACGGCTCCGGGACGTCGTACAACTTCACCGACTATCTCTCGTCGGTCAGCGGCCGGTGGAAGAGCCAGATCGGCGTCTCGACGCAGCCGGCGTTCCCGGCGGGCCAGGGAGCCAAGGGCTCGTCGGGCGTCGCCGGGCTGATCTCGCGCACCGACGGCGCGATCGGCTACGTCGACGTCGCCTACGCGATCAAGAACCACATCCACTTCGCAGCCGTGCAGAACCGCGCCGGGAAGTTCCTCTTCCCGAGCCTCCGCCGGATCGAGGCCGCGGCCTCGGCGTTCCCGAAGGTGCCGGCGAACAACGAGCTGCACATCGTGAACCCGCCGAAGTCGGCGAAGTTCGCCTACCCGATCAGCACCTACACCTATGTGATCGTCCGGAAGAGCACCAAGAAGGGCACCGAGCTCCGCAAGATCATCTTCTGGGCGCTGACGCAGGGTCAGAAGCCGGAGTTCGCCGCGAAGCTCACCTTCGCGCCGATGTCGACCGTGAAACCGGTCCTCGTCGCCGCGGAGAAGACGATGAAGAAGATCCCGAAGTCGTAGCGCGCGCTAGCTCGGGAACCTGAGGCGGATCCGGAGGCCCCGACCGGGGCCTCCGTCCGCTTCCACGTCTCCTCCCGCGGCCGCGGCGATGTGCTTGACGATCGCGAGCCCGAGCCCTGTGCCGCGCGTCGTCCGGGCCGCGTCGCCGCGGTAGAAGCGCTCGAAGAGGCGCGGCAGCGTCGTCTCGGAGACGCCGACGCCGTCGTCCGCGGCGGTGAGCACGGCGACGTCCCCGGCGGCCGCGGCCGACAACGTCAGCGTCGAGCCGTGCCCGGCGTAGCGAATCGCGTTCTCGGCCAGGTTCTCCGCGACGATCCGCAGCATTCGCGGCCGGAGCGGCACGTCGACGTCGTGGTCGCCTTCGACGGCGACCGTCACGCCGGCGCGCGCGGCGGCGTCCTCGAGCGACCGCGCGACCTCGTCGAGGACCGAGTACGCGTTCGTGCGGCCGAGGGAGACGATCTCCTTGCCGCTCTCGAGCTCCGAGAGGAAGAGGATCTCGTTGATCAGCGCGCCCGCGTCCTCGACCTCGGCCTTCGCCTGCTCGATCAGCGCGTGGACGTCCGCGCCCGGAAGCTCGGCGGAGTCGAGGAGCACGAGGATGCGCGCGAGCGGCGTCCGCAGCTCGTGCGAAACGGCGGCGGTGAAGCTCGTGCGGAGCTCGTCGTAGCTGTTCACCAGATCGTCACCACGCGTCAACCCGGGGAGAACGAAGGGTCGATCTATCGTAGGGATCGTGGCGAGGATCCTGATCGTCGAGGACGACTCCGTCATCGCAGACGGGATGGCGCGCCATCTCGTCGCCGCGGGCTTCGACCCCGTCGTCGTCGGGCGCGGCGAGCTCGGCCTCGCACGCCTCCGGTTCGAGAACCCCGACGTGTGCGTCCTCGACCTGATGCTCCCGGAGCTCGACGGCTGGAAGCTGATCGAGACGGCGCGCGCGGAAGGGATCGGCACGCCGATCGTCGTCGTCTCTGCGCGCGGCACTGAGCACGACCGCGTGCACGCGCTCGAGATCGGGGCGGACGACTACCTCGTCAAGCCGTTCTCGATGCGCGAGCTCGTCGCGCGCGTCGGCGCTGCGGCGCGCCGCGGCGTCCGCCCCGCGGAGGAGCGGCGCGGCGACCCGATCGAGATCGAGGAGCTGCGCATCGACCCGCGCGAGGTGCAGGCGTTCGTCGACGGGAAGAGCGCCGAGCTGACGCCGACCGAGTTCAGGCTGCTGTACACGCTCGCGCTCGACCGCGGCCGTGTGGTGACGCGCGACGAGCTGCTGCAGAAGGTGTGGGGGCGGCGGGAGACGCACCGTGACCGCACCGTCGACGTCTTCGTGCGCCGGCTTCGCCAGAAGATCGACCGGAACTCGTCGCAGCACTCATTCATCCAGACCCGCTTCGGCGTCGGCTACAAGCTCGAACCGGAGCCCAAGTAGTGAGATAGTCGCCGCATTCGGCCCGATCCGGGGCCGGCGGTCGTGACGAAAGGGGAGGGAGGATGTTGCAATCCATCGGGGCGCGCCTCGCGACGGTCGTCGCGCTCGGTGCGCTCGCCGCGGCGCTCGTCGTCGGCGGCTCGGCGGCGAAGAACGCGCCGAACAAGCTCGACAAGATCAACCACATCGTGGTCGTCTACGAGGAGAACCACAGCTTCGACAACCTCTACGGCGGCTGGGAGGGCGTGAACGGTCGGACGAACGCAGACGCCGCGCACACGACGCAGGTCGACCAGAACGGCGTTCCGTTCGGGTGTCTCCAGCAACTCGACGTCAACCTGACGTCGCCGCCGCTCGCTGCCACCTGCTCGGACACGACGCACGGGATCACGAGCGCGTTCCCGAACACGTGGTTCACGATCGACGACTTCATCAAGCCGACCGACACCACGTGCCCGCAGCCGCACCACGAGTTCGACAAGTCGAACGGCTGGGCGAAGGGCACCGGCACGCCCGGAGGCTGCACACGCGACCTCGTGCACGAGTTCTACCAGGAGCAGTACCAGCTGAACGGCGGGCAGCAGAACCGCTACATGAGCGGCAGCGACTCGGTCGGCACGACCATGGGCGTATACGACACGACGCAGCTGCCGATCTACCGCTACCTGCACGCGGCGAACCATCCGCACTACGCGATCGCCGACGACTTCTTCCAGTCGGCGTTCGGCGGCTCGTTCCTGAACCATCAGTGGCTGATCGCGGCGCAGACGCCGGTCTATCCCGGCGCACCCGCCACGCTGCACTCGATCATCGACTCGAACGGCATGCCGGTCGCGTACCCGCAGTACCACCCGACGTCGACCGTTCGGCGCGGGCCGATCACGGTCGTGTGCCCGTCGCCGGTGCCGAACCGTGCCTGCGGCGACTACGCGGTCAACACCATGCAGCCGCCGTACCAGCCGTCGGGGACGTTCGGGGCGAAGCTGATCCCGCAGACGAACACGACGATCGGCGACGAGCTCTCGGCGGCGGGCATCTCGTGGGCGTGGTACGCGGGCGGTTGGTCGAACGCCGACGGCGACGTCGGCGCGCCCGGCTGGACGAACGGCACCGGGCCGACGTGCGCGGACCCGCGGGCGGCGCCGAATCCGGCGTTCCCGTACTGCCCCGACTCGTCGTTCCAGTTCCACCACCAGCCGTTCAACTACTACGCGAGCTTCGCGCCGGGGACGGCCGGGCGGGCGCACCTTCGCGACGAGGCGGAGTTCATCTCGCTCGCACAGGGCTCCACGAGCACCTGCTCGCTCCCGTCGGTCAGCTTCGTGAAGCCGCTCGGAGTCGAGAACGAGCATCCCGGCTACGCCAGCGAGCCGAACGGCAGCGATCACCTCGTGTCGCTTCTCCAGGACATCGAATCGAGCGCCTGCGCGAAGGACACGATGGTCATCGTCACCTACGACGAGTTCGGCGGACAGTGGGATCACGTCTCGCCGCCGAGCGCGACGAACCCGATCGGCCCGCACGACCTGTTCGGGCCGGGCACCCGCATCCCCGCGCTGATCCTCGCACCGGGGCTGCCGGGGAACTACGTCGTCGACAGCACGGAGCACGACACGACGTCGATCCTGACGACGATCGAGCACCGCTTCGGCCTCGGCTCGCTGTCGAGTCGCGACCGCGACGGCAACGACCTGTCGAGCGTCTACGACGCGAAGCAGGTCTCCCAGCAGTAGCGTCAGGGCGCCACGCCGCAACTAGCCTTGCGGCGTGGCGCCCGATCGCAGCGGCGAGCTGCTCGACCTCGCGCGGCGAATCGTCGACGCGCTCCCCGCGGACGTCGTCGCCGACGCAGCGGTCACCGGCAGCGTCTCCCGCGGCGCCGCCGACCAGCTCTCCGACATCGAGATGCTGCTGCTCGTCGACGAGGAGCTGCCGCTCGAGGCGTGCTACGCGCACGCCGACGTCGCGGGGCTCGAGCAGCTCGACACGTGGGGGCCGCAGGAGGGGCCGACGCGGCGGGTCTTCGGCTACCGCGACGGCGTGCCGGTCGAGCTCATCTGGTGGCCGCGCGCGTTCGGCGACGCGTCGGTGGAGCGCCTGCTCGACGGCGACGTGACCGGGTCCGCCGACGCGATCGTCCACGCAGTGCCACTCCGCACGACCGGCGTCGTCGAGGCGTGGCGGGCGCGGCTCACGCCGATGCCGGCCGCCGTCGTGCGCGCTGTGTGCGAGGACGCTGCCCTGATGTGGGGCGGGTTCGCGCCGGAGGGCTACCTGACGATCGCGCGGTCCGGCGAGACGCCGTCGCGGCTCGAGTACATGGTCGCCGACGTCGTGAAGATGGTCAGGATCCTCTACGCGGTGAACGGCCTCTGGCCGCCGACGACGAAGCGTCTCGCGTCGCGCGCGGAGACGCTCTCCGTCAAGCCCGAGCGATTCGGCGAGCGCGTCGAGGCGGCGCTCGAGGAGCGAGACCCGAGGCGCGCCCTTCGCGACCTCGTGCAGCTGCAGGTCGAGACGGCCGCCCTCGCCCCGGACGGGCCGAACGTCCTCCGCGCGCGGTCGTGGCTGCCGCGCGTCGTCGCCCTGCTCTCCTAGATGGTCGGCCCCGACGGCGCGGCGGGCGGCGGCGCGGTCTGGAACCAGAGCACGATCTTCCCGTGCGCGACCTTGAACAGCGCGGCAGCGTCCTGCCCGGGAGCGTCGCACGTGTGGCCCGGCCGCTCCGTCAGCTGGAAGACGACGATCACGGAGCTCGCGCCGTGCGGGAGGACGCGCGTGATCCGGCCGCCGCACGGCAGCGCGGCGTTCCACGCGACCGCGTCGCGATGCGTTGCGAGCGTGAGCGAGTCGTTCTGCACGATCGTCGCGCCCGCCGCGAACAGCTTCGCCGCCGCTTCGTTGTCGGCCCTGTCGAGCGCCGCGCTCCACGCACGGGCGACCTGCTCGGGCGTCCGCGGCGTGTGGCTCCCGCACGCCGTCAGCGCCAGCGCTGCAATCAGGGTCGCGGCCAGCCTCATCGGGGTAGTCTGCCGCCCGTGGACTTCGAGCTGAGCCCGGAGCAGCGCGAGATCCAGGCGGTCGCGCGCGAGTTCGCGGCGGCCGAGATCGAGCCGAACGCGGCCGAGTGGGACCGCGCGCACGGGTTTCCGCGCGAGCTGCTCGACAAGCTCGGCGCGCTCGGCCTCCTCGGCGTGTGCGTCCCGGAGGAACACGGAGGGGCGGGCGCGGACTTCATGTCGTACGTCCTCGTGCTCGAGGAGCTCTCGCGCGCGGACGCAGGCGTCGGGGTGACCGTCGCGGTCCATACGAGCGCCTGCACGCTGCCGATCCTCCAGTTCGGCACCGACGAGCAGATCGCGCATTTCGTCCCTCCGCTCGCACGCGGCGAGGGAATCGGCTGCTTCGCGCTCACCGAGCCCGGCTCGGGATCCGACGCCGGGTCCCTCGTCACTTCGGCGCAGCGCGAGAACGGCGGCTGGCACATCCGCGGGGCGAAGCAATGGATCACGAACGCGGCGTTCGGCGGGACCGTGTTGCTGTTCGCGCGGACGGATCCCGAGACGCGCAGCGCGCGCGGCGTCTCCGCCTTCCTGCTCGACTCGACGCAGGTCGAGGTCACGCGCACGGAGGAGAAGCTCGGGCTCAACTCGTCGGTCACGAACGACATCGCCGTGGATACGTTCGTGGACGGCGATCGGTTGATCGGAGAGCAGAACCACGGGTTCCGGATCGCGATGGCGACGCTCGACGGCGGACGGATCGGCATCGCCGCGCAGGCCGTCGGGATCGCGCAGGCGGCGTACGACGTCGCGCGCCGGTACGCCCTCGAGCGCGAGGCGTTCGGGCACCGCATCGGCGACTTCCAGGCGATCCAGCACAAGCTCGCCGACATGTCGATGGAGATCGACGCAGCGCGGCTGCTCGTGCTGCGCGCGGCGTGGCTGAAGGACCAGGGCCGACCGCACACGGAGGCGGGCGCGAAGGCGAAGCTGTTCGCGTCCGAGATGGCGCGTCGCCAGACCGCGGAGGCGATCCAGGTGCTCGGCGGCTACGGCTACACGAAGGAGTTCCCCGTCGAGCGCTACTACCGCGACGCGAAGATCACCGAGATCTACGAGGGGACGAGCGAGATCCAGCGCATCGTGATCGCGCGGTCGATCCTCGGAAGACAAGAGCTTGTCGCGACGCCGGCCTGACGAGCCCGTTCGCCTGACGCGCATCTACACGCGCGGCGGCGACCGGGGAGAGACGTCCCTCGGCGACGGCTCGCGCGTGTCGAAGCTCGACCCGCGTGTTCAGGCGTACGGCGACGTCGACGAGCTGAACTCGCTGGTCGGCTGGGCGAATGTCTCCGCGGAGGACCCACGCTTGCAGCGGATCCAGAACGAGCTGTTCGACCTCGGCGCGGATCTCTCGGTGCCGTTCGCGGAGGACGACGGCAGGTTGCGCGTCGAGCAGTCGGCGATCGACCGGCTCGAGGAGTGGTGCGACGAGGCGAACGAGCCGCTCGCCGAGCTGAAGAGCTTCGTGCTCCCCGGTGGCACGGAGACGGCGGCGCGGCTGCACGTCGCGCGCGCCGTCTGCCGGCGCGCGGAACGGACGGCGCTCGCGGCGGAGGGCGTGAACCCACTCGCGGCGATCTACCTCAACCGCCTCTCGGACCTGCTGTTCATCCTCGCGCGCGCGGCGAACGCCGGCGGCGACGAGCCGCTCTGGCGCCCCGGCGGCGAGCGCTAGCGGCCTTTCAGCGCGGCGGCGATCAGCGCACGAAGCTTCTGCGCCGACGTGTTGCGCGGCACCGCGACCACGTTCGTCGACGGGAACACCGTGCGCAGGCTCGCGACGAGGTGCGGCGCCGACGCGTCGACGGCGATCACCGGCACGTCGTGGTAGGTCGCGTAGAGGTACGTCTGCTCTGCCGTCAGCGGGTGGACGCGGCCGGGGAGCGAGGCGGCGCTCTGCTCGAGCCGCGGCGACGTGACGACGACCACGTCCGGCGGCGAGCCTGCGTGCAACGAGCCGCGGTTCGGCAGCATCCGCAGCGGCGTGATCCGGCGCGCGACCTGCCGCGACGATTCGCCGGTCGCCTTCCAGTAGAGACGGTACGTCCCGGGCCGGAGCGGCGTGCGCAGCTTCAGCCGGAGGATCGTGGCGCCCGGGCTCACGTGGAAGAAGTGCCACCGCTGGATGCGCACGTACGGCCGGGCGTCGAGCGTCACGTCGACGCGTCCGCGCTCGGTCAGGAGGACGCGGCCGACGAAGCCCGAGGCCGTGATCCGAGCCCGCGGGGCGGAGGCGACGCTGAAGGCGAAGAGGCTGTGCGGCGCAGAGGACGACGCGACCTGCAGGTCGACCGGCGTCCCCTCCGTCTGCACCGCCACGTCCGTCGGGCCGACGACCGTGCCGGCCGGCACGCCCGGCGCGAAGACCGGCGTCACGGTGCCGACGGTGAACGTGCGTGCCGCCAGCGCCTGCGTGGCGTCGGCAACGGTCAGCCCGGCAACCGGGGGCACCGCGCGCATGACCGTCGACGGGCCGCTCTCGCCGCCGAAGGTGTTCGTCTCGGTCATCCAGAACCGCCGGGTGTCGTCGGACGCGATCTGCCCGAGCTTCGCCTCGAACTGCTGCGGCCCGTACGTCCCGATCGCCGTGCCGTCGGCGTACAGCGTGTACAGCCGGAGCTCGTCGGTCGGCACGCCGGGCGCCCAGCGGAGGGTCAGCCCGTCGGAGGCGACGACGGCCGCGAAGTCGATCGGCGGCACGAGCTTCGCCGTGATCTGGAAGCCGTTGAGGATCGCGAAGATCGACAGGTGGCGCGTGAGGATGTGCACCATCCCGCCCGCGCGCCAGTAGCAGTCGGGGGCGTTCGCAGGCAGCGTGCCCGGAGCCGCGCACGCGTCGATTGCGCGCCAGGGGGTTGTCGTCTCCTTCGTCGCCGGCGTCCCGGTGCCGGTCGCGTCGGTGAGGTCGATCTGGATCGGCGCGTCGAAGTCGTGCTCGTCGTTCCCGGAGAGGTTCCAGAACATCCGGACGTCGACGACGGTCTCCGCGTAGGAGAAGGTGGAGCCGGACGACGGCGGCGGCGGCGTGACGAGCGGCGACGTCGCCGGGATCGGG
The DNA here is from genome assembly GCA_036518135.1 of Gaiellaceae bacterium. Lineage (GTDB taxonomy): Bacteria > Actinomycetota > Thermoleophilia > Gaiellales > Gaiellaceae > PALSA-600. The sequence goes on along the minus strand of DATDNT010000100.1, from coordinate 13,995 downwards.
TCGACGCGGAGGACGAGCCAGTCCTGCGGTGTCGGCACGGCGCGCTGCCAGACGTTCGCCGGGACGGTGACCGTCGCGCTCGAGTCGACGCTGCCGAGCGTCGTGGGCTGCGCCCCCGAGACGTTGATCGACGTCGGCGGGACGTCCGTCATCGTCCCGTCGTCGACGGTGAAGTTGATGCGGAACGGATGCTCGTTGCCGACGAGGTCGACGAGCTTGCCGGTGAGCGCGTGGTTGCCGTTCGGCACCGCGCCCACCGGGAACGTCACGTTCGCGCCGCTGATCGCGGGCACGAATGCGGCGGGCTGGTCGTCGAGGCGCAGCGAGCTGACGGCCGAGAGCGGCTCGCTCGCGGTCGCCGTGACGCTCGCGAGCGCCGGGACGACGGCACCGTCGGTCGGGCTCGAGCCCGTGAGGGTCGGCGCGGTGTTGTCGATCGTCACGTTGGAGGCGACGAGCACCGCCGTGTTTCCGAACTGGTCCTCGGCGGCGGCGCGGAAGTCGTAGCCGCCGTCCGTGACGGTCGTCGAGTCGAACGGCAGCCGGAAAGTCGTGCCGGTCGTCGCGCTGCCGATCGTCGACCACGTGCTCCCGCCGGCCGGCCGCATCGCGTACGTCACCCGCGTCGTGTCGCCGCTCGTCGTCACCGAGAGCGGGAACGTCCCGGCGGCGGGCGAGGCCACCGAGAACCCGCTCAGGGTCGGCGCCGTCGTGTCGACGTCGATCACGCGGCTGCCGGCGACGGTCGTGTTCCCGGCGTTGTCCGTGACCAGGATCTGCACGTCGTACTGGCCGTCGGTCAGACCGGTGACGTCCCACGCCGCGCCGTAGGGCGAGCTCGTGTCGGTCGCCGCGTCGGTGAACGGGTTGCCCGAGCCGTGCAGCCGGTACTGGAACTCGACGCTCGCGACGCCCGAGGCGTCGTCGGTCGCGGTCGCGGCGAGCGGCACGTTCGTGCCGCCGACCGTTGCGCCCGCGGCCGGAGCCGTCAGGGTGCCGGTCGGGCCCGTTCGGTCGACGAGCACGGTCTTGACGTCGGTGCCGGTGTTGCCGCCGCCGTCGGTGGCGGTCGCGCGCACGTCGTAGAGGCCCTCGGAGAGCGCGGCCGTGTTCCATGCCTTCGCGAACGGCGCGCTCGAGGCGGTGCCGATCCCCGTCCAGCTCGACCCGCCGTGAACCGTGTACTCGTACTTCACGGACGCGATGTCGGCGGACCCGGTCGCGCTGAGGCCCGCCACGCCGTTCGTCGTGGCCGGCGCCGTGAGGCTCACCGACGGCGCGGTGTTGTCGATCGTGAACGCCACCGGCGCGGAGTACGTCGGGCCGTTCCCGGCGACGTCCCACACCGCGACGCGCACCTGTGCGGGCCCGTCGGGCTTCGACGTGCTGTTCCAGCTCGAACCGGAGACGGGAGCGAACGCGCTGTCGCCGGTCGCCTCGACCTCGTACGTCGTGCGCGCGTTGTCGATCGACGTCGTCGCGTCGGTGGCAGACGAGGCGAACGCGATCACGCCGCCGACGTCGCTGCCGGCGGCGGGCGCGGTGACCGTCGCGCTCGCAGGCGCCGTGTTGTCGATCGTCTTGGTCGAGAGCGGCTGCACCGAGGTGTTGCCGGTCGTATCGGTGAACACGACCTGGACGTCGTACTGACCGTCGGGCGTCGACGGCCCCGTGGTGATCCACGACATCGTCCACGGCGCCGTGTTGTCGGTGCCGATCGTCGTGTACGGCCCGAGGCTGCCGGCCGGGCGGAACTCCCACCTGACCGAGGCGATGTCGGTCTCCGTCGGCGACGCGGTCAGCGAGACGGTGCCGCTGAGGATGTTCGACGGGTCGACGGCGGAGCCGGACGGCGCGGTCGTGTCGATCGTGACGGACGTCGACTTCGTCGCCTCGACGTTCCCGGCGCCGTCGGTCGAGCGGTAGTCGATCGTGTGCACGCCGTCGTTCGAGTGGTTCGCGGGGGCGGGGACGACGATGCTCGTTCCGGTCGTCCACGAGCCGCCGTCGAGGCGGTACTCGGTCGTTGCGACGCCGGTGAGGTTGTCGGTCGCCGACAGCGTGACGGTCACGTCCGCGTTGCGCGCGCCGAACGGAGCATCGTCGTGCGTCACCGGCGGCGTGTTGTCGACGGTGACGTCGTGCGGGACGACCGAGCAGCGGCCGTTGCCGGCCCGGTCCGTGGCCGCGACCCACAGGTCGTAGTGGCCGTCGGTGAGCGCCGTCGTGTCGAACGGCGAAGTGAGCGCCGTTCCGAACTGGTTGCACGGGTTCGCGCCGAGGGTCCCGGCGGCGGCGGCGCGGAAGACGGTGCTCGCGATACCCGACGTCACGTCTTGCGCGGTCGCAGACAGCGGGATCGTGCCGTGGACGACGGCCGCGGCCGCCGGTGCGTCGAGCGTGACGTTGTTCGGCGCGGTGTTGTCGATCACGATCGTCTGCACCGGCGAGTCGGCGGTGTTCCCGGCGTTGTCGACCGCATGGACGCGGACGTCGTACGAGCCGTCCGCCTGCGACGACGTGTCGAACGGCGAGGTGACCGGCGACCAGCCGCTGCCGCCGTGGCTCACGATCTGGAACGCCACGCTCGCGAGGCCCGAGCCTGCGTCGGCGGTGCCGGTCGAGTCGAGCGCGATCGAGCCGCGCACGTACTGCGCGAGCGTCCCGAGCGTCGCCGTCGGCGGCGTGTTGTCGATCCGGATCTGGACCGGGGTCGAGGCCGCCTGGTTCCCGGCGTTGTCGGTCGCGACCGAGCGGACGTCGTAGAGGCCGTCGGGCTTCGCCGTCGTGTCGAACGACGCCGCGACCGGCGACCAGGTGCCGGCGCCGTGCGGCGAGATCTCGAAGGTCGTCGAGCCGAGGCCGGAGCCTGTGTCGGACGAGGTCGCGCTCAGCCCGATCGTCCCGCGGACGTCGGCGTTCGCGACCGGCGTGTCGACGTTCGTCGCGGGCGGCGTGTTGTCGACGAGCGTCGTGCGCGCCGCCGAGTCCGTGCGGTTGCCGGCGCGGTCGATCGCGACGACGCGGAAGTCGTAGCTGCCGTCGGAGCGCGACGTCGTGTCGTACGGGGAAGTGACCGTCGACCAGACGCCGCTGCCGGCGGCGGCGACCTCGAGGCGCGTCGTCGCGAGGCCGGCCAGGTTGTCGGCCGTCGTCGGCGTGAGCGTCAGGTTGCCGCGGGCATATGCGCCGAGTGCCGCGAGGCTCGCCGTCGGCGGCGTCTGGTCGACGGTCGTCGTCACGAGCGCCGAGGTGGTGGAGTTGCCGACCGCGTCGGTGGCGACGGCGCACAGGTCGTACTGGCCGTCGGACGGCGTCGTCCACGCGATGCTGTCGTACGGGCTCGTGGTGTCGGTGCCGATCAGCGTGCCGGTGGCGCAGGCGCTGCCGTGGGCGGCGAAGAAGAAGTCGACGGAGCTCACGCTCGTCGTCGCGTCGGACGCCGACGCGGCGAGCGGCTCGGTCGCGTTGTTCGTGTAGGCGCCGGGCGCGGTCGTCAGCGCGACCGTCGGGCCGGTCGTGTCGACGGTGAAGGACTGCGCGGCGGGAGTGCCGGTGCCGTTGCCGTTGAAGCCGCGGACGCGGAACGTGTGCGAGCCGTCGGCGAGCCCGGTGTAGGACGCGGGACACGACGAATACGCCGTCGTGCTGTCCATGCTGCACTCGAACGAGGGCGACGAGTTCGTGGAGTGGAACGTGAACGCCGCGGTGCTCGAGGCGACGGCGCCGCTCGGGCCGGAGTCGATGACCGTCACGGGCACGGGATCGACGATCTGGACGTCCTTCGACTGGCCGACGGCCGAGCCGTCGAGCGTCGCGGTGATGTGCGCCGTGCCGTTCGTGCCCGTCGGGCTGACGGTGGCGCCGTACGTGCCGTCGCCGTTGTCCGTGACGCCGGAGGCGCTGCCGAGCGACGTCGCGACGACGACGGTCGCGCCGCCCGCCGGCTCGCGGTTCCCGTAGGCGTCGTATGCCGTCACGGTGACGGCGACGTTGCCGGAGCTGCCGTCGTGGTTGATCTGGGTCTTGTCGACCGCGAGCTTCGAGTCGGCGGCGCTCGCCGGGCCGACGGCGACGTCGAACGCGCCGCTGTCGACGGTGAGACCGCTCAGCGCCGTCGTGGCGGTCAGCTTGTAGCCGGCGCCCGCCGTGTGCACGGCGACGTTGTTGAAGGTGGCGACGCCGCCGACGGCCGCGACCGTCGTCGTCCCGAAGAGCGCGGGCGAGCCGCCCGCACCGGCGAGCGTCACGTTCTCGCTCGTGGCGGCGAGGTTTCCGTGCGCGTCGAGGATCCGGACGGTGATCGCCGGCGCGATCGTCGCGCCCGCGGTCGCGTTCGTCGGCTGCTGCCCGAACAGGGCCTGCGCCGGGGCGCCCGGCTGGAACGAGACCGCCGCCGTCTGCGTCACCGGCGTCACGCCGGCCGTCGCGGAGTAGACGACCGTCTCGGCGACGGCGTCGGTGACGTCGAAGGCGGCGACGCCGCTCGCGTTCGTGTTCACGGGCTGCAGGGCCGGCGCGATCGTCGAGCTGCCGGTGTCGGGCGTCAGCGTGACGGGCGTGTTCGGGACGGGGTTGCCGAATGGGTCGAGGACGGTGACGGTGACCGTCGTCCCCGGCGCGTCGTCCGTCGACGGCGTCGGCGTCGTCGCCACCACCGTCGACCGGGCGCCGTCGGGGGCGCCCGGCGCGTACGCGACGGTCGCGGTGGCCGAGAGCGGCTGCCCGTTGACGGTTGCCTCGAAGACGCCCGAGCCGGAGGTCGTCGGCGCGGTGACCGTCGCCGTGTACCGGCCGCCGCCGGCGTACGTGACGGCGCCGATCGAGCCGCTGCCCGACTGCTTCGTGATCGTCACCGTCGCGGTGTCCGCGGTCAGCGCGTTGCCGCCCGCGTCCCGCGCCTGCACCGTCAGCACCTGCGTCGAGGCGCCGTCGGCGGTGATCGACGAGCTCGCCGGGGCGAGCGTGGACTGGGAGGCGACCGCGTTGCCGGACACGTAGGTCAGCGTGGACGTCCCCGGCACGGCGGTGCCGTTGACGGTCGCGGCGAACACGGCCGACCCGGTGAGGGCCGGCGACGTGACCGTCGCCTGCCAGCGGCCGTTGCCGGCGTAGGTGACCGAGCCGATCGAGCCGGTGCCCGACTGCTTCGTGATCGTGACCGTGTCGGCGCCGGTCGTCAGGTCGTTGCCGTTCGCGTCCTTCACCTGCAGCGTCAGCACCTGCGTCGAGCCGCCCGCGGTCACGTTCGCCGCCGCGGGCGTCAGCGTCGAGTGCGCGGCGTCGGCCGGGCCCGGGACGTACGTGACCGTCGACTGCGTCTGAGCTGCCGTGCCCGACTTCACGGGTTGCGCGTTCACGGTCGCGACGAACGTGCCCGAGCCGACCGTGGTCGGGGCGGTCACCGTCGCCGTGTACCGGCCGTTCCCGGCGTACACGGCGGAGCCGACCGAGCCCGCACCGGACTGGCGCGTGATCGTGACGGTGTCGCCGCTCGAGGTGAGTGCGTTGCCGAACGCGTCCTCGACCTGGACGGTCAGCACCTGCGTCGAGCCGTCGGCGGTGAGCGTCGCCGCGGTGGGGGTGAGGGTCGACGTCGCGCCGCTCGCGGTGCCCGGGCCGACGCTGATCGTCGTGGAGGCCGGCGCCGCGGCGAGCGCGTCGCCCGCCGTCCGCGTCGCATCCAGCGTGACGTCCTCGGCCTTCGTGTACTGGACGTGCGAGAGCGTGACGGAGCTGTCGCCGGCGGCGATGGTCGAGGTCGTGCCGGTGAGGCTGCCGGCCGCGCCGCCGCCGCTCCTCGAGGCGAGTGCGAGCGCGACGTCGGTGTCCTGCCCGACGACGGCCGGGTTGCCGTTCGCATCCTCCGCCTCGATCGTCACCGAGAAGTCCTGTCCGGCGGACGCCGTCGCGGGGACGCTCGTGATCGCGAGCTTCGTCGCGTTCCCGGCGGCGTAGTTGACGGTCGCCTGGGTCTGTGCGGCCGTCCCCGACTTCACCGCCTGGCCGTTGATCGTCGCGACGAAGACGCCGGAGCCGACGCTCGTCGGCGACGTGACGGTCGCCGTGTACCGGCCGCTGCCGGCGTACGAGACGCTCGAGATCGAGCCGGTGCCGGACTGCTGCGTGATCGCGACGGTCGCTCCGCCGGTCGTCAGGTCGTTGCCGTTCGCGTCCTTCGCCTGCACGGCCAGCACGCGCGTGGCGACGCCGTCGGCGGCGATCGTGCTGCCGACGGGCGTGAGGGTCGAGCGAGCGGCGTCGACGGGGCCGGGCGTGAACGTGACGGCCACGGTCGCGCCGATCGGCGTCCCGTCGAGCGTGCCGCTGATCGTCGCGGCGCCGGCCGACGTGGAGGTGAGCGACGACGAGTAGCTGCCGTCGGAGTTGTCGACCACGCCGGCGAGCGTCCCGCGCGTCGTGTCGAGGACGACGGTGGAGCCGCCGGCGGGCTCGTGGTTGCCGTAGGCGTCGTTCGCCTGAACGGTGATCCCGATCGCGCTCGTGCCGTCCGCCGTCTGCGTCGCCGGCGACGCCGAGATCACCGACGCGGCGGCGTCGGGCGCCGCCTCCGAGACTGCGACCGCCAGCCGGTCGGCGCCGGTCGTCGTGACGGAGCCCGCGGTGGCGACGACGCGGGCGGTCTCGGCCCGGTAGAGCGTCAGCGTCGGCGAGGCGACGCCCGCGGTGAAGAACACCGAGGTGGGGGAGCCGAACGCCGTGCCGGCGACCGCCGGTTCGAAGCTGCCGACCGTCCCGGCGCCGGAGAACGTGAGCGAATGGCTCCCCGTGTACGAGGTCGCCGTGTTCCCGGAGCCGTCCTCGGCCGTGATCGCGAGCGACTGCGACGCGCCGGCCGTCTGCGTCGGGTTGCCGCCGAGCACGAACTTCGTCGCGGCGCCGGGCGAGACGGTGACGGAGGCGGACGTGCCGGCGCTGCCGCTCTGGGCGGTCGCCGTGAACGTCCCGGCGCCGCTCGGGCCGGTGTAGGTGAGCGAACCCGTGAGGGTCGCGACGCCGTTCGAGAAGTCGCCGGCGCCGTTCAGGACGTTGCCGCCGGAGAGGCCGGTGACCGCGCCGGCGAGCGCGCCGTTCGCGCTGACGGTGACGGGGTCGGCGAGCGCGCTGAAGGTCGTGACGGTGTTGCCGTACGCGTCCTCCGCGGTCAGCGTGTCGGTGCCCGCGAACGCGACGCCGTTCGTCTGCGGCGACGCGAGCTGGAACGCGAACTTCGAGAGCGCCGCCGGCGACACCGCGACCGCGAGCGCGTCCGGCCCCGTCGCCGACAGGGTGCCGTCGGTCGCGGTGATCGTCGCGTTCTCGGCGGCGTACAGCTTCATCGACCCGCCGGCGGTCGCGACCCCGTTCGTGAAGGTGACCGTCGTCGCGGACCCGAAGGCGATCGCGGCGGCCGACTTGCTCGTGACCGTCGGCTGCGTGACGGGCGAGCCGGACGCGCTCGCGCCGGCGAACGTCAGCTGCTTGTCGCCGGTGTAGCCCGTCGCGACGTTGCCGTACTGGTCGTACGCGCTGATGGTGAGCGCCTGGGCGGTGCCCGCGGTCTGCGTCGCGGAGCCGGCGAGACGCAGCTTCATCGCTGCCGCCGCCGACACCGCCACCGACGCCTGCCCCGTCAGCGCGCCGTCGGTCGCCGTCACCGTCTGGCTGCCCGACGTCCGGAGCGTGACGCCGCTCGTGAAGGTCCGCGTGCCGGACGAGAGCGAGGAGTCGCTCGGGACGACCGCACCGCCGTCGGACGAGGTGAAGTGGACGGTGCCGCCGTACGTGGGCGTGGTGTTCCCCCACGCATCCTTCGCGGTGACCGTGAGGTCGAACGGCGAGCCTGCCGTCGACGTCGCGGGAGCCGTGACGTCGAAGCGGCTCGTCGAGGCGGGGGAGACCACGACCGGCAGCGCGTCAGGGCCGGTCGTCGTGATCGGGCCCGCGGTGGCGACGATCGTCGCCGTCTCGGCGCGGTAGAGGACGATCGAGCCGCCGGCGGTCGCGACGCCGTTCGTGAACGTCAGCGTCGCCGGCGTGCCGAAGCCGACCGCGCCGTTCGCCTTGTCGGTCACCGTCGGCGTGGTCGCCGGGCTCGACGAGGCGTTCGCGCCTGAGAGCGTGACGGACCTGTCGCCGGTGTAGCCGGTCGCGACGTTCCCGTTCACGTCCTCCGCGGTGATCGTGAGCTGGTTCGGCGTGCCCGCCGTCTGCGTGCCGGAGCCCGTGACGACGAACTTCGCCGCCGCGCCGGCGTCGACCGTGAACGCCGCGCTGACGCCGGCGACGAGGAGCGGGCCGGTCGTGCGCGAGGCGCCGAGCTTCACTCCGACTTCCGCCTTCGTGTACGTGACGCCGCTGATCGTCACCTGGCTCTGGCCGGCCGGGATCTGGCCGCCGAGCGTGCCGCCGAGCGTGCCGGAGCCGGTGCTCAGCGAGAGCTGGACGTTGGTGGCGGACGCGACGTTGCCGGGGTTGCCGTTCGCATCCTGCGCCTGCACGGTGACGGCGAAGCCGGCGCCGGCCGTCGGGTCGGCGCCGCCGTTGACGTCCGTGACGACGAGGCGGTCGGCGAGCGAGGAGACGGTGAACGCCGCCGACGTGCCGGCGTTCAGGGTGTCGCCGGAGGTCTGCGTCGCCGTCAGCTGGACGCCGGATTCGGCCTTCGTGTACGTGACGCCGCTGACCGTCGCCTGCGACTGTCCCGCGGCGATCGTGCCGGTGACGGTGCCGGCGAGCGTGCCGCTGCCGGCCGCGCGCGTGAGGCCGAACGAGGTGGCCGCGGCGACGGGCGAGCGGTTCCCGTACGTGTCGTGCGACTCGACGACGACCGGGAAGCCCGCACCCGCCGTCGGCGAGGCGCCGCCGTTCACGCTCGTGATCGCCAGGTCGGAGTCGGCCGCGGCGCCGACCGTCACCGGCAGGCCTGCGCCGTTCCCGTGCGTGCCGTCGGTGACGGTGACCTGTGCGGACTCCGCCTTGTACAGGGTCATCGAGGCCGTCGCGACCCCGCCCGAGAAGCTCATGCTCGTCCCGGCGCCGAAGGCCGTTCCGTCGACGACCGGCACGTTCGCGCCGATCGACCCGGCGCCGCCGAACGTGAGCGACCGGCTGCCGGTGTACGACGTGGCGACGTTGCCGTAGGCGTCGCGCGCGGTGACGGTGATCGCGTCGCCGGCGCCGGCGGTCGGCGTCGTCGTCGCGGCCGACAGCTCGAGGGACGACACGGCGAGCGGGCTCACCGCGACTGCGGCGCTGGTGCCGGTGACGGGGCCGGCGGTGGCGGTGACGGTGCGGCTGCCGGCGGTCTTGAGGGTGAGGCCGCCGGTGAAGGTGTGGCTGCCGGAGCTGAAGGTGTAGTCGGCGGGCAGGCTTGCCTGTGGGTCGTTCGAGGTGAAGTGGGCGGTGCCGGTGTAGTTGGTGTCGGTGTTGCCGTAGGCGTCCTTGGCGGTGACGGTGAGGTCGAGCGCGCTGCCCGCGTTGACCGAGCCCGCCGAGGTGGTGACGGTGAAGTGGTCGGCGGCGGCGGGGCCGACGGTGATCGAGGTCTGGCCGCTGACCGGGCCGTCGGTGGCGGTGACGGTCTGGGCGCCTGCCGTCTTCAGGGTGACGCCGCCGGTGAAGGTGTGGGAGCCGGAGGTGAAGGTGTAGCCGGACGGCAGCACGGCCTGCGGGTCGCTGGAGGTGAAGACCGGGGTGCCGGCGTAGGCGGGGGTCGTGTTGCCGTAGGCGTCCTTCGCGACGACGGTCAGGTCGATCGCGCCGCCGGCGGTCTGCGGGCTGCCGGCCGAGGAGGAGACGACGAAGTGGTCGGTCGCAGCAGGCGACACCGTCACGCTCGAGCTCGAGCCGTTGATGCCGGGGAGGATGGTGTCGGTCGCGGTCACGGTCTGCGAGCCCGCGGTCCGCAGCGTCACGGCGTTGGTGAACGTGTGGGTGCCGCCGTCGCCCGCGACGAACGTGTAGTCGGCGGGCAGGCCCGTGCCGGGGGCCGCCAGCGGATCCGTCGTCGTGAAGTGGATACCGCCGGTGTACGAGTCGGCGACGTTGCCGTACGGGTCGCGCGCCGTGACCGTCGCGGAGAACGGCGTGCCGGCCGTCTGCGGGGTGCCTGCGGCCGTCGTCACGTCGAGCCTGCTCGCGGCCGCTGCCGCGACGTTCACGTCGAGACGGTCGGCGCCGGTCGTCGTGACGCCGCCGTCGGTCGCGACGACGTGCGCCGTCTCGGCACGGAAGAGGCTCAGCGGCGCCGTGACGGAGCCGTTCGTGAAGGTGAGGGACGTGCCGGTGCCGAACGCCGCGCCGGCGACGGTCGGCGCGGTGACCGGGCTCGTGGAGGACGAGGCGCCGGAGAACGTCACCGTCTTCGGCCCCGTGTAGCCGGAGGCGGTGTTGCCGAACGCGTCGTAGGCGGTGACGGTGATCGACTGCGACGCGCCTGCGGTCTGGGAGCCGGCACCGGTGACGACGAACTTGGCCGCTGCCGCGGGTGCGACGGTGATCGCGCTGCTCGACCCGGCGATCGAGCCGGTGACGGTGTCGGTCGCGGTGACGGTGCGCGATCCGGCGGTCTCGAGCGCGACGGTTGCGAACGTGTGCGACCCGCTGTCGCCCGCCGTGAACGTGTAGTCGGAGGGCAGCGCCGCCTGCGGGTCCGTCGAGGTGAAGTGGACGGTGCCGGTGTACGCGTCGGCGACGTTCTGGTAGGCGTCGCGCGCGCTCACGGTCGTGGCGAAGGCCACACCGGCCGTCTGCGGCGCGCCGGCGGTCGTCGTCACCGACAGGTGCGTCGCTGCGGCGGCGGATACGTCGACGTGGGCGGTGCCGGTGATCGACGCGTTCGCGTGATCGGTGGCGGTGACGGTGCGAGCCGCGCCCGCGGTCTTCAGGGTGACGCCGCCGGGGAAGCTGCGCGTCCCGCCGTCGCCCGCCTGGAATGCGTAGGAGGCGGGTAGGACGGCCGCGGGGTCGTTCGACGTGAAGTCGACGGTGCCGGTGTAGCTCGTGTCGGTGTTGCCGTACGCGTCCTTCGCCGTGACCGTCGCGTCGAACGCGGAGCCCGCGGTGTCGGGGGCGCCGGCGCTCGTCGCGACGACGAGGTGGTCGGCCGCCGCCGCCTCGACGCTGAGGGTCGGGCTCGTGCCCGTGATGCCGGGTGCGGCGTGGTCGGTTACCGCGACGCTCTCGCTGCCGGCCGTCTTCAGCACGACGCCGGTGAAGACGTGCGTGCCGTTGTCGTTGCCGGCGCCGGTCGTGAAGACGTACTGCGACGGCAGCATGGCCTGGCCGTCTGTCGAGCCGAAGTCGACGGTGCCGGCGTACGACGGCGTCACGTTGTCGAACTGGTCCTTCGCCGTGACCGTGACACTGAAGGGCGTGCCCGCCGTCTGCGGGGTGCCGGCTGTGGTGCTCACGACGAACCGGCTCGTCGACGCCGGCGTGACGGTCACCGCCAGCCGGTCGCCGCCGGTGGTCGTGACACCCGTCGCTGCCGCTGCGATCGTCGCAGACTCCGCCTTGTAGAGCACCATCGAGCCGCCCGCGGTCGCAACGCCGGACGCGAACGTCACCGTCGTCGCGGTTCCGAACGCGACGGCCGCGCCGCTCTTGTCGGTGACGGTCGGCGCGTTCGAGCCGATCGTCGACGCGCCCGAGAAGGTGAGCGACTTGTCGCCGGTGTAGCCGGTGGCGACGTTGCCGTTCGCGTCCTCGGCGGCGATCGTGAGCGTGTTCGGCGTCCCGGCCGTCTGGGTCGCAGAGCCTGTGATCACGAACCTCGAGGCGGCACCCGGGTCGACGGTGAACGATGCGCTGACGCCGGCGAGGAGGTTGTCGCCGCTCGTCCGCACGACGCCGACGGTCACGCCGCTCTCGGCCTTGCCGTAGGTGACGCCGCTGATCGTCACCTGGCTCTGGCCCGCGGGGATCGTGCCCGTGAGCGTGCCGCCGAGCGTGCCGGTGCCGGTGTTGAGGCTGAGAACGACGTCCGTTGACGCGTTGACGTTGCCCGGGTTCCCGTTCCCGTCGTGCGCCTCGACCGTCACCGAGAACGGCGTGCCTGCGACGGGGTTGCCGCCGCCGTTCACGGAGGTCACGACGAGTCGGTCGGCGAGTGCCGAGACGGTGAAGGCCGCGGAGGTGCCGGCGGTGAGGTTGTCTCCGGAGGTGCGCGTTGCCGTCAGTTGCACGCCGGGCTCGGCCTTCGAGTACGTGACCCCGGTGACGGTGACCTGGCTCTGCGACGCCGCGATCGTGCCGCCGGCGGTGCCGCCGAGCGTCCCGGTGCCCGCCGCGCGCGAGAAGCCGAACGCGGTGCCGGTCGAGACAGCCGACGCGTTCCCGTACGGGTCCTGCGACTGCACGACGACGGGGAAGCCGGCGCCGGCGGTCGGCGAGCTTCCGCCGTTCACCTGCGTGATCGCGAGCTTCGCGGGCGCGCCCGCGGAGACCGACAGCGCGAGGCCGCTGCCGTTCGAGTGGGCCCCGTCGTCGACCGTGACGTGTGCGGTCTCCGCCTTGTAGAGCTGCATCGTCCCGCCGGCCGTTGCGACGCCGCTCGTGAACGTCAGCGTCGTCGCCGTCCCGAAGGCGATCGCGCTTCCCGTCTTGTCGGTGACCGTCGGTGCCGTCGCCGGGGACGCGGACGAGCCCGCGCCGCCGAAGGTGACGGCGTGGTCACCGGCGTAGGACGTCGCCGTGTTGCCGTACGGGTCGAGGGCGGTGACCGTCAGGGAGTCGGTGGCGCCTGCCGTCGGCGCGGTGGAGGCTGCGGCGAGCGAGAAGCTCGAGATCGGCGCCGCGGAGACGGCGACGCCGAGGCGGTCGGCGCCCGTTGCGGAGATCGCGCCGTCCGTTGCTGCGACGGTCGCGTTCTGCGCCTTGTAGAGCACCATCGACCCGCCGGCCGTCGCGACGCCGTTCGTGAACGTCAGCGTCGTCGCCGTGCCGAAGGCGACCGCGCTCCCAGACTTGTCTGTGACCGTCGGGTTGAACGAGCCGACCGGCGCGGCGCCCGAGAACGTGAGCGAGTGGTCGCCGGTGTAGGTCGTGTCGGTGTTGCCCGAGAGGTCCTCGGCCGTGACGGTGATCGTCTGCGCCTGGCCGGCCGTCTGCGCCGCGGCGCCCGTGAGCACGAGGCGGGTCGCGGCGGCGGCGTGCACGTTGACCAGGCCCGAGGTCCCGCTCGGGCCGCTGCCCGCCGTCGCCGTGAACGTGCCGGATGCAGCGTTGCCGGTGTACGTCAGGCCGAGCGACGTGAGGTCGGCGACGCCGTTGACGAAGTCGGCGGCATTGTTGAGGACGTTCGCGCCGTGGAGGCCCGAGACGACGCCTCCGAGCGGCGCGTTCGCCGTGACGGTGACGTGGTCGGCGAAGGCGCTGAAGCTCGACTTGACGTTGCCGTAGGCATCCTCGGCAGTCAGCGTGTTCGCGCCGGTGAACGCGGCGCCGTTCGCCTGCGGCGAGGTCAGCTGGAGCGCGAACTTCGCGAGCGCGCCGGGTGCCACCGCGACCGCGAGGGCGTCGGCGCCCGCCGCGGAGATCGACCCGTCGGTGACGGCGATCGTGGCGTTCTCGGCGTCGTAGAGCTTCAGCGAGCCGCCGGCCGTGGCCACGCCGTTCGCGAACGTGATCGTCGTCGCGGAGCCGAACGGGACGGCGGCCGACGTCTTGTCCGTGACCGTCGGGGCCGTCGACGGCGCGGGCGACGGGTTCGCGCCCGAGAACGTGAGCTGGTGGTCGCCGGTATAGCCCGTGGCCACGTTGCCGAAGGCGTCGTAGGCGGTGATCGCGAGGCCCTGCGCCTGGCCCGCCGTCTGCGTCGCCGACCCGGTGATCGTCAGCTTCGCGGCGGCCGCGGGGTTGACGGTGATGGTGCCGGTGGTGCCGGTGATCGTGCCGGTGACGGTGTCGGTGGCGGTGATCGTGCGGGCGCCTGCCTGGGTGAGGGTGGCGGTGAAGGTCTTGCTGCCGTTGTCGCCGGCGACGAAGGCGTAA